>JACZYU010000178.1 GCA_022570935.1 Planctomycetota bacterium | reverse complement strand
TTGAATCACGAATGAAATTCGTTTAAAACTACAAATCACAAGCACCAAATTACAAATAAGCACCAATTCCCAATTTTCAAAATTACAAACCACCGTGCTTCCCCGAAATACATCTGGTTTTGGTCATCGTCTTTTGAATTTTGGAATTTATTTGGTTTTTGGAATTTGTTGTTTGGAATTTTATATCCCAAAAAGTTTATAGAAACTGAAAGTCTTTCATTGAAAATGCATAGTTTTAACTAACGTGTGAGACCAATAAACTGTGCTTCCGCTTTGAACATCGATAAAAGCCCTTCTGTTGTGTATTTCGTACACTCATTAAAGGCAATATCCTGTTTATGCATTGTTATATTACTCCGTATGTAACAAATCCTTAACAAACATTTTCTCTTATTATCGTCAAATTCACACAAATCTTTACCTGAAAACCCCCTGAAATACCGTTTTTATTGATACTCTTTGATTTCTCCTCGTAGCTGCTTCAATCCAAATACATATAAAAGTTTCACATGTCAGGCGTAATCAGGTGGTAAATCGATCGATTAAGCCTGATTTAAAAAAATACTTGCCTATTTCCATAGTGAGCTTATAATTGAATTTATTATGAAAAAACACTTAACAACACACATCTTAATCATACTATTTATATTCTTTTCAACTCCAATTATACAATCAGGAGAAGTACCGCGCATAAATCTGCGCCCATATTACAAGGAATTGTCTGTTGCGCAGGTACAGGAAATACCGAATGTCGAAATACGTAAAAAGGAGAAATGGGGATTTCATGGACATAGCACAATCGATCACGACTATTATTTGAAAACAATCAATGATGATAAGGTTGTAGTAGACTCTGCCACCGGCCTGATGTGGCATCAGTCCGGTTCTGATAAATATGTGAGTTGGCAAGAAGGAGCAAAGAAGTGGATTCGCAAGTTGAACAAAGAAAGTTATGCAGGGTTTCACGACTGGAGATTGCCCACTGTGGAGGAAGCGGCGTCACTATTAGAAGCTGAGAAGAAAAATGGTAATCTATATATAGACCCTGTATTTGATAAAAAACAATGGAGTATCTGGACACGCGACAGTCATATTTCGGATGACAGTCTTTATTTGAATGGTGCATGGCGCGTTTCCTTCAGCGATGGCATCGTATCCTGGGGCAGCAACAGCTTAGACATATTCTATATTCGTCCGGTACGTTTAAGCAAATGATGCCCAACAAACCGGCGGGCAGGCTTGTCTGCCGTAGGAAGGCCTGCCAGAAAGCCTGTCTGGCGGGAGGCTTGATTATTTTCCTTTCTTCGATTTGTTGCCCAAATAAATTGATTCGTAAAAAAAGGGGGCAATAATTATGCCCCCTGTGATTAAGATAATATTAATGTACATTATATAATTGACATCTTTTAAAAGGTTTGTTAACCTGCAAGACCTTCAATCTAAATTACGGTAAATCAATAAAAATGATTACACTTTTTTTTTCTACTATATAAACTTTACCCAAGAAGTACAGGGAGTCCTGAAACGGTATACTTGGCTTTCGCTTTCGGTTTTATTCTGATTGTTTTCACAAGCTTCGGTATTGAAAAGCTATGGTCGAAGTATATAAGCATAAAGGCCGTCAGGTTCTTTCTTTTCCCCGGCGCTGTAATACACGAACTCAGCCATGCCTTTATATGCCTGATTACCGGTACTACCATAAAAGAGCTGAATATATTTAAATTTGAGAACGGTGGTATACAATACGACAAGCCGAAAGTCCCATTCCTCTTTGATTTCTTTATAGCAACATCTCCTATCTTCGGCTGTGCTTTCATCCTGATACTAATCTCCATAATCCTGGGGAATCCCATTCGCGTAGATGAATCCTTACCTAATGAAATGACATTTTCCTTCAAGATAGTATTTGATTACGCAAAAAACTTCCTGGATATGATATGGCTGACGCTCAATGCATTCTGGAAAAGCGGTTTCCGTAGTATAAGTTCTGTATTATTCATAATAGCATCAATCATTTTCACTGTATCCATGGCTCCACACAAAAGCGATATAAAGTATATAGTGTTGGGCTTTATTATCCTGGGATCAGCTTTATTTGCCCTGGAGTTGTTCGGAGTATCTCTGCTGGGTTATAAATGGTGGGATAAAGCGTTAGACGACTCGTGGAAAATACTCACTTACGTCATTTCAATATTGCTGACCATCCTCTTTATATCTTCCATAATAATTGGCATGATAAAGGTGGTGAAGCTGACTTTTGGTCATAAAGGTGAATGAGAAACATTATCAGTTACTCCTGCCTTGACTCCCCATTCGGCCCTGTATTTATCGCAGAAACTATCAGGGGCGTATGCCTTGTCACTCTTTCAAAGATTTCCGAGGCCAAATTTCAATCACTTCTAAGAAAAAGGTTCCAAAAAGAGGTAATCCGAGACGACAAAAAACTAAAGAATGTAATTCATGAACTATCCAGTTACTTTAATGGACAGCGGGTAAATTTCAAATCTATATTGGATTTAAGTATCGGAACAGAATTCCAACGAAAGGTTTGGGAAAAAGTCAGTGAAATACCCTATGGAGAGCAAAGGGCATATAAATGGATTGCCGATGAAATTGGCAATCCGAATGCCGTCAGGGCTGTTGGTAATGCCGTAGGAAAGAATCCGGTACCTCCGATAATACCCTGCCACCGTGTAATACGTTCTGATGGAAAGCTTGGAGGATTTTTTTTCGGAATTGCACTAAAGAAATGGCTCTTGAAATTAGAGAAGTAATACACTTTTTAAAGAGCCTAAACTACCAATATATTGTTGATGTTTTGACCCTGCTATACTCTCTACGGAAAATTTTTTACTTTAATTCCAGAGCGTCTTTTAAGCAAGAATTGACTTTGCGAATCCCACTCTCAGAAGCCGGGTCTTAGTTTAAACTCCCTCAATTTTTCTGAAGGCATTGGAACTTTACAGAGGACAATATTGCCTCTATTTAACTTCATTTTTAAAGACCTCATCGTAAATGTCATTTTCAGGGCTCATCCAATCTTTATAAGCATATGAATTCATCTGCATTCTTAATTGTTCATCAGCTTCTTCTCTATTTCTTAAAAAGCAGGCAAAGTCAATTACTTCCTCCAACTTACTCTCCGGTAGCAAACTTATTATTTCTTCAAGTTTTTGTTTAGCGTTTAAGATTTGCATTATTGATTTCTCCTTTCCCTTCAATACCTTTATTGTATAATTTCACCAATCAAGGTGACACCGAAACTGTTGTCCACAGGAAAAGGTCTTACATTGCTATTTCTTCCTACAAGAGCGAACACAGGTTTTTTATTCTCTAAACCACGTCCACGTTTCCTACGTGCTTTTCCTCCATGTTTTTCTTGCCTCCCCAATCCTAATACATGGGACACAATACCGGATTATTTATTCATAGAAATAAGTATGGTGTCTTCCGAATTGGAATAAATTAAATCTGTCCCCTTTTACTTTTGCACGATCCGTACCGTTAAAAAGAGTTGCAATATCCTTACTTTTGTATATTATATCGACAGGTTATTAAAAACATCCTTTTACTTATTTTTTCCCAAATAAATTTTAAAGGGAGGCTTAATCATGTCTGTAATTCATGTAAAGGAATACGTTACTGACGAAAAAGGTAATAGAAAATCAGTTATAATAGATATTAGTGAATTTCATCGAATTGAGCAAATATTACCTGCTGTTGATCCGGATGCTGAAGTTTTTGAATCTCGGAAGAGCGAAGAAACAATCCCTATTGAAGATTGTGATGACATTTTAAGACGGATTGAAAGCATCAAATCCTCCAAATGAAGATCCATGTAAAAAAATCAGCAAGGAAAGAGTTAATGAAACTTCCTGATAATATTCTTATAAAAGCCTTTAAGATTATCCTAACCTTAAATGAAAATCCATATCCTCGTGGGTATGATAAAGTAGAAGGCAAAGAGAATCAGTTAAGATTATGGATTGATAAAAATTATAGAATTCTCTATGAAGTTTTTAGTAATAAAGACCGTCTGGACATTGTTGCTATTCGACTTAAAGGTGAGGGAACGTATAAATAACCTACAAAGGTGTTTCTATCAAAAAAGTAGCCTGTCCCTTTTATGTACCCAGTATCTTTTTATTCTTTAGATCTTCAAGTTTAAAGGTTTTTTGAAGCAGCTTCTTCCAATTCTTCTCCCTTTCATTCTCCTTAGTGCTAATCAAAACAGTTCGCATATCTTCAAAGATTTCAATTGAATGGTTTATGCTTATATCGCCTCATAATTTTAACGGTCGCTGTCCCTATTTTGTCCCTATTCTCTAAACCACGTCCACGTTTCCTACGTGCTTTTCCTCCATGTTTTTCTTGCCTCCCCAATCCTAATACATGGGACACAATACCGGATTATTTATTCATAGAAATAAGTATGGTGTCTTCCGA
>JACZYU010000177.1 GCA_022570935.1 Planctomycetota bacterium | reverse complement strand
CGTGCAGGAATGTTTCTCCTGGTTTTCCTTATCAACTAAATCTGCAGCCTTTTTAATTATATCTTTCACATTCTTGCCAGTTACTGCTGAGATTGTGTATACGGGCTTAGACAATCTCCTGCTCAGGTCATCTGCTATGTTAAGGCCGGTTTCCACATCCAGAATGTCAGATTTGTTTAGGACTATTATTTCTGCTTTCTCACTTAATTTGGAACTGAAAAGCGTTAGTTCTTTCCTGACCAGGTTGTATGTTTCTACAGGGTCGGTTGCAGAAATATCTATTAAATGGACGATTACTCTCGTCCTTTCTATATGCCGTAAAAATGTGTTACCCAAACCCGAACCGCCATGCGCACCTTCAATAAGGCCGGGTATATCTGCAAATACTAATCTTTTATAATCCTCTAATTCTACAATTCCTAATTGCGGTTGTAGTGTTGTGAATGGGTAATCTGCAATTTTAGGCCGTGCCGAAGAGATTCTCGCAAGGAATGTAGATTTCCCGGCATTGGGTAAGCCAATAATACCAACATCTGCGATTAGCTTTAACTCAAGTTTAATCCAGCGTTCCTGGCCTTTTTCCCCTTCTTCTGCAAAACGCGGGGCTTGATTAGTTGAAGATTTAAAGTGAGCATTACCCCTACCTTTCTTACCGCCTCTTGCAATCCTTATAGACTCTTCAAATATTTTTAAATCTTTAATTACTCGCCCTGTTTTCAGGTCTTTTACCAGCGTTCCTTTAGGTAAATTGAGGATTAAGTCTTTTCCATCTTTACCATTTTTGTTTTTGTTCCCCCCCCTTCCACCATCCTCAGCAATGAATTTTACCTTTGACGTTACGTCCAGCAACGTATCGATTTTTTCGCTTACATGCAGAATGACATTACCCCCTTTGCCTCCATCTCCACCGTTGGGGCCACCACGAGGGACATACTTTTCCCGGCGGAAGCTTACGCCACCATCCCCGCCATTGCCGCCTTTTACAAAAATCGTTACTTCATCTACAAACATTGCTGGTATTTATGAAAAAAGGGAGCGTTTAAGCTCCCTCCCCCTTACTATTAATATTATATGGTATAATAGAAAAAAGTTTTATACAGGATGAACACTGACCCGGCGGCCAGATTCAAATGCAACTTTCCCATCTATCTTTGTGAATAGTGTGTAGTCTCTACCACATCCAACATTTGTGCCGGGTTTGAATTTTGTACCGCATTGTCGAATAAGAATAGCGCCGGCTTTCACCAGTTCTCCGCCGTAATGTTTGACACCACGGTGTTGTGGATTGCTATCTCTTCCATTTCTGGTCGAGCTTTGTCCTTTTTTATGAGCCATTTTTAACTCCTTTTTTACCGAAAATATTATATTTTAACTTGAATATCAGGAAACAATTTCTTTTATTTTGATTTTTGTATATTTCTGTCTGTGTCCCCGTTTTGTCCTGGAGTCTTTGCGGCGACGGAATTTCATAATTATCAGTTTTTTGCCTTTTGTGTGACTTTGAACTTCAGATATTACTTTCGCATTCTCAACAGTAGGTGTTCCTATTTGTGTTTTTCCCTCTTTCGAAACCATTAATACATCTGTGAGTTCCAGCGTATCGCCTTTTTTGACATTTTTCTTTAAATCTATTTCTATAATTTTACCAGGCTCAACCTTGTATTGTTTTCCGCCTTCTTTTATAACGGCATACATTACATTTCTCCTTTCAATATTCTCTCACTAGTGAGTATTTTAAGTTAACTTATTTCATTCCGTCCTATAATGTCATTCGAGTGAAAGCCAGGACGGTTTACAATTAAAGGAAATTTATTTAGTAGCGATGCGGTTTCCTTCACTATCAATGCTATGGATTGTGGTTTCACCTGTTTTATGACCGATTACGCCTTTGATTATAATATCCTTTGAAAATTTCTGCTCAAGTTCTGCAAGTCGTTTCCTTTTATTATTTAGTAGATATCCTGCAACTACATCATTGGCAGTAATTTCTATTTTCTTGATTTGCGGATTATTTACTATTGATTTTATCTGCCGCATTAAATCCAGACAGGTACTTTCGATTGTCTTTATTTCTCCAGTACCTTCACAATTTTCACAACTTTCATAAATTACAGACTTGAGACTCGGCCTGATCCTCTGCCGTGTCATCTGGATAATACCAAATTTAGATATTTTTAACATCTTTTTTCTGGCACGGTCTCTTTTTAGAGCGTCTTCCATCACCTTTTCAACCGCTCTCATATGACCCTCTTCTTTCATATCAATGAAGTCAACTATTATGACTCCGCCAATATCCCTTAACCTGACCTGGCGTGCAATCTCTTTAGCCGCTTTCAGGTTTGTCTTGAATGCGGTTTTTTCCGGATCGCTTTCCTCTCTATATTTACCACTATTTACGTCTATTGCTACCAGCGCTTCGGTTTGTTCTATTACAATGGAGCCTCCTCTTGGAAGACGGACATCCTTTTTATTAATTTTTTCAATTTCTCTTTCAATGTTATATTTATGAAATAATGGTTCATGTTCTTTATAAAGTCTTAGCTTTCGCACACAACCGGGCATTATTAAACGCAGGAAGTATTTTATCTTTTTAAAGACAGCTTCGGAATCAATGATTATTTCATCAATATCTGTTGAGAATATATCCCGAATTGTACGAATTACTAAATCACTTTCCTGGTATATAACAGATGGTGTTTCGGCTCTTTTTTCTTTATTCTCTATAACCTTCCACAGTTTTCGAAGATAGTTAAAATCTCTGTAAAGTTCACGTTTTGTCTGGTTTGCTCCTGCGGTTCTTACGATCAGGCCTAAATTTGGGGGTGGTTTTAGTTCTTCAACAATCTGTTTAAGTCTTGTCCTTTCGACTTCATCAATAATCTTTCGTGAAACACCTACAAGTTTCGAATCCGGCATCAGTACCAGGAATCTTCCCGGTATACTGACATTTGTCGTTAAACTTGGCCCTTTGTCACCAATTCCCTCTTTGATAACCTGTACAAGTATCTCCTGGTCCGGGTTTATTAACGTCTTGATCCTTGACTTGTTCTCTCTTGTTTTTGTGGCGCTGTCGCTATCTGATTGTTCCTCGCCATTACGCCGGTAATTCTTAACGTCTGAGACATGAAGGAACCCGTTTCTTGATATTCCGATATTTACAAATGCAGCTTCTATACTCGGTTCGACATTGACAATACGACCTTTATATATATTGCCTGCAATTTGCTCACGAGAGAACCTTTCAATATATAATTCTTCAAGAACCCCATCTTCCAATATGGCGATTCTACTTTCCTCAGGCTCTACAACATTTATCAACATCCTCTTCTTCATTACATTCCTTTTGCTTGAGTTAACAGGCTGCTTTAGGAGAGGAGGTCAGATTTACTCTTTTTCTAACTATTTCTGAAATTTCGTAGTCTTTGCCAGCTTGCAATCCTAAGTGTGATAATACTTCTTCGGGTCGAGCCATACCTTCGGGTGTCATCTCCAGATCCAAATCAATAGATTGTGAATCAGTAGTAATACTGTTTATTGACGGACGAATGTTAAAGGCATGTTTTTTCCCTTTTCTCTTAGTATTTATCACATCTTTGAGTAGCAGTTCTTCAGTCTTTCCTGCTTCTGGCATTTTGCCCTCTTTTGGTTTTACCACGTAAGTTACGTTCTTTACAGAAGATTTTACTTGGCTGGAAACCTGTTCGACGGAGACAATTTGAATATTTTCTGGAAGTTGTCTTTTCAGCCTTGTTTCTATTTCAGAAACCTGTTGTGCCTGAGACAGATTCGCCTTGGCGAACATCCATTCACAAAGTTCCATCTCCAATTTCTCGTCGATACCTTTGATTCCAACTGGTAAAGCTAAAGGGTAGGCAATTTTAGGTTTTGGGTTAAACCCTTCAGACATTTTGACAGAAATTCTTGCTCTACGAATTGCCCTTTCGAAGAGCTTCATTAAGTTAAGATGAGAGATAAATCTCAAACTCCCTTGTTTTATAAATTTAACTTGAATCCTCAAGATATCAGCAAAAAAATCTACTTATTAAATATTTATCAACCTCTTAAGTTTATTAGACTTAGACTAATTTTAGTAATAATCTTTTAATCTGTCAACAGTATTTTCGTTATTTTCAAATTTGACCTAGATTGAGCGATTATTAAGCGATATTGCCATTTCCGTGAATCCAGAAATCCGAAGGACTAATTCCAGCTCAACAGACTGCCAGCCCGACTCTTGCCCCCGCCAGAATGCAGTCGCCTGCCCGGATGACTTGGTCGGACGGGGGCTAATGAACGGTTTGGACGGGTGTGTTACTCATTTTGGCGGGTAGGGAATGACAGAATTCTTTACCTGGCAGGTAAATACAAGAATTATAGAAGTCAAACTATGCGGAAAGATAAATCAACTTTGGCCTTAATATATTAATTCGGGTATGATTTCACGCGCAATATTCCGGAGATACTCTGTAGTTTTTGCGG
>JACZYU010000041.1 GCA_022570935.1 Planctomycetota bacterium | reverse complement strand
CCCTCCTCTTAATGCGGTATATCTGACGTTCGGATAGCTTTAATGTTTCACTTGCTTCTTCAACTTCTAAATAACCTTCTATTACTTCTGTGACTGTCTTGTATTTGTTAATATCTTTCATTGTCAGGAAATACATCTCTCACCTCCTTTCTGGAGGTGAGTATACCTGACATTTTCTATTTGCCTTATACTGACATTATCAATTTGCTATGACATTTTGATTTGCTTACTTGACAATTACTTGACAGTAATAAAGTTTATATTAGACCCTAAAGGATTAAGAAAAGCAAAGGTCATTGAATTAAATGAAAAAAAATGTACGTGATGAAATAAAAATTGAAAAATTATAGTTTTAATACTATGGCTTTTAAAACTTTTCCCCATAAGAAGCTGATTCCCATTCCATGGAGCACCTCGATTTTTAGTTTTGCCTTTGTCTACTTCTTTGACTAATTATTAAGATCCTTCTCTTGATGATGTATTCGGAGGTAAGTAATTTATTATTGGCATGCCCAGGGCGCATGAACAATAATAAATAGATGTGGCGCCACCCGATTAGTCCCTTTGTTATGTTCCTCTCATGTTCAGTTTGCGTTCTAATATAAGCCTATTACCTTGATAAGCTCTAATTACACTTATAGGCATGCTAATTTTACCTAAAAGCTCCTTCATTGCCGGCTCAGGGTCAGAGCCAGGTGATAAAATTTCATGGACATGCTCTTTCCCATCATGCACAAAAACTATTTTAACATTATCTGGATCATCCCGTTTTACAGCATTTATTAGAGTCGCTTCTGCAACAGTTCTACAACCATCCTTTTCCCATCCATAATCATCATTGTCCTCAATCCATTTTGGAACATCTTTTTTGGCATGTGAATATATTGCTTTAACGGCTTCTCTAATAATTTTCACTGTGTTATCAGCAACTTCAGCTTCTGGAAATAAGTTACCTTCGGTAACAAAACGATGAACACAATTTTTTCGTAGATTCTGCAAATTAGAAACTTCAAGCCAAATTCCTTTGCTCCAATCGAGTGGTTTTAAGTTTTTGTTTCTTACAGCATCATCAAGATTGCGCTTGAAACTATATGGGATTCCTGGTTCTTTAAGAGCATCTTGACATGATATTTCTAGTACTGTCCAACCAATTATAATTGTCCATCTAACATACGCCCCTCGATTCCATTTATTCTTTGTTTGATTTGCTAGTTTTCTAGCATGCAAAACATCAGTCCACAAATGATAATGATTTGAATTAACCAACTTTGGAATAAATTCTTTCATAATTATTATTTGAACCTCATTTCTTTATTAATTACGAATCTCAGCGTTGCTTCCACAAGAACCCAACCTTTTCAAGTTTTTTTATTCTTTCATTTTCTAAAATGCCTTTGTTATAAGTTGTCTTTTGTGTACCCTGCCACTTGCCAAGATTAAAACCCTCTGGTGTCTTATAGCTTTTTGGAGCATTCGCCATACCAAACATTTGCCTGTATTTAAGAGTTTCCTGATATCCCTTTTCCCAAGCATCTTTTAATACATCCCAAACAAACCCTATTTCTTCAAATCTATCAATCCTTTCATTGTCTAATTTGCCTTTGTTGTATGACTTTCTTCGTTCAGATTGCCAGACACCAAGTTCAAAACCCTCTGGTGTCTTATAGCTCCTTGGCGCATTCACCATACCAAACTGTTTTTTGTATTTAAGTGTCTCTTTATATCCATTTTCAAAGGATTCGTCTAATTTACTCCAAACAAATCCTGCTTCTTCAAGTTTCTCAATTCTCTCGTTACCTAATTTGCCATTTGTATAATTATTTTTTTGTGTCCCCTGCCACAAGCAAAGCTTAAAACCATCTGGTGTCTTATAGTTATTTGGAGCATTCGCTTGTCCAAACATTTGTTTGTATTTAAGCGTTTCCTGGTATCCTTTCGCCCAGGCATCTTTTAATACATCCCATACAAATCCAATATCTTCAAGCCGTTTAATTCTTTCTTTATCTAATTTGCTTTTTTTGTAATCTTCTCGTTGATGCTGTTGCCATCCGCCAAGCCTGAATCCATCTGATGTCTTATAGTTATTTGGAGCATTCGCCACACCAAACTGTTTTTTATATTTAAGTGATTCTTGATAACCATTTTTCCATGTTTTGCCTAACACATCCCATACAAACCCGATCTCATTAAGTCTTTTAACTCTATCATTATCCAATATGCCATTTTTGCAAGTAGTCCTTTGTGTCCCCTGCCACCATCCGAGACTGAAGCCGTCTGATGCATTATACATAGCAGGTGCATTAGCATCCCCAAACTCCTGCTTGTATTTAAGTGATTCTTGGTATCCTTTTTCCCATGCTTCATCTAATGCATCCCAAATGAACCCGATATCTTTAAGTTCCTTAATTTGTTCATCACCTAATTTCGATTTTATATAATCTCCCCTGCGGCTAGTTTGCCATCTGCCTAGGTTGTATCCATCTTGTGTTGTATAATTATTCGGAGCATTAGCATTTCCGAACCGTTGCTTATATTTAAGAGTTTCCTGGTATCCGTTTTTAAATGTTACTTCAAATTTGTTCCAGATAAATCCGATATCTTCAAGCCGTTTAATTCTTTCATTATCTAATTTCACTTTTTTGTAAGCCTTCATTTGACCAGACTGCCAACTGCCAAGCTTAAATCCTAGTGGAGTATTATAGTTATGTTCCGAATTAGCATTCCCAAATTTTTGTTTGTAATTAATAGTCTCCTGATAACCCTTTTCCCATGCATCATCAAATACATCCCAAATAAACCCAATCTTTTCAAACCGTTCAATGGTTTCATTATCTAACGTTCCCTTGCTGTAAGCTACCTTTTGGTGGCTCTGCCACGTACCAAGCTTAAAGCCCTCTGGTGTTTCATATTTCTGTAGAGCATTAGCATACCCAAACTGTTGTTTATGTTCAACAGTCTCCTGATATCCTTTCTCAAATGCATCATATAACCGATCCCAAATGAATCCGATATCTTCAAGTCTTGTGATTCTCTCGTTATCTAATTTTCCGTTGTTATAATTCTTTTTTTGAGTTCCCTGCCACCATCCAAGATTAAATCCATCTGGCGTTTTGTACCTGTTTGGAACATTAGCATCCCCAAACTCCTGCTTATATTTAAGCGTCAACCCATACCAGAAATCCCATGATTTTGCGATTACTTTAATGGCCTTTGTGTATAGTGATTCAGTAAAACTGGCTACATCTATCTTACATGGCAGATTAAAGAACTCAAAATTTTCGCTGTATTCAGCCATTGCGGCCTTCCACTCTTTAGACTCTACCTCTCCCTTACCCTGTAATACTCTCAATCTTGAGACATTATCTCGAAGGTGCTGGTCTTGTTCAACCATTGCTTGAAGTATCTGCCAAACAGTCTTAAAGTCAGAACTACCAAGAAGTTTTTCAGGGTCATCATCTGCGCCTACTACAACAGGAACAAAGATATAACCTTTATCCTTGCCTTCAGCCTTCCTCATTGCCCTTCCGGTAGCCTGCACAATATCAATAAGGCTTTTCTTCGGGTCAATAAACGCTATTGCATCAACTGTGGGGATATCAACACCTTCTGTTAGACATCTGGCATTACTCATTATGCCTATCTGTGCTTCCTTAAATTCATCCAGATGTGAATTTCTCTCACCGGATGACATGGTACCGTTAACATGGAAATACTCTATTTCATCTTGCTTATATTTCTTGACACCAACCATCTCTATCACTTGTTTAATGCTGTATGGTGATTCCGTGTCTGTAAAAGCTTTTGCGCCGGACACTTTTCCGTGGAACGTAAATATCTTTTTAAAACCATAGGCATCCAAAGCCTTTGCCAGCGCTAAACGTTTTGCAAGTGCCTTCGCATCCCATTCCTGATTATCAGTTGTTATAACTCTGCTTCCTTTTTTTACAAGTGTCCTTATCTCTGCATCTGTAATACATATAACAACAACTTTGTAATCCGTAATCAGGTCTCTTTCAATAGCCTGTCCAAAGGATATCTTATAAATAGTTTCACCATAAACAGTATGATCGTCCATACTGCATAGGAGAACATCTTCATCTTTGGCTTTTTTAGTAATATGGGGCGCATAGATTCTAGGCGTGGCAGTCATGAAGAGTCTTCTTTTTATTGGAACGTTTTTGTCATCAAGGGCCAAACTCCAGATTGATGCTTGAGTGCCGGCTGTTCTGTGTGCTTCATCAAATATTGCTGTATCAAAACGTATTCCTGATTTCAATGTAGCTTCAGACAAGGCATTACTTGATTGATATGTAGAGAATAATATTGAAGTTGTTTTGGTGTTTTTCTTGAGAAATTCTGCCACAACATCTGAATCTGTTGTTACGGGAACATTCATTTCGGAAATGCGTTCTACCGGAGAGTCATTTCCGCGGTCAACAGATGTATCACTGCATAAACAAATGTAACGAAAAGGTCTTAGCGTATTTCCAGCCCATTCTCTTAACGTCTGAGACAATAATGCAAGACTTGGAACCATTACGAGTATTCTCCTGCCTCCAAGTTTTTCTGCTATCCACATTGCTGCAAGCGTCTTGCCTGTCCCACAGGGGAGTATCATTTGACCACGGGAGTTATCTTTGAAATGTTTTAGTGCCGCATTGATAGCCTCCCTTTGCGTTTTGTGAGGCGTTATCTTCTTAGTCGGGGCTTTAGTCTTTTTTGAAAGCCAGATTCTTAGACGTTTAAAGAAATCAGGATTCAGTTGAAAAAAACTATCTGAAAGAATACAGTTTTGTCTGGTGCGGTCATGAACGGCTGAAGGCAGCTTATTGGCATTGGTAATTGTTATACGCCAATCCGCACGGTCAGACATAGTAAAGAATGTAGATAATTCTCTTAAGGTAGGAGTGTTATTTCTGTCACGCCTGAATTTGGCTTGATAAGTGGTTATTTTACCGTCATTTGATATTGCGACACCATCGATTCCAATATCCTTACGTCCGGGATAACCGAGACGTTTGAGAATAGATGCAGGAACTTCATTTTGCCGGTAAACAGCTTTGAACTGAAATATGGGGTCTAATATGAAGAATGCCTGGCAGAACTCTTCAAAGGTATCACCTCTATTCTTCTCAGTAGGTAAACTGGCAATTCCAGCTTCAAGTTCAGGCCATGATGATATGTTCTTAATTAAGTTTTTCAGCATCCCACTCATTTTGGCTTTTTCACGTTTTGTGGTTTGGATTCTAGGGATTCTAGGGATTCTCTAGGGATTCTCTAGGATTCTCTAGGGTCAGACCTTGAAAGCAGAATACGCAACCACATTTTTAAAAAGGCCTTTGCCCATCAACAAACCACTTATTACTTTATGGTACGGAAGTGGAAAAGTTCACACCTTAACTTCCCTGTAGTAATAAACCTAATTTATGAAAAGTATATCCACCATCTGATGGTATATCAAATTTGTAGATGTGTAGTTACTCGTAGTAGAATAGTGAGGATAGACACCAAAATCAAGATTAAAAAACAAGGACTTACGACAAAAACTCTCATACTTATAAGCAGAGAATAAATAAAGACTTACAAAAGAGGGTGTCAGTTGTTTCTTAGTATTAAGTATATAGGTCAACAAACAAAAAAATGCTGTGTTTGCGGGCGTGGTGTGCACGTCCTCAACACCGCTTTTTTTGTTTACCAAATTATCCTTATGTAATGCGAAAGAGGTTTTATTATCAGCATTACAGTGACATGAAAATATGGTAAAGCAGAATCAAGTTCTCTCGGCTGCACCGCTACACAGACCTTCCCGATGATACCTTAAAATAAAAGGTAACATCTTGTTTATAGACTAGCTCAATATTTTTAGAAATAACTGCTTGCCATTATATTTATTTTATAGTTCCACCACAGATACCCATTGACATAAAATTGACAAGGTAACTGTTAGGTTTTAAATTCTTTGGTTAAAACAGATAATCGGAAGTATATTTCATGCTATTATACGACCGTTCTGATAAATACTTTAACTCCTTCTTCATTTGAGATATTTAGATTTCAATTGACGATTATAGAATTAAAAGCGATAATTAGAATCGGTAGCAAATTAGTTCAGTCTTTGGATTGACTAAGTACACAGAGAGGTCAATATAAAATTTTTGCCATTTAACATACGTTCTCTATAGTTAGAACGGATAGAAAGGTAAAATCATGGATAATACAATGAAGGCAATAGAAACAACCGGAATCATTGACAAACAGCATCGGCTTGTTCTAGATGAAGTGCTTCCTTTTACAGAAAAAAGCAAAGTACGAGTTATAATTTTGTTGCCGGAAGAGTCAGATATCTGTGAAAAAGAATGGCTTAAAGCAGCAACTTTAAATCCAGCATTTGATTTTCTCAAGGAACCCGAAGAAGATATTTATACCAGGGAGGATGGCAAACCATTCCATGATAAAGGGTAAACTTGTTCTGGTACCTTTCCCATTTGATGATTTATCCTCAGCTAAATTACGCCCTGCTGTCTGCTTGACCAATCCAATCGGTTCACATCATCATGTTGTTCTGGCATTTATCACCAGTAGAATTCCAGACGAGATATTAAATACAGATATAGTTATTGATTCTAAAAGGGATGATTTTAGCAAAACCGGTTTGCGTGTATACTAAAACCGATTTGGTTTTTGACTTCTCAAAAAACCAAATCTTGGTTGCAGTTATACTCGGGCAAAATTGTTTTTGGATTATTGCCGAAAACCATTTTAAGATGAGTATATCTTCAGCAATCAGATTGCATCGGCTTATGACTGTTACAACCTCATTAATTCAACGTGAATTAGGAAATTTATCATCGCAAATGGAAGTTGAAGTTAGTGAGAAGTTATCCGAACTATTTGAGTATAAAAATTATTCTAAAACCTGACAATGTGATAAAGCTTACGAAAATTATCGAGCTTTTTATTGACAGTTTTAATTGCTATCATCGATTAATTTTATCATTCTGTTTCAAATTATCCGCTCAAACCTCCATTTCAAGCAAAAAAGAGCCTCCGTTTTTATTTTCTTAATATTAAGTAATAGGGCATCAGGCAAAAGAAGCTGTGTTTGTGGGAGTGATGTGTACGTCCTCTTGACCCTAATTCACTTGTTAAAAGGCAAGTTTTCTGCCTACCTGCATTAGAGAGGGCTGGTGTAAAGCGTGTGAGGTTTCACGACCTCCGGCATACCAATTTGAACCGGGGCAGAACATCAAGTACATACAGAACCAGTTAGGTCATGCATCAATTCAGACGACAATTGACAGGTATGGACACTTGCTTAAGGAGGTGAATACGGAGCAGGCGTTGAAACTTGAAAATGCCCTTAATTTTACAGAGCATCTTGGTGACTCTTCGGATTCTGTTAGAAGATTGTTAGAAGATCACAAAAAAAAGGACTCAGGGAAAACCCTAAGTCCTTTAGTAGTAAGTAGCGAGGATCCGCTTGGCTTATTGGCGGACGGCCTCCGGGTTATGAGTTCTCTGACAGGGTTTTTGTTGAGCAGTTATTATAAGCCTTCCCAGTGGATCTAAATTAATAGGCATATACACAATACCGAAGTGTGTAATATCTTTGGTGTTTGGTGTATAAGCCTTTTTTTTGTACTGTAAAAAGATAGTCTCTAAAATGGGCAATAAAGATACGTATATTTTTGTACCATTCTCAAATACCATTCACATATCAAAAATGATTAGGTGGTAACATACCTCAAAAGACACTTGCCTTATTACCTGATAAGTTTATAATATAATTCAGACCTCACCACCATTTCCATATTAATCTAATCAATTAGCCTGAATGTACAATATGAGAAAATACATAATACAAATCTTAATCATATCATTTGTATTCATTTCAATGCCGGTTATTCATTCAGCAGAAGAACCACTCATAGCCCTCCGTTCATCTTATAGTGATTTGTCTGTATCTCAGGTACAGTCAATGCCGAATATTTCAATACGTGAAAAGAATGATTGGGGATTTTACGGTCACAGTACAATCATCCATCGTTATGGCTTGGAGTTAATCAATGGTGATAAGGTGGTAATAGACCATGCCACAGGTCTGATGTGGCACCAGAACGGCTCTGACAATTCCATGAAATTGAATGTTGCAAAGCAGTGGGTAAGGGACTTGAACAGCAGGGGGCATGCTGGATACAGCGACTGGCGGTTGCCTACTGTGGAAGAGGTTGCATCACTGCTGGAACCCAGCGAAAAAGATGGTGGCTTATACATAGACCCTATTTTTGGCAATAAGCCGGAATGGATTTGGACAGGTGATGAATATGGTTCGGAGGGTGCGTGGGGCGTATACTTCGGCAGTGGTCTCGTATTCTGGGTCAACTTTGCCAGCGAATTCTATGTCCGTCCAGTTCGCTCCGGCCCCCAGTGAAATAAATTTAAGATGAAGATTTCACGGGGTGAATTATTTTCATTCATACCTTACCCCACCACAAACCCCATTTCATCAGTAGTATTCCTGTGAATTCTGATGTAGAGCTTTCACATATCAAGCATAACCATGTGGTAAATTTGGGATATTGTATCCTCCCTCAGCACCATATCTTTCCACTTTATCAAATACCTTAGTATCTTCTCTCAGTGTTACTGCACTCATTATATTTCAACAAAAACCGCAAGCATTTTTGCGGTTTTGATGAAGAAGATTAAGAACTGTTCAGGAAAATATTTTTTTATGAAAGCGGTGTATATACACCAATTAATTATTATTGTTTTAATCTAATAGCGATTCTCATAGAAATTACACTTAATTAGTTATAAGTTATGATATTACATGATAATAGATTGCATTAAAATATGATAAAATACTTAATTTATGGCTGATATGAGATATTTTCTAATGTGTTTATTAGTGTAGCATTAATATAAAATATTTAAATTCCAGAATAGGTGAAAAATAAAAAACCTTACCCAAAGTGATAAGAAATTAAAAGTCTTTCTCTATAAAAATCTGCTTTTAAGGTATTACTTAAACTAAAGTTGTGAAGTCAAAAGATCTTTCCGTAAGAAGTAAGTTTATTGATTATTGAAGTGGGTATAGTAAAAAAACACACTAAATTATAGATCACGAAGTTAATTATTGGCAGGTTTTTTGCTCTTGTTTGCTCTTGTACTATTAATTCCGTAAATACATCTTGGCATTTAACAAGAATTCACAATTAATGCCACAGTAAGTAGTAATTAGTAGTGAAAAAAACTATACTTTTACCACTACCGTGCCGCATTTATTCTCACATATATCTGCATTAATTGTAGAAAGCAAGCATAGTGTGTGATTTGAACCTTTAGGAGGTAAGAAGCATGAAAATAAGCAAAATTTTTTGTATGTTAATTGTAGGACTTGCTATTATTGGTTTTATTACAGTAGGTATGGCTTCACAAGAAGAAGGCAAACAAAGTGAGGCCAAGGAAGCAATGAAGTCTGAGGCTGCGGCTGAAGGAGAAGGTGCAGCGAAGGAAGAATCAAAGGTTGAAACAACTGAGAAGGTAGCCGAAGCAACGGCTGGAACTGCTGAAAAGATCGCCGAGAAAATTGCTGAAGCTGATGAGAAGGTATCTGAAGTAACGGCAGAAACTACTGAGAAAGTAGCTGAAGCATCTGCGGAATCAACAGAGGAAGCCGCAAAAGAAACATCTGAAACTACTGAGAAGGTAGCCGAAGAAACTGCGGAGAAGACAGCCGAAGCAACAGCTGGAACTGCTGAGAAGGTCACTGAAGCAACGGCTGAAGCTGCTGAGAAGGTATCCGAAGTAACGGCAGAAACTACTGAAAAGGTATCTGAAGTAACGGCAGAAACTACTGAGAAAGTAGCGGAAGCATCTGCTGAATCAACAGAGGAAGCCGCAAAAGAAACATCTGAAACTACTGAGAAGGTAGCTGAAGAAACTGCGGAGAAGACAGCCGAAGCAACAGCTGGAACTGCTGAGAAGGTAGCTGAAGTAACGGCAGAAACTACTGAGAAGGTAGCTGAAGTAACGGCGGAATCTACTGAGAAAGTAGCGGAAGCACCTGCGGAATCAACAGAGGAAGCCGCAAAAGAAACATCTGAAACTGCTGAGAAAGTGACCGAGGAAGTGGTTTATTCTGCTGAGACAATAGCTGAAGAAACTGCTGAGAAGAGTGCTGAAGAAGCAACTGCAACGGTAGAGAAGGTATCTGGGCAGAAGGCCGAGCCTGAAAAGAAGGAAGCCGAAAGTGTGCATTAATTCTAAACATGCACTTATAATATTGTCATAAAAGCCTTTATTGAAGCAGCAGTTGCGCCGATGCGTTTCGCAATTGCTGCTCAATACTGTCTTTTACTCATGTGTTGCACTTCCTCATTGAGCTGGGGGGCATAATTTTCAAAAAACACTTGAATTTGGTTAATTATTTTACTGCTCTTACTAAACCTTTAGAAAGCAATTTCCTATCATCAAGAGTATAATATGAACGTCTGTTAATATAGCTGCATAATTTGAGTGTGCTTGAAAAAAATATTATAGGGTTCAAGGTACTCGGCACCTTTAATAGGCCAATTCCTGTTAAATACGGTTTCCCCTCACCACCAATCAGATGAAACCGGTCGATGCCTTGAATGCTTTCAAAAGAAATAGAATGGCTTATTGAGACCCTTACATGGGGAATGCAGAGAGAGGAAGCTATTCTTTTTACAATGTATGATAATCTGCATTAGCCGAAGAATCTCTAATTTTATAACCGCTTTATAGGCATTAAAGGCTAATAATCAGACTTTATACCACTCCAAACCACATCTCACCCACCACAAACCCCATTTCATCAGTAGTATTCCTGTGTATCCTGAGGTTTAAATTTTCTTTAGCAATATACCCCATCATTTCAATGTAATATATGACTACTCAAAACCATTGACAATATTGACAAGAGTCTAGTTTACTTTCATGCATACCTTATATCAAACCTCATCTTGCCTTGTATATCCTCCTGATGTCTGATAGCTGAATAATGTGTTGATAGCACGAGTGAAATATACTTTGTATATTGTCATATTTAGGAACGATTTCATCATAATGTTTGTATAAAATTAAAGAGGGAGAACTACCTGACTTCTGGTATTAACAGTTAGGAGGGCAAAATGTACAAATTATATAAAACTACACGTAAAATAGCCCTTGGATGTTTGTGTTTGATTTTTGTTGGTTGTTCATACACACCTTATCGTTATAGTTTTTCACTAATTGATCCTCAAAGCGAGACGATGAATTTTGAGGATAGCAATGTTCAGTTCAGATTTGTTCCGTCTTCTGAGAATATATGGGTGGCAATCAAGAACAAGACTGACCATGATATAAATCTTGTTAGAGATAAGGCTGAGTATATAGATTCTTTGGGTGAATCCCGCATGATTCATTATGGTTATGATTATGTGCAAGAAGTATGGGATTTTGCAGAAAATGACTTGTACGTTTCACCAATAACGATAGACCCGGATTCTGAGATAACAGGATATGTCTGGATAAATATCTGGCCTGATTTCTGTATAGGGCAGGATAGATTTAGCAGTAGATCATATGAAATATACTACTTAATGGAGCCTATCTTCCCAAGATATAGCTTTGAGGGCAGGGGTGAAGAGCTGAAGGATTCAACTTTCAATCTGATTTTACCAATTGACTTTGGTGGGTACATATCCCACTATACATTTACTTTTATGATAAATGATGTGACAGAATAAAAGAGGTTTTGCGGACTATTATGAAAGGTGTTTTCTTAGAAGGCAAAGCGAAGAAACTCAGGGTTGTTAATCTCATCACTTAATATTTCCTGCATTATAAGGCAAGTATCACAATCCATTTTCTCTATATCAATATCTTCCATAAATACAGCTATTTCCTCTATGCACTCAAGCAGCAGTTCGATATGTAGAAAATAATCCTGTCCGAGTTGGTATAGTAAGGAAACCACAAAAGTATAAATGGTCTAGTGCGAGTAGTCATGTAAATAAGAAGAGAGATTCAATTTTATCTCAAGATTGTTATTTGGGAGAAGGCTAAGGGCATTACCATGGGGAAGGCCGCGCAAGAACAATAAATAGGCCCTATTATGTAATAATAAAACTTTTTTGGAAAATGTATTTGTTAAAGCACATGGGATGTTGTTTGATATTCTTGTAATAGGTATTCTTATTCTGTTTCTTAGTAAATTGGCTGAGAAACGAATTGCAAACCAAAGATATTTAGATGAAATTGATGATTTTAGAGATTGGGAATCTGATGAAGCTGCGCATAGAATAGCAGGGAATATTAGAAGGTTAAACAAGAACAGATTTAAAGGCAGAATCTGCAATAAAAAAGGACTCAGAGCGTTGCTCCAAGTCCTTATTTAGTAATGAGTAGCGGGGACAGGATTTGAACCTGCGACCTCCGGGTTATGAGCCCGACGAGCTACCAAACTGCTCTACCCCGCGTCTCAGTTGTTCTATATTATATCAGCAAACGTAATCTGTCAAACGGAAAATTTATATGTCTAAAGAGGTTTACTCTAAGGAAAGCAGGAATGCAGGAAATATTTGGTGGGCATCAGACGGAAATACCAGTTTCTACTACGAATGCTTCTAGTATTGGCTCATCTGCCTCGAAAATATCATTCCCGAATGTTTCGATATGAAATTTAATAGCAGATTTTACATTTGTCAGTGCTTCCTCATATGTATCACCTTCACTAACCACTACTCCTTTTAATCCAAGTTGGTAAGCTACATAACCATCAGGGTGTTTTTCTACTATAACTTTGAATTGTTGATTCATTAAATTCTCTCCCTTTTATACTTTAAAAAGGCTAAAGACAATCTGATTCTTTTGATTGTACTCTATATGAATTCTATCGTGCAGAACCAAAACAGATAGTATATTTATCAAGATTTAGTGAATAAAGCTTTTACGCATAACAAATATTTGGCGCTGTATCAAGCTGGTTCAATCTTGAAGATTGAACCAATAGTTTTATAAATAAGAAATGTTTTGGTTCTGGATGCAAGCCTGAACCGGCAAGAGATGAATGAAAATCATTCAATTAAAATACTTCCTATCTGATACTGCTTATGAATGTTGTTCCACTGTTTCAGGTTCTATTTCAACACGAGCTATCTTAAAACCTGCCGATTTTACGTCTGCCATTGCAGAGCGGATAGCTTCTTCCAATGATAAAGCCTCACGGTGAAAGCTAATTTGAGGAACACCAACTATGGTGGAGATTGTACCATCATTAAAGATGCCATAAAGTCTGTCAGACTCATCTTCATCTGGCTCAGTTGTCAAAATGAGTGTGAATTCATGTTCTTTCATAATTAATCCCTTCCTTGTAATTCGCCAACCTTCTTGGCATATTCTAATGGGGGCGAAATAGTTAAGAATGTGGGCAACGGTCTGCACTACGGCAAATATCGCGAGCATGGCTTTCTGGATTCCGAGGAGTAGACATAATTCTTATTCGGCATCCTTCTCTACCATGCCGTGGACACAACAACATGCCCCAAATGTGAGCTCGTGGACCAGCCCTCGTAACAGACCAGCCTTTTCTTTCGACATACCTAATTGCTTCACGAATATGTTTGTTAGAATGATCTACCACAATTTTTTTACTACATCCGGAACATTAATTGTAGTTTGCATAAATACCTCAAATTGAAAAATGAATGATAATCACATAACAAACACATTTTAACAACTATTATTTTTATAAGCAACCACTTTTGCCTGATTTCTGGAAAACGGAACATATATCATACCCACATGGTTAAGATATTGACTATTAAGAAATACCACCTTTAATTGGTTTCATGGATTTTGTTTTGCAAAGCAAAACACACAAATTGGCGACCGAAGGGAGCAAATTTGTGTTACATCCTCTCAGGTGCATTGAGGCCGAGTATGCTTAATCCATTCTTTATAACCTGTCTGATTGAATCAACTAACAAAATCCTTGCCGATTTCAACCCTTCATCATCAATGAGTATCCTGTGATGCTGGTAGAACCTGTTGAATGTGCTGCACAGATCAAGCAGGTATTTACTCAGTATTGATGGTTCGCAATGTTGTGCAGAGCGCATTATGGTCAATGGGAACGATTCAAGTTTTTTGACTAGTAATAATTCATCATCTTCTTTAAACACGTCGTAATCAATTTCATTTGTTACTTCCCCGCCACACTTTCTTAATACACTGCACAACCTTGCATGTGTATATTGTACGTATGGGCCGGTCTCACCATCAAAGTTGAGGATTTCGTTCCAGTCGAACAATACATCCTTAATCCTCTTTGTACTCAACTCTGAGAATATTATGGCGCCAATGCCAACGTCATTTGCCACTTCTGCCTTGTTTTCCAGATCTGCATTTTTCCCTTCTATAATTTCCATGGCGATCTTACACGATTCTCCCAGCAGATCCTCCAACAGGATAACCTTACCCTCTCTCGTGGACATCTTTCCACCCTTAAACTTGATCAGTCCGAAATCTACGTGTACGCAGTCATTTACCCATTCGTATCCCATGAGTTCCAGGACTTTGAAGAATTGTTTAAAGTGTAATCTCTGTTCGGAACCAACAACGTAGATCATTTTGTCAAAGTTGTACTCCTGTTTCCTGTACTCGGCAGCACATATGTCCCTGGTGGCGTACAGACTGGCGGCATCCTTCTTTCTCAGGATACACGGCGGCATATCGAATTTTTCGAGGTTAACGATCAGGGCTTCTTCGCTTATCTCAGCAAGACCGGCATCTTTTATTCTGTTAACGGTATCATCAAGCATGTCGTTATAAAAACTTTCACCCGCAAACGAATCAAACTTTATACCTAACTTTTCGTACACTCTGTCAAACTCTGATAAACTGATTTCCTTGAAATATTGCCATGTCTCCTTCGCCTCCTCGTTTCCACCCTCCAACTTTTTAAACCAATCTCTTGCTTCATCCTCCAGAGAAGGATTGTCCTTAGCCTCCTTATGAAACCTGACATATAACTCATTAAGCTTGCTGATATCGAGCCCTGTCTCTTTTATCGAATCCTGCCCCTTTAGTTCCGGGCCCCATATTTTAAAGGCAACGATTAATTGTCCAAATTGTGTGCCCCAATCTCCCAGATGGTTTATGCCTACGCATTTATATCCCAGGGCCTTGTAAAGGTTATAAATCGCATTCCCGATTACTGCCGAACGGAGATGATGAACGGCCAGGTGTTTTGCTATGTTCGGTGAAGAGTAATCTATTACTGCCGTCTTACCCACGCCAGAATCAGAGTTCCCGTAAGAATCCGATTCAGTAAAGACCTCATCCAGGACAGTCTTGAAAATCATCTTCTTAGAGACGTAAAAGTTTAGATATGGCCCATGGGCCTTAATGTCTGTTATTAAGTCACTTGGTGCCAGTTTTTGTGCAAGTCTGGCTGATATATTCAGGGGAGCTCTTTTTAACTGTTTCGCAATGGCAAAACATGGAAATGCGAAATCACCCATCTTTAAGTCCGGAGGAATCTCTATCAAATCCTTTATCTCATCCTCAGACAGTGGTATTTCAGCCTTTAATAAATCTACTATGTTTTTAATAAAAATATCCATTTTGTTCCTGTTTGAATGTACTCTGGTATTGTAAAAATTTATCCAAGGAATAGTAAACTATAAAACTCGAAATTACAATTGCTTATTATTCAATTTTTGCGTTGGATTATTAATATCCGGCAGCAGGAAAACCAACAGTCCTGCTATGGGTGCCAGGTATGCTACAACCCCTAACGACGTTGTCATACTATATTGATCAGCAATGTACCCGATTATGGGAAGCATAAGACCTGCAGAACCCCAGACAAGGCCCATCGAAATGCCTGACACAGAACTGGCCATACCCGGTGGGCATAATCTTTGAACTATTAGTATGTTAATAGCTGATGCTGCAAATATAACCATACCACTTACGCCTAATAATACTATAGAAAGTGTTCCGCTTGAATCTAAAAACCATAAAAGTAACGGACATGCAAAGATTGAGGAACATGCTATTACTATTTTCCTGTTTATTCTATCTGCCAGATATCCTCCTATCAAACCGCCAATGCTTCCGCCAATCAGGAAGATGGATATAGCGATTCCGCCCTTCTGCATTGAGATTCCTTTTTCTGTAAAA
Organism: Planctomycetota bacterium; assembly: GCA_022570935.1. GTDB lineage: Bacteria > Planctomycetota > Brocadiia > Brocadiales > Scalinduaceae > Scalindua. Next base: position 1,283 of record JACZYU010000041.1, on the reverse strand, counting down.
AGTATAGACATAAAACTAATGAAACTCGTAATGACGATTGACCGGGTAAACATTATCAGGAACATGATCCACAGCGGCCGCGAAGTTCTCGCAAAAAGTATTTTCAAATCTGACAGACTCGTATTATTATTCCGATTTCCGGGAATTACTGGCATCTTAATCAATATTAGCGCCAGGATTACGCCTGGTAAGGACAGAAGCCATAACTTGTTGAATCCGTGTAATGATACAATCAACGTAATAACAAATGGCGCTCCGGCAAGTCCTATACATCCAACCATAAGGAAGATAGACATCTGGAATGTGGATCTGTTTTGGCTTAAACCGGCTACAGTTGCTGCGCCATTAGGATGAAAGGCCGCCACACCTGATGCTCCGATCATGAGCATTAAAACCAGGACAATAAAGTTTGGCGCAAAGCATATACTACTCAAGAATATTGCCGAACATAAGACACCGGATACAACAAAAAAATGTTTCTTATTAAATCTGTCACCGAGAAAACCGAATACAGGCTGCAAGATCGAGCCAAACACAGCCAATATCGTGGGCAATACAGATACCTGTGTTATTGTTAAATGGAGGCTTGTCTGAAAGTAGGACAGAAGCGGAATTAGGAAACCGGCATAGAAGTCATTAAAGAGGTGTGCAAACGTTAACAGGATTATTGATGTAGATAAGAATCTACCATTGTTTTTTACCATTCAACTTTTTTATAAACACTCATCTTCTATCTTCGATAACGATTTCTGAGATGGTATTTCCTTCTGTTTTGACACTAAAAGGCTATTCAGACTTACCTGATATTAATAAAAACATCAGTCTTTTGTAGATTTGGGTTGCAAAAGAATTATGCAGATTTTGAGTTGGCCTCTACCGGATCATAGTGCAACACCATAATCTGGTCTGTGCGTAAACCTACCGATTCGTAAGTGTGTCCTTCGCGATCACAAAATTCAACTTCAAATGCTTTGCCCCCTGCAAGGATTTCAACCACAGTGCCCACTTGTCCATGCCACAGTTTGCATTCAGGCAGGTCAACCGTCAGCGCTACTACATCAAGTAATTTAATAGTTTCTGTTATTTCTAACCTCTCAGGTGCATAAAGGGTAACAACATGTTCTGCGTTAGGAATCTTCATGAATTTAGCATTACGTAATTATACAACACAGCTTTCATTTGTTAAACAATTTTAAAATTAACTGATATTAAAGGCCTGCCGATAGATTATATCTTAATGAGTGTAGGCTTCAAACAATACCAGTTAAGTCATAGGCAGACTT
>JACZYU010000176.1 GCA_022570935.1 Planctomycetota bacterium | reverse complement strand
GGTAAATGCCATCAAGAACTTAAAGATTATGAAAAGGCAATCGATTACTTCGAACGGTCGAAACAGGCAGATACAAAAGAGTTTGAGATACTAATAGATATAGCTGAAACACAAAGAATGTCCGGCGACTTTCAAAGCGCATTAAAATCAATCGAGAAATTATCAAAAGCATATGATGGCGAAGCCAACCTTCACTGCCAATGGGGACATTGCCTTGATGATCTTGGCGAATATGAAGACGCTTTAACACATTATAATCGTGCACTGGAAATTAATCCCGTTCACCCTGGTGCCTTATTTCACCTTGCTTACGATTTTGACATTAGCGGAGAAGACGAAAAAGCACTTGAATACTATGAAAAATGTATCGAGGAAGTCCCTGTATACACCAATGCAATGATTAACCTGGGAATTATATATGAAGACAACGATGAATATGAAAAAGCTATTTCTTGCTATGAAGCAGTTTTACAATCATATCCGAATCACGAAACTGCAAAACTTTATCTCAAAGATGCAAGAGCCGGCATAAATATGCTTTACGATGATGATAAGGTAAAGAAAGAAGACATAGAAATCGAAGTCTTAAACATTCCAATTTCAGATTTCGAACTATCTGTTAGAAGTAAAAATTGCCTTGAACGTATGAATATAAAAACTCTTGATGATTTAACAAAAGTAAGCGAACTTGAACTATTATCATATAAAAATTTCGGAGAAACTTCATTAACAGAAATAACAAATATACTTAACCAAAAAGGTCTGCGTCTTGGGCAGGCCGTAGATGAAATGAAACATAATGATTTATTTATTGATGAAGATACCGGTGGGAACACGGATAACCTGAAAAAACCAATTTCAGAAATGGACCTTTCCAAACACTGTAGAAAGGCTGTTGAAAAGATGGGGATTGAGACAATAGGCGAATTAGTATCTAAAACAGAAACTGAACTCTTGGAACAAAAGAGTTTTAAGCAGGTAGATATTGATGAAATAAAGGATCTACTTGATAAGCTTGGTTTGGAATTTTGTAGCGGAAACGACAATGGATAAATTTCTGATATAAACTTAAGATCAAACCGCGCATTTAACAAATCTCATGAAACTAATGACGGGCTTCTTTAGTTATCTCACCCACGACTTTTACTAAAGTACCTAATTATTCCACTATTATAAAGCGTATAGCTGTTTTTGGTTATTTCACAAACACGGCTCAGCTAGAACCCTTTTATAATATAATGATGCAGTCTCATTTGACATTGATTTAATGTTTGATTTTATTCATGGTAAAATAGTACATAAAACACCTACTACTGCCACAATAGAAACCAACGGTATTGGGTACAGAATACACATACCACTATCAACATTTGAGAAGATATCAAATAAAGAAAGCACTAAATTATATACAAAGCTCTCAATAAGAGACGATGAAATAAAAATCTACGGGTTTTCTTCACTGGAAGAGCGAGACTTGTTTAATTTGCTTCTTTCAGTTAACAGTGTAGGCCCAAACATGGCGCTTACAATACTATCAAGCAGTTCTGTAAGCCAATTTGAAAAATATGTTGTTGCAAATGACCCAAAATCTCTACAGCATATCAAGGGAATAGGAAAGAAGACTGCTGAAAGAATAATATTAGAATTAAAGGAAACAATAAAACGTATTTCACCTGAAACAGTGTCTTCTGCTGAAACAGCAAAGATGGCAATAGTTTCAGATGCAATAATGGCGATGGTTTCACTCGGTTATACAAGGCCTGAAGCAGAAAAGGCCGTAAGCTCAGCTTCAGGGAATATTGATGTCTCAGATGGTGTTGAAGTACTCATCAAAGAAGCTTTAAGCCGCGTATAATTTGCTGACAGTTATTTTTTATAAACAAAATATCCTGGTACCTTGAAAATGTCTGACAATAATTTCCTATCCTGCGATGCTGATCCGGAAGATAAGACTCTTGATATCACACTGCGGCCAAAAGGATTTACTGATTTCATTGGACAAGAGTCAATAAAAGAAAACCTGCATATTTATATTGAAGCCTCAAAGAAAAGAGGTGATGTGCTTGACCATATTTTATTTTCAGGCTCGCAAGGATTAGGGAAGACAACACTTTCACAAATCATTGCTAACGAAATCAATGTAGACATCAAAGCTACCTCAGGCCCTGTGCTTAACAAGCCAGGCGATTTAGCCGGCATACTGACTAATTTGAAGCACGGAGATATTTTTTTTATAGATGAAATTCACAGATTGAACAAGCCTACAGAGGAATATCTCTATTCGGCAATGGAAGATTATTCGATTGATATCTTGATTGACCAGGGTCCGAGCGCAAGGTCTGTCAAAATTAATCTCCCGCATTTCACACTTATAGGTTCAACTACACGCGAAGGGTTGTTAACACAATCTTTTCGCGCTAGATTCGGCGTACTGGAAAGATTGGACTTCTATCCATGGACGGAATTGAAAGAGATTGCCATTAAATCTGCAAAAACACTGAAAATAGAAATTGATGACAAAAGTGCCGAGATGATTGCAAAAAGCTCCAGGGGCACTCCAAGGATTGTAAATAGATTCATTAGAAGAATCAGGGATGTTGCACAGGTAAAAGGTATAAACAAAATTACAGAAAATATTACAAAGTTAGGCTTTGATATGTTGGGTGTTGACAATGACGGCTTTGGAGACTTAGACAGAAAAATACTACAGGCGATAATTCAACATGGAGGCGGGCCTATTGGCTTGAAGACAATTGCCGTTTCCGTAAATGAACAGGAAGATACGATAGAAGAAGTTTATGAACCTTACCTGATTCAGAAGGGCTATCTTAGCAAAACGCCTAGAGGCAGGATTGCAACGCAACTGGCATATGAATATATGGGCCATAAGGCCATTACTGACAAACAAACTACTTTCCATTGATCAAATGACAAATCTTTTATTACATATTTGTTGTGCAGGCTGTCTTTGTGCACCACTTGAAGAGTTAAGAAGAGAGAAAATCCGTGTTCACGGTTATTTTTATAATCCCAATATTCACCCCCTATTGGAATTCAGAAAAAGGCTCAAGGCAGTGCGCATATTCCAGGAAAGTGATCCGATAGAAATAGATTATTGCGAGGAATATGGATTAAGGGAATACCTGAAGGAAGTTGACTATGAAGGAAATAACAGATGTGAAGATTGTTATAGATTAAGGCTTAGAAATACCGCCAATTATGCAAAAGAAAATGGGTTCGATGCATTCTGTTCAACATTACTCTTCAGCAAACAACAAGATCATGAGAAGATCAAAGAGATCGGTGAACAAATATCAGAGCAAGTTGGCATATCTTTCGAATATAAGGACTACAGGCATCTATGTGAATGCAGCCATGAGATCGCAAAAAAGAAGATGTTATATAGACAATCGTATTGTGGTTGTATTTTCAGTGAATATGAAAGATACAAAGATACAACGCGTAATTTATACGAAGGTTGGAAGTTAAAAGCAAATATGACTAATAATAACTCTCTGAAAGAGGAACCAATAAATTGTTCATAGTTACTTCAAAGATTAAACACATCTTATTTGGCCTGGGTTTTATCTTTTCATTAATTGTACTGCTTGTTTCTTGTCTAAAGACCGGCACTAATACAGAAACTGTTTATAAATACGACAAATATCTGAAAGCCCCGCCAGACATTCGTGTGTTGTTACAAAAAGATGTAAAAGAAACAGAAATAGAAATTAATCACCCATATAGTATTTCAGACCTTGACAGTAACAAAATTCTGGTCAGCAGGAATAATTTGCCAAAGTCAGTCATATTCTTGAAATCAGGAGAATTTCGAATAAGACCCCAGACCTCTCATTCAACATCTGAGACCTCTACTACTTTTGTGAAAACAAACAGTAACGTCAGTATTGTTTCTGAGGATGGTTTCATCAAAATTGATAAATCAAAGTATCGTGGTAAGCTTATATTGGTACCACAAAATAAGGACAGATTCTCTGTATTGGAGGAAATAAGTATTGAAGAATACCTACCCGGTGTTATAGAGGAAGAGATGCCGACATTGTGGCGAGAAGACGCAATACAGGCACAGGTAATTGCCGCACGTACGTATGCAATTTATCAGAAAAAAATCAAAAATAACGCACTGTATCACATAAACAAACTGGACCTTGCATATAATGGTTCGTACAATTACCAACCAAAGACAAAAGAAATAGTAGATAAATCCAGAGGAATCGTAATGGTGTATAATTGGGAACTTTTCCCCGGATATTTTCACAGTACATGTGGAGGGCACACGGAAGACATCAATATAGTGTTTAATCTCAGGAGTATTCCACCTTTAAGTGGTGTAGACTGCGGATACTGCAACAAATCAAAATACTATAACTGGAGAGTCAATCTTAAAAAGAGCGAGATTGAAAGAAAACTCGTCAATGCCAAATTTAATATAAAAAAGATAAGCAAAATAGTTACTGAAAAGACTGGACCTGGTGGTCGTTCCTCTATAATTAAGATTG
>JACZYU010000040.1 GCA_022570935.1 Planctomycetota bacterium | reverse complement strand
GCGAACTCTTCTCCCTTCCATGCGCCTGCATCGTATAGTCTTATTTCGTCATATAATAATTTATTGACATAGCCCTTGCCGTCGGTTGTACGGTCAATAGTGTCATCGTGTATCAAGATTAACCTGTCGTCCTTTGTTCTTCTTACATCTACTTCTAAACCATCTACACCTTTATTTAGTGCCTGTTCAAAGGCAGCAAATGTATTTTCAGGGGTGTCTTCCAGTGAGCCATGCCGTGCTATAACCATAATATTTTTAGATAATTCTGCGGGAATTGTTGTCCGTAAATGTATTATAAAAACCAGTATAGTTATGGAAATTATGCAAGGTAATTTATTTGTCATCTTTACTATTTAATGTTCGTAGACTTTCCAGTGTGGCCGTCCTTCCCAGTGTACTCTTTTTGTTCTCATATCAAAATAAATCTTTTTAGAAAAAGTCCGAGAGCCTGATCGCCTTAATTCTGCAAGAGGGTTTCCTGTAAGTACTGCCAGGTCTTTTATTAAATCCCATTCAAGCAGGGTTCCCAACCCTTCAGTATTATCTGAATCAGGACTATTAAAATAAACGTTTCCAAACGCTGTGGCTTTTTTTATCTTGTCCTGATCATCGAAAAAAACGTCTAGTCTGTCACAATCAAGCTTTTCTTTCCCTTTTGTGACTTTAATCATTTCGTAGAAGTTTGCAACCTGATTACTGCCATTGTAGATCATCTCCTTATTCCAATTGATTTCAATAAGGTCAGGCTCTATGTTACTCTTCTTTGTAGAAGATTCGGCTAATAGATTTTCTTCGCCTTCGTCAGGTATTTTTCCCTCAGGTTCTTTGTCTTTTCCATTTGTAGAAGATTCAGATGGCAGGTTTTCATCTGCTTCGTCAGGTGCTTTCTCCTCAGATTCTTCGTCTTTCTCTTTTGAATGAGTTTTGGCCAACAGATATCCTTTTCCTTCGGCAAACATTTTATTCTCAGATTCTGAGAATGTGATCTTTGGAGCGAATATTTGCTTTTTGTCATCGATTACTGAGGCCAGTGGATTATTGCCATACAGTTCTGTATAATCTTTTGTTGAGACCCAGATAAGTTTATCTCCCTTTGCTTCCCTGAATGTGTCACCTCTTTTTTCAATCATGTGTACATCCGTTGTGGCTTCCATCTCCTCCATTGAGTCATTTTCATTATCAAAACGAATTTCAAGCTTTTCACAGTATAGTTTTGTGCCTTCTTTAGTAGCAATAACATCATCTTCGAAAATAGCCAGATTTGTGCTCTGTACAAAAGACATTTTCCCCTTCCAGCTTATTATAACGGTATCATAGACCGTCTTTTTGTCAGAAGAGGCAATAGTTATTTCTGTTTTTTTGTTTGCGTCTTTTTCATCTTGTTTTTTGCTCTTTAAGTTGACGATGGTTGTAAGCTGCCCTGCTACCGGAACATCCATTCTGCCGTGAACTTTCGAGAATATAATCTTGGGGGCAGTTATTGTTACCTTGTCATCGAAGTATTCAGCTACGGGATCATCTTCCAGTATTGCAATTTCTTTTTCTGAATCCCAGGTTAGCGTTTCTCCTTTAGCGTTTTTTTCACCATCTGATGCCAAAACATTACCGCTTGCTATTATCTGTTCCATGCTTTCTAATTTGGAGTCAAAAGGTACTGATAATTTATCGGCAAAAACAGTAGATTTGCCCTTGGAAATACGTACGTTATCATAAAATGTGGCAAGCTTTTTTTTGTGCTCAAAGACCAACTCACCACTGGCTTGTATAAAGATATTTTCTGCGATATTTCTATTTGCAGAACCTCCCTTATCGGAGAATAAAAATAATTCATCTTTATTACTTATTATTTCCATTTCAGGATCATACTTTATCGTTGCTATTGCGTCAGATAAACTAACTTCAAAACCGGTTCCCGTAACCATCATTCGTCCCCCTTTTACTGTAACCGGGCCGTCTGTATTCACTGTATTATCTTCTGGTGAATACGTAAGATCTTCTGTATATATCTCAAGGTCTTCTCCAAATCTGGTTATTACATTACCATAAAGAAATCCCTTATTATTCGTCTTGTCCATCTCTCCGAAATCTGAAGTTATAACAACGCCTTTTGATTGATTTTCATTACCGTCATTGTTGCTGTCACCTGCAAATTCTATTTCCGGTTTAGTTATCATATAGGTTTTGTTATCAAGAAAGACAGTATAAGCACCTCTTATTACGGATACTACTTTTCCATTTTTATCGTAACTTGGCAGATAAAGTCCGTAAATTTCCTGAGTAATATCCTTTGTACCGGGTACTTGGGTCAGCCTCTGCTTTCTTTTGGAGTCTTCATCTATGATTTCTTTTAATATGGGCTTTTCTTCCTTTTTTACAAAAGTTGTAAATCTAAACAAACCTGAGATTGATAACGCTAAGATTGAAAAGCAAATAAATATAATTCCCAAGTAAACTAATCGACGTCTTTTTCTAGCTAAATCTATCATAATAATTTTATTTTCTTAGAAATACCTTGAGATTATGGCGTCCCACTTACCCTGAGATTTCAGGATATTTTCCGCTACTTCACGTATAGCGCCATATCCTCCTGGTGCATTGGTTATGTAGGAGACATTTTCCTTTACCTCTGAGGGTGCATTTGGTACGGCAACTGAGAAACCAACTTTTCTCAGAATGGGTAGATCAATAAGGTCATCGCCAATATAACAAATTTCACTATCTTTTATTTCGTGTTTCTTGAGGATTTTTTCATAAGCTTCTAACTTGTTATGTATACCCAGGTATACGTCTTCTATGCAAAGTTCTTTAGCTCTAAGCTCAACGACTTTGCTTTTTCTTCCGCTGATAATGGCAGTTTTTATGTCTGCACGGTGTAAATATGTAATAGCGGTACCATCTTGTACATAAAAAGCTTTTGATTCGGTCCCGTTTGCATCCAGTATGATTTTTCCATCTGTAAGCACACCATCCACGTCCATAATAACCATTTTTACGTTATTCAATACTTATACCTCCGTATTAATAAAACGATAGAAGTTTCGATAAATATTCTTGTGTAGTTTATAGTTTACAATGGTACAAATTAAAGGCAAGAAACTATGATGATCTATGAAGGAAATCCATAGTGCGGCATAGCCGCAACCAAATTAAAAACAATTTAAGAATTCAGGAATTCAGGAATACCTCCCTGCCTGTCGGCAGACAGGAATCCCTAAATACTTAAATTCATGAAACTTATGTTTTTCCAAAACCTGTGTTTCTATAAAAACTTTCTAAAAAAAAGAAGTTTTTACAGAGTAATAATATAATATAATAATATATTGGTCAGGGGCGGTTTTGATTTGGATTACTCTGATAATTTAGTTTCCTGTGTCAAGCAGATCTTGTACGTCAATTATACCAATGGGAGTGTTATTGCTGTCTACAACAGGAAGCTGGTCAATTTTGTTTTCCCTTAATATCTTATATGCCTCTGATGCAAGACAGCCGATTGTGACGAATTTTGGGTTTTTTGTCATAACATCTTTGATCGCATTATTGAGAAAGGAAGTACCTTTGTGAAGGTTTCTTCTAAGGTCGCCATCCGTGAAGAACCCTGCCAGTTTGTTGTTTACGTCGATTATATTTACGGCTCCAGGGTTACCCTTTGTATTTGTTATAATCTTGAGTGCATCTGTCACAGTAATATCTTCATTAGCTATAGGATTCTCTTCACCTTTCCGCATTATTGCATCTACAGGGAGAAGCTTCCTTCCAATCTCACCACCCGGGTGATAAAAGGCGAATTCTTCTTTACTCAGGTTTCTTTTCTTGAATACTGTTAAAGCCAACGCATCTCCCAGCGCAAGCATGGTTGTAGAACTTGCAGTAGGAGCAAGGCCTAACGGGCAGGCTTCATCAATATTGCCTATAAATAAGACTATATCGCTGTACGTTGCCAGGTTGGATTTATTGTTGCCTGTTATTGCAATAATCTTTGAGCCGATTTTCTTTAAAAATGGTATAAGTTGAGTTACTTCAGTTTCACCACTGTTTGAAAGGGCTATAACCACATCTTCTGCAACTACCCTTCCAAGATCACCATGTTTTGCTTCAGAAGAATGCAGCCAATAGGAAGGAGTGCCGGTACTGGCTAATGTGGCCGATATTTTCTGGCCTATAAGGCCTGCTTTACCAATCCCTGTTACGACAATTCTTCCTCTGCAATTAATAACTAAATCAACCGCATCCTGAAAGTTGTCGTCGATATGATGAATAAGGTTTTTGACCGCATTTGCCTCTATCTCTACTACATTTTTACCGTATTCTACATCTGTTAAAGTTGTTTTCATGCTTAATTGCGAGAGAGTATAACTAATTATAAATACTGTTGTATTATATGTATAAGTAATTTTTATTCAAGTTAAACTTTGCCTTGACACACAAGTTAAACTTTGCTTGACATACTATGCTAAGCGTGATAACATGAAAATTTTATTACACGAAACGAATTAAAATGAATGGGTTTTGACCTTAAAAGTATACTTCCTTTTGCAATCGCAATATTATATGCCCTGACTATTCATGAGTTTTTTCATGCTTGGACTGCCAACAAATTAGGTGATCCAACGGCCAAGATGCAGGGGCGTCTGACGCTTAATCCACTGGCGCATCTTGACCCTATCGGGACAATTTGTTTTATTATAGCACATTTTGGGTGGGGAAAGCCGGTACCAGTAAATCCCGCTTATTTCAAACACCCCAGGCGAGATGATGTGCTTGTTTCTGCGGCTGGGCCTATTTCAAATATTGTTTCGGCATTGTTTTTTGGTGTAATTTTTCAGATTTTGTACAAGTTTACAGGGGTTACATCGGGTCTGTTTGAAGTATTGAGACAGTTAATTATGATTAACCTGATTTTAGCCTTTTTTAATTTTATTCCACTTTATCCATTAGACGGTTCTCATATTTTAAAAGGATTTCTACCTCGTCAGATGCTTCCAGGGTATGAAAACGTATGCCGTTATGGCCCATTTATTTTGCTTGGGGTAATATTACTTGGGAACTTTGCCCATATACCTATATTATCTTACATCATCTGGCCACCAACGATATTCTTTGGGAATTTCTTTATGACTTTTCTGCTTAAATAAATAGATCGAATGCAAACAGACTATAAAATTGATCTTGATATTTACAACGGGCCATTAGACCTCCTTCTCTATTTAATTCGCAGGGAGGAGGTTGATGTCTATGATATACCAATTGCGAAAATCACCGGTCAATATATGATGTATCTGGATGAATTGCAAAGTATAGATATTGGGCTTGCCGGAGATTTCCTGGTTATGGCATCGACTTTGATGTATATAAAATCTCAGACACTTTTACCTCGCAATGAAGTAATTGACGGCGAAGATGAGGAAGACCCGAGATTGGAACTGGTAAAGCAGCTTCTCGAATATAAAAGATACAAGGAAGCTACCACAGCAATGGCAAGATTGTCTGAGGAGAGAAGTCAAAGATTTTCAAGGCCGGAGGAGCGGCTGATAGATGATGAAAAGGAAGAAGATGAGAAACTGCATCTGGATGAGATAGATGTGTGGAAACTTGCGCAATATTTCTCAACCTTTATGAAGCAGACCATGGGAGATGTTATTACGAAAATCGTAAATGATGATACTCCTGTACACGTATATATGGATAAGGTTATAAACAGCTTAATTAATACTTATGCAATTTCATTTAAGGAGTTACTTTATAACAGCAATGGCAAGGTAGAGATTATAGGGGTCTTTCTTGCTTTACTTGAGTTAGTGCGCTTGAAAAAGATTAAACTTGAGCAATTCCGGGATTTTGATGAGATTCGGATAACTGCAAATAGAAATTAACTCCCTTCAGTCGTTAATTTCTGGGCTTGCTTCGCAAGAAATAAGGAAAAAGAAAAAGTGGTGGAAGGCATAATCTTTACTATTGATTTAAAACAAGAAGTTAGTGACCTGCCCGACTGCGTCGTTCGGGCGGGCTGAAAGGAGCTAAGTTCTAATGATTGATAAAGAACTGTTAGAGATACTTGCCTGCCCTCTCTGCAAGACGGAGGTAAGACTTGAAGACGATAAGATAGTTTGCACAAAATGCGGGAGGCGGTACCCGATAAAGGACGATATTCCCGTAATGCTGATTGACGAAGCGGAGATGCCTGAAGATAAGGAATGAACAAGTTTCATTTAGATTGTTTTATTGGGAACACTATTAGGGGATAGATTGGTACGTCTTTTTATTACTTGGGGAATATTATAAATTATTTGATTTCTTTCTGTTTTCAATTGGATATAAGTATTTTCCTTCCTTATTTATCCGGTAAATAATATTCACTCCTGCATACAATCACCTTTTCATGAGACCCTGAATTGAGCGATTCAGGTGTAATTAATTATGATGAACATATTTTATAAAATATTTCTTTATTCAAGAAAGTTTGGGGTATAAGTGAATGGATAGGAAAGCGTTAATAGCTTTTGTCCTTTGTGGATTAATAATGCTTTATTTCTTTAATGTGATGCAGCCGTCTCAGCCTCCTGGTGAGGAAGGTGTGGAAGAGTTTGCAGAAGAAACTATTGGGGAAGAAATAGCTACATGGGGAGAAGCACAAAAGATTGAGAAGGTTGAGAAGATTGAGAAGGTTGAGGAAACTGTTCAAGAAGACATAGAACTGCGGAATTACATATTGATACAAAACGATGTGATGAAGACTGTATGGACTAATGAAGGCGCTGCGTTGAAATCCGTAATATTGCCAGAATTCAGGAACCCGGAAAGGACGCAGGTTTTAGAGCTGCTTAAGCCATCAAGAACAGATTCCCTTCCATTAAGTATGAAATTGACGGAGGATGGAAGATATCAACTAAAAACCCGTAGATATAAGGTGGTTGAGAGTGGGGCAGACAGGGTTGTTTTTACTACCCTTTTAGAGAATGGAATCCAAATAACAAAGGATATATCTCTGCAGAGCGGGAAATATTATTTTGATGTCGCCATAACTCTGCGAAACACTACGGATTCTGAGATTAGGGCATCGTATTCAATAACGGCAGCTAATGGTTTATATCCGGAAGTAGACAAAATTTCCGGTCTTGCATCAATAGCCGGAATAGATGTAGGAAAAGGCAAGACGAAGATTGCACATACAGATGTTAGGGATATGCCGTATAAAAACGAATCTGTAGGTATCACATTTGCCGGTGCTACTAATAAATACTTTGCGGCTGTTTTAAAGCCTTCGGTAAGCAACCGGATAGCGGCTATAACATCTGAGTCAGTTAAAAATCCGGACCCTTTTTATGAGGATGATTTTATTGTAGACCTCCATGCGAAAAGAGTGTCTATACCACCACAGGGTGAAAGACGACATGATTATGTTTTCTTCCTCGGGCCTAAAAATAAAGAGGCTTTAACTCAATGTGACGGTCTTTTAGCGATCTTGGATTATGATTTTGGGATGACAAGGTCTATATGCAAGATACTTGTAAAAATATTAAATATGTTTTATGGGTTTATTCCCAATTATGGAGTTTCCATACTTCTGCTTACCTTTCTGGTAAAACTGGTACTTTTCCCCTTGACGAGGAAAAGTCAGATGTCGATGGTCAGGATGCAGCAGCTACAACCCCTTATTGCCAAGTTAAAAGAAAAGCATAAAGGCGATAAGCAAAAGGTGGGGAAGGAGCAAATGAAGCTGTTTAAGCAACATGGGGTAAATCCCATGAGTGGTTGCTTCCCGATCATGCTTCAAATGCCAGTATTCTTTGCCTTATTCAGGACACTTCAAAACTCCTTTGAGATGAGGCAGGCGCCTTTTGTATCGTGGATTACTGACCTGTCCGAACCTGATAAATTATTACAACTCCCATTCACAATACCTTTTCTTGGGGAATGGTTAAACATCTTGCCGTTAATAATGGGTGTTGCGTCATTTGTGCAAATGAAACTAACACCAAAGACAACTTCAGGAGATGACCCTTCAGCAAAGATGCAGCAGAAAATGATGCAGATGATGCCGCTCATATTTCCTATCATACTTTACAACTTCCCTTCAGGACTTACCCTGTACTGGACTACCAGTACGCTGATTAGTATCGGTGAACAAATACTGATTCGAAAAAGTGTTAAGAAGCTTGATATCTATTACAAAGGGAAGAGGGTAATTGAGGGTAATGTAAAGGTAAAAAAATAGCTTAATAAAAATATTTTGACCAAATTCAGGCAAAAAGATTTAAGAATTCAGGAATTGGGGAATTCAGGAATTCCTCAATATTATAATTCCGACTTGTTCGGGTTAGGTATTCACTTCTGTAAGTAAACGGAAAAATCATGTCTTTTGGTTTCAGCGATACTATATTAGCAGTATCCACACCTTCCGGCAGATCTCTCAAGGCGATTATCAGGCTTAGCGGCAAAGATGTATTTGACTGCCTGGGGAGTATTTTTATGCCTGGTGACGGTGAAAAGATTACGCATGAGAAAGGTTTTAGTTCCTGCCAGGGCCACATTTATCTTGAAAGTGAAAAGATCAGGATTCCCGCCTGTATTTACATCATGAAGTCTCCAAATTCATACACCAGGGAAGATATTGTAGAAATCCATACCTTTGGTTCGCCTCCACTGCTTGAAATGTTCATGGAGACACTGCTTTCGTCGGGAAGTGAGAATGTTTGCAGGGAAGATGGAGAGGAAGCGGTGAGGAACATTCGGATTGCAGAACCCGGAGAATTTACCAAAAGAGCATTCCTGAATGGGAGAATAAGTCTTGCCGAAGCGGAATCGGTATTACACATAATACGTTCCCAGACAGATTCTGAGTTGTTAATGGCTGTTTCGAATCTGAAGGGAAGGTTGACTGAGCGTATGAATAACATACAGGGCGAATTGGTAAAACTCTGCGCCAGGATAGAGGCTGCTATTGATTTCCTCGATCAAGACATTGAATTAATCACGCTTGATGAAACAAAGAAACAACTTGAGCATATAAAAGAAAAATTATACATAGTTTCAGGAAGTGGACAAAAACCGAGGATATCTCATTATGGTGTAAAAACTGTTTTAGCTGGCTGGCCGAATACCGGCAAGTCAAGTTTGTTTAATAAGCTATTAAATCGTTCAAGGGCGATAGTAACACAGGTTAGCGGTACAACTAGAGACACGCTGGAAGCTGACGTGGATTTGGAAGGAATAAATTTCCGAATTATAGATACCGCAGGAATTGCTTATGGAAAAGGAGAATTGGAGTCTGTAATCGAGCAAAGAACTTACGGTTCTATAGATACTGCCCAAATTGTTATATTTGTTATAGACGGGTGCATGGATCTCTCTAGTGAGCAGATAAAGTTCTTTGATTCTATAACTACAAGAAGCAAGATAATAGTGATCAATAAGATTGACCTGCAGAAAAAAACTGGTTATGAAGATCTTTCCTCGAAGATGAAGACCTTTCCGGTAGTCAAAACATCTGTGCTTACCGGTGAAGGATTAAATGAATTAAAAAAGACAATGGTCTCCAGTGTTTTTGAAAATAACATTGATCTTTCTGCGTCAGATGTAGTTTTTACAATGAGGCAGAGAGTTGTGCTCAGCAGGGCGCTTGATATTTTAGAGCAAACATCAGATTCATTAAATGAAGGAATAGGTTACGAGCTTGTTGCGATAGATTTGAGAACGGCGTTGGATACTATTGGTGAGGTTACCGGGGAGGTGTTAACGGATGATATTTTAGACAGAATATTTTCAGATTTCTGTATTGGAAAATAAACTTGCTGATTCCTGGAAATCTACTTGACATTCTATATGTTGTATGTTAACTTACGTAGCATCCAATATGTTGATGTTGCAAGGTTGTTTTTGCATGAGTCATTTTTTTATACTATACCGTTATGAAATGCTTATTTTGTAAGGTTGACAACGATAAAGTTATTAATTCAAGATCATCAACGGATGGGTTTAGTGTAAAGCGAAGACGGGAATGTTTAAATTGTGGCAGACGATTTACAACATACGAGAGGGTCGAAGAAAGCCCGGTAAGGGTGATAAAGAAAGATGGCAGCAGGATTAATTTTGATCGTAATAAGATATTGACAGGATTACGTAAAGCGTGTGAAAAAAGACCTATATCAACTGACACACTTGAAAACATTGTGTCTGAGATAGAAAGTGTGGTATACGATAAGTTTGAGAGGGAGGTTGCAACAACGTCTATCGGTGAGCTTGTTATGCAACATCTCAGGGTTCTGGATAAGGTTGCTTATGTCAGGTTCGCATCAGTCTATAGAGAATTTAAAGATATAAACGAATTTATTAACGAGTTGAAACCTTTAATGCCTTCAACTAAGAAAACAAAACAAGAAAAGACAGGAAAGGATGGAGGGTAATAATACGATGACAATTGAAACAATTCAAAAGCGTGACGGTAGAATGGTAGCATTTGATGAAGGCCAGATAGCCGATGCTATTTTTAAGGCCGCAAAAGCTGTTGGTGGTGCAGATCGGTCTATTGCTACAGAGCTTGCGAGTGTTGTTACTCATTTTTTACAGAAAAAATTTGCAGATGTAATTCCTGGCATAGAGGATATTCAGGATTTAGTTGAAGAGATTTTAATTAAAAATGGACATGCAAAGACAGCGAAAGCTTACATATTGTACAGAGAAGATAGGGCAAAGGTTCGTAAATCGCTCCGCGTCAGAAAACAAGTCACCAAGAGCGTTGATACAACCGATGCAGCGTTAATGGTAGATCTTGTATCCAAAGATGAATCATTTCCATGGGATAAGATGAAAATTACAATGGCCCTGGAGAAAGAAGCGGAATTGTCAGCAGATATATCTCGGGAAATTGCTAATGTCGTTGAGGGCCGCATTTTTGCTTCTGGTCTGAACCGAATAACCACGTCATTGATTCGTGAGTTAGTTGATAACGAGCTTTTTGAAAGAGGTTTCAATGCGAAGCTTGAAAAGCAGACCAGCATAGGCATGCCAAAGTATGATATTGACCAGCTTATATTTTCCAAAGTTAAGGAAAACAGCAACATAGCCACAAATAATCCGGAAGCCATCAACCTTGCCGTTGCTGAAAACACTATGAAACAATACGCCCTTCAGGAAGTTTTTTCTAAAGAAGTTGCGGAAGCGCATACTTCCGGAATGGTGCATATTCATGACCTTGGCTATCCGACCAGGGTATATTGTTCGTCTCATTCGCTTGAGTATTTGAAAAAATATGGGTTAAATCTGGAAAATCTGGATACATCTTCTGCGCCTGCTAAACATGCCAGAACACTTACTGGTCATTTAAATACATTTCTTGCCTCAATGCAGGCATATTATGCCGGAGCTTTAGGGATAGGTTACATAAACATTATGTATGCTCCATATGTAGAACATATGAGCTATGCCGAAATGAAGCAGGAGGCTCAACACTTAATCTTCAGTGGTTCACAAAGCGCTTTCTCTCGAGGAGGCCAGACACTGTTTCTGGATTTCAATATACATACAGGTATACCAAATTATCTGAAAAAGATACAGGCTGTTGGCCCGGGCGGAAAATTTACAGGCAGGAATTATGGAGAATACGAATTAGCTTCACAGCGGTTTACAAAGGCCATGCTTGATGTCTGGCGTGAGGGTGATTGTCATGGTCATGTATTTGCGTTTCCTAAATGTGATTTCCATATAAGCCATGATACTTACAAAGACCCCAAACAATATGAACTTTTGGAGTATGCGGCTCAGATTGCAAGTGAAAACGGGGTGCCGTATTTTGTCTTTGACAGAGATGAAATAACCCTGTCAGCATGTTGTCGTCTGCGTACAACTATCGATGACAATTACATGATTGAGCATCCGGAGAGTATGAGATTTTGTGGATTCCAGAATATAACTGTAAGCCTTCCTCAGGCTGCTTACAAGGCTGGCAGGGGGAACCTTGATAAACTTTATAAGGAGATTGACAAGGGTATAGATATTGCGATCAAAGCTCATTTCCAGAAGAAGAAATTTATTACCAGGCTGATGTCAAGTCCTGAAATGCCGTTGTGGGAAATCGGCAAGATTGCAATGGATGGCAGGCCGTATGTAGATCTGGAAGCGGCGACTTACATCGTCGGTATTATAGGTCTGAATGAATGTTTGCAATATATGATTGGTAAAGAATTACATGAAGGTGATGAAGCCCTTAAGCTCGGCTTACGTATTATCTCTCATATGTATTTCAAGGTAAAGGAAGAGGGGCGGAAACACAAGCTGAAGTTTTCACTTGAAGAATCGCCTGCGGAAAGTGCAAGTCGAAGGCTGGCCAAGATTGATGTCCGGAATTTCCCTGAGGCGATAGATTTGGTAAAGGGCCACATGGAAAGAGACGAATTTTACTATACAAACAGTGTTCATTTACGTCCTGATGCGCCTGTGGATATGATTAAGAGAATAGAGGTACAGAGTATGTTCCATACTATGATTGAATCCGGTGCGATTATACATGCATTTGTAGGCGAAGAGAGGCCTCCGGCTTCCAGTATTATGAAATTGGTTAGGCGGACTTTTGAGAATACACAGGCAGCACAGTTAACCATATCGCCGGAGTTCACTAATTGTACCCAGTGCCACCGTGTTATTCCAAGATTAGTAGATGTGTGCACTTACTGTGATACAGCTAATATTTATAGAATAAAAAAGAGTGCGTCAAAGAACCGAATTAACAACTGGGACAGGACTAAGATGCAGGAATTGGTTGACAGGTACAAAGAGAATTCTAAGGTTTCAAATAAAAATTGAAAAAGTATATCTTAATAGTATGAATTTCTATTTTAAGTCTCTATGCTTTTTCTGAGACGGGCTTAGAAAAAAAGCCACTTTTAGTGTTATCATCCATTTCGATATTCGAAGTTCATAATTCGATATTTTTCAATTATGAATATCGAACATCGGATTATGAATTTAGAATAATCTTTAAGTGTAATATCATTTTGCGCAGCCTGTCCGACTAGGTCTTTCAGGCGGGCAAAATACAAGAAGTTAGCAACTGAAAGGAGCTAAATTCTGTCGATACCTATAAAGGGTTTTATAGAGACTAGTTTAATAGAGTGGGAAGGGAATATTGTTGCTATTCTCTTTCTTCCTCAATGCAATATGAGGTGTCCATATTGTCATGCTACTCATTTGGTCAAGAATCCTAACGAGCTTGAAAGTATTCCGTTGGATGTTGTAGAGAGAAGGATTGAGAAAAATAAGAGTTGGTTGGATGGTGTTGTTATTACTGGTGGGGAGCCAACGTTCCATGACGAATTGGATTTGTTGATAAAAATCTTCAAGGATATAGGTTTAAAGGTCAGATTAGATTCAAATGGCACAAACCCTGATAAATTGGAGGATTTGATACAGAGAGAGTTGATTGACTGTGTGGCTATGGATATAAAGGCACCTTTAAGAGAAGGGAAGTACAACGCGGCAAGTGGGGCATTGTGTAATTTGTCAGATATTGAAAGAAGTATAAAATTAATAATGGATAGTGGAATAGAATACGAATTCCGCACCACTGTCTGCCCCGCTTTTTTAGATAAGTCGGATATTGTCGAAATTGCGCAAAGTATTGCTGGAGCGATGAGATATACTCTACAGACATTCAGGCCGACTAATTGTCTGGACAGTAAGATGTTCGATGTCGTGCCGTACACAGAAGATGAAATGAAAGATATTGCCGGGGATGCTCGGAGGTTTGTCGAAAACTGTTACGTTAGAGGTGAGGAAATGAAGGCCTTGAGCTGTAATTGGTAACTCTTCGAATATTTTGGTCCCATTTGTGTCTGAAGGGGGGTGATATAATATGGTAGTAAAAAAAGCTACAAAGAAGAAGAGTACAGCTAAAAAAACAACAGCAAAGACAGAAGTGTGTGGTACAAAGAAGAAGGCCGTGGTAAAGAAGAAGGCCGTGGCAATAAAGAAACCTGCAGCAATAAAGAAAACAACTACAAAAAAGAAAGTTGCGAAGAAAAGATAAGGCTTGCTCAAGTCTGTTGATTGAGGCCTGAGTGTAGTTGTTTTTGTGACTATTACCAGCTAAAGGCTTTAAGAATATGTAAATGCATAGTATTTTGAACTATATTTTATGGGACCGAATATTTTGAGAGAGTTTAAATGGGGCGCCTCTGCAATGGGGGCGCCCTTTTTTTATAGGGATTAGTAACAATTTCGGATTGCTGGAGACGAAAGAAATGAATTCTGAAGGAATGAGGTGTATGATGGATTAGTCCTTCGTTCTTAATCCACCCTACAAGGTTTTAGGAGGGGATGGGTAATATACTCTATTATTTGATAGGAATATTTTGAAGATATGTCTAAATATCAATTACAGGTTTAATTATGCTGCTGAAAAAACTGGAATTATTTGGCTTTAAGTCATTCTCAGATAGGACATGTTTTGAGTTTGAAAGAGGCATTAACGGTATTGTTGGCCCAAATGGATGTGGGAAGAGTAATATTGTTGATGCTTTTAAGTGGATATTCGGGGAGCAAAGTGCGAAATCGTTAAGGGGTAACGAAATGATTGATGTTATCTTTAGCGGCACAAAAACACGGCCCGCTATGGGGTATGCAGAAGCTTCACTGACCTTTCTGAATGACAGAGATTTGTTACCGCTAGAATATGAGGAGGTGTGCATTACGAGACGTCTTTATACATCAGGGGAATCTGAGTATTTAATAAATAAGCAGCTCTGCCGCTTAAAGGATATCAAGGAACTATTTTTAGGTACTGGAGTAGGGGGTAGTTGTTACTCACTTATTGAGCAGGGGAAAGTAGATATGCTGTTGCAGGCAAATGCACAGGAAAGACGCTTTGTTTTTGAAGAGGCGGCAGGTATCAGCAAATACAAAACTAAAAAAAGAGAAACAATGTTAAAGCTGGAAAAGGTTGAACAAAATCTACTCCGCTTAAACGATATAATAGAGGAGATCCAGAAGCAACTTCGTTCCATAAAACTCCAGGCTGCGAAGGCCCACAAATATAATGAGCGTGTGGTCAGATTAAAAGAGTTAAGGATAAAGCTCTCCTTGAAGAAATATAAAATGTTTAAGGATGAGAGATCAATTGCTCAGGAACAGATACAGCAGATGGAGCATCAATGTAAGGAAACACTTTCTAACATGAAAGAAATGGAGGCTGAAAGAGACAGCCTGCAAAGTAATATAAATAAACTCGCATCAGGACTCGAACAGGCTCAGATTAATATGACTAATCTTGATGCAAAAATTGAGAATACACACGATAGAATAGGATTTAACCATAAGACTATAGAGAGCCTGAATATCCAAAGGGACAAATATGAGAAATATATTGATGTGCTTAAAACCAAAACTGAAGAGGCAGAAAGTGGTATTTGTGATTTGGGACAGGATTTAGAAAGAATACAGCAGGATTTGCTAGAGGGAAATAATAATTTATCAACTAAGGAAACGGAGTTAAAACAGTATTTGTATGAGTGTGACGTCCTCCAGCAACAGATTGACGAGAATAAAAAGCAGGTTATAGACATGCTGCACAGAGGTTCCAGCCTTCAAAATGAAATAGGCAGTTTAAGTGCGGAAAGAGACACAATTGGCAACAGGAAGACTAAATTGCTAAGACGCCAGGAAGAGATAACATCGGAACTGGAACGTATAGAACATGAAAGGCAGGACCTTACGGAACAAAGAAACAGGGTATTAAACAAGATTGAAGACCTTGAGGTCTCCTTGTTCGGAACCGACGAACGGATAAAAGTTTTAAATGCAGAGATTCAATCTGTTGATATTAATATAAACAATCAGCAGCAATTGAGGGGTCGTAAAGAATCTCGTCTGGAAACGCTTGAAGACCTGGAGAAGCGTTTTGAAGGTGTGAGTTCCGGTGTGCAGGTGATTTTGGAGGAATCCAGAAAAGATAATGGATTAATAAGTGGAATTCATGGGATGGTTGCTGATTTGATAAAGGTGGATACTGCTTACGTACCGGCTATTGAAGCTGTTTTAGGCGACAGAGCACAAATAATCGTTGCCGATTCTATAAAAGAAATAATTCGCTCATTTGACTTTTTAAAAGAGCATGATAAGGGACATGTAAAATTTTTCCCGCTTGCAGATGTAAGGGTAAAGGCATCTGAGACCTCTATCGATTTAAATACTCCTGGAGTTGTGGGAAGGGCTGTTGATTTGATAAAGAGCAAAGATAGTTTCAGCACATTGGTAGAGTATATTTTTAATGGTACGATTGTCGTTGAGGATTTTGATACTGCGCTGAGGCTATCCGGTAATGGAAATGGGGTGAAATGTTTTGTGACTTTGGATGGAGAAGTTGTTGAGCCTGGTGGAACAATTCTTGTTGGTAAGGGTAGCATGCAGATCGGTCTTATTTCCAGGAAGACCGAGCTGGAAAATATCAAATCGGAGCTTATAAGGATTGTAGAAGAGATCGGGTCATGTCTAGAAGAAAAGAGGATTAGGGCGGACGAAGTTAAAGCTCTTATTAGTAAAGCCGATGAGTTTAAAATAGGAATAGATGCCGAGAATGTTGTCAGGGTTTCAAAGGAAAACAACCTTCAAAAGGAAGAGTTCAAGGTTTTTGAACTTAACGATGAAATTGCCGTTAATGAAAGTGAAATAAATGAAATAAATGAACATATTGAAAATATTAACCAGAGAGAAGTAAAGATTAATAATGAGATAGCGGAATTAAATGAACAGCGTAAGGT
Organism: Planctomycetota bacterium; assembly: GCA_022570935.1. Taxonomy (GTDB): domain Bacteria; phylum Planctomycetota; class Brocadiia; order Brocadiales; family Scalinduaceae; genus Scalindua. The sequence continues at coordinate 816 of JACZYU010000040.1, read as the reverse complement.
CCTGGAAGAACAGGTTGTAGTTTCAGACAATGAAAAAATGCAAAAAGAAACCAGTAAAACAAATGTACAGAACGAAATTACCGAACTTAAGGTTGTAATAGCACAAAAGGAAGAAAGAAAAGATAATATTAATGCTTCTCTTGAGAAATTAAAGAAGGAACTTCAGGATAACGGCGGAGACCTTCAATCAACTTATAGTGAGATAGAAGATTGCAGGGAAAAGATTACTGAGGGTGAGAACGCAATTACAGATATGAATAAGTTACTTGAAAAACTTCAGACTGAAAAGATTACACTGGATAAAGACGTTGTGGGGCTGAAAGAAAAACAAAGTGTTTGTAACGGACAGTTAGCTGAAACAAACAGGCAAGTAGATGAGTATAGTGAAGAATATAGAAGCCGGGAGCATGAAGTAAATAGTCTGAGGTTGAAGGAGAATGAATTTAAGGTAAAGATTGCAGATTTAGAAGAGAGAATTCGTGACGATTATCAGGTAGAACTATCTGAATTTGCTTTTGAGCATGGAGAAGAAGATAACGGATCTATTGACTGGGAAAGTGTTCCCCGGGAAATTGATGAGTTGAAGGGCAAGATAGATAAAATGGGCAATGTTAATCTTGAAGCCATCCATGAGCAGACAGAGCTTGAAGCAAGAGAGGTGCATCTTGTTGGGCAGATGGAAGATCTGCAAAAAGCGGAAAAGGCCTTGAAGGATATTATAAATAAGATAAACATTACAAGTCGTGAATTGTTTGAAAAGACGTTTAATGAAGTAAGAATACATTTCCATGACCTGTTTCGTAAGATGTTTGGTGG
>JACZYU010000175.1 GCA_022570935.1 Planctomycetota bacterium | reverse complement strand
TTAGGTAATAGAGTCTGGTCAATAAGCTTTATCTTTCCATCTATTTCACCAATCCATTCTATTGTTGGTAACGGCACAAAAATCTCCCTTGTGGCACTTAAATTACTTCACTAACTTTTTGATTGCTTCAATATTTTCTTAACGGTTTTATCTTTCTGAATAACCTTATCGGCCAGTTTCTTCTTATACTCAAGAATCTTCTTTCTAAGACCCTTGTCTGAAGTACTTAAAATTTGAATCGCCAAAATAGCAGCATTCTGTGCCCCTGCCTTGCCTATCCCTACTGCAGCAACCGGGACACCACCCGGCATCTGTATCGTAGAATAAAGGGAATCCAATCCGCCCAGACCAGCCGTTAACATAGGCACTCCAATAACTGGAAGAGGCGTCAACGCTGCTATCACACCGGCAAGATGTGCAGCGCCGCCAGCACCACCAATAATAACCTTGTACCCCTTCTTCTCCGCACTCACCGCATATTTATGCGCACGGAGTGGAGATCGATGGCAGGAGACTACGTCAACGTCATATTTAACACCAAATTCATCAAGGACATTAAACGTTTCCTGCATAGTACTCAAATCAGAATCACTACCCATTACAATCCCAATCTTTTTATCCGGCATATTACCTCCAAGGAAAACTATGTTACCATGCTAATGTTTTTATCATAAATAACGGGAATAAGTTCAGACATGAAGAGAGCCAGACTCTTTGCTGCTGTCTTTGTCTGTTTATTGAGGCGCCTTAAAAGCGACAATTTTTGCGGGTTTTTTAAAACCTCCAATGCTATGCTCGTAACTTTTACTTTCCCTTCATCAGACATTATACTGTCATAATCGAGATGCAGATCATCATCTATGTCATCTGAGATCGAACGTATTGCTGCAAACTTAACACCTTTTCCATATGCAACTTCAGCAACTGCGGCACTCTCCATTTCTACGGCTAAAAACGGATTTTGCTCCCCAATCCTTTTTTTTGTACTTGCACAGCTTATGACCTTGTCCACCGTCAACAGACTGCCAAAGTGGAACTTCATCTTCATACCTTTACTAACCTGCCTGGCTAATTGAAAGACTTCTTTATTGCAAACATAATCTGATTCCAGTTGCAATTCTTCGCCGTCGAAATCACATTGATTACTATGACCCACACTTTCTGCCACAACCAGGTCACCTACGTTAAGACCATGCCTTATGCCCCCCGCAACACCTGCAGAAATCAATAAGTCAACCTTTATAGATTCTATTAAACAATTTGCAGCCTTAACAGCATTTTTTCTGCCTACCCCACCCTGAACCAGCACCAGAGGCAGGCCATTCAGGTCTCCCCGAAAGAACAATACTTCATCTATATCAAATTTTTCATGTACGTTTATACAGGCAACTAGAGGGCTTATTTCCTGTCTTATCGCGCACAAAACAGCTATCATCTTTTACCCTTGACTTTAAATATCAAATGCATAATACTTGAAAAGAAGACCAAAAACAGTTCCGCCACTAATACCGTCACTATTACGCCCGCCCACGCCGGTACGGGCAGGTCATTCTGGCGGGCACAAAACAACAAAGCTTTGTAGCAAAATATTACCAAAGTAGGAAATTTATCACAACTAAATATTTAAATCAATTTATTTCAGAATAAGCATAATAGGGCCTTTGCAAAAATATCTTTCCCAATAATAGCAAAAAAAATGAATAATCATTCACCGCAAAGCCGCAAAGAGCGCAAAGAATATCAAAAGTGATGATAGAAGAAGATAGGTTGTCAAAAGAAATCATAGGCGCTGCAATTGAAGTGCATCGGCACCTTGGGGCAGGGTTGCTAGAATCAGCTTACGAAGAGTGCCTTTGTAAGGAATTGGAAATTAGAGATATTATGTTTGAGCGGCAAAAACCTCTTGCTGTGGTTTATAAAGGAATAACATTAGACTGTGGTTATAAACTGGATATAGTAGTTGAAGGCAAAGTGATTTTGGAATTATAGTCTGTTAATAGGATAGAATCAATTCACGAAGCGCAACTTTTGACATACTTAAAGCTTGCAGATTTAAAATTAGGAATTTTGATTAATTTCAATGTGCCAATTTTAAAAGAAGGAATTAAGAGAATAGTAAATAATCTTTAAAACTTTGCGCTCTTGGCGTCTTTGCGGTGAAGTATTTTTTCCGACTTATTCGGGTTAGGACAATAATAATGAGAAGTTCATTTAAACAAACTTACTCTCTCACCAAATATTTATTAAAAAAAAGATTCTCATCAGTTAAACGATTTCCACTTGTACTGATGCTGGAAATCACTCACAACTGCAACCTTACATGTGAAGGGTGCGGTAGAATACAGGAATTCAAGGATACAATGGACAGGAAAATGAGTGTTGATGAGTGCATGCAGGCAGCTGACGAATGCGGAGCGCCTGTAGTCTCAGTCACGGGGGGAGAACCATTCCTGCACCCTGATCTTGATAAGATCGTAAATGGGTTGATAGCCAAAAAAAAACACATTTATCTGTGTACAAACGGAATCACACTGGGTGATTCTTTGAATAATTTTAAACCCAGTCCATATTTAAACATTAACGTACACCTGGATGGAATGGCAGAAACTCATGACAGGATCGTTGGCGCAAAAGGGATATTCAAGAAGGCAACGGATTCTATTAAAAAGGCCAAGCAACTGGGCTTTAGCGTTTGCACAAATACAACTATCTTCAAAGATACCACCCCGGAAGAGATAGAAGAATTATTCGTATTCCTGACAAAGATAGGTATTGATGGTCTACTTGTCTCACCGGGGTTCAGTTTTGAAGACAATTCAAATGACGTATTCATTCAGAAAGAAGAATTTCACAGAAAATTCAGTTTTATTTACGATTTGTCAAAAAAATATAAAATCATGAACACCCCCATGTATCTAAAGTTTCTAATGGGAGAAAGAGATCTGGCATGCACACCATGGGGCAATCCGACAAGAAACTATCTTGGATGGAAAGGTCCCTGCTATCTAATCACAGACGCATATTATGAAACCTTTCAGGAATTGATGGATAACACCGATTGGGACAAGTACGGCACGGGCAAAGACCCCCGCTGCCGCAACTGCATGATGCACTGCGGGTACGAACCTACTGTTGTCTTAGAGACAGGCAAAAGCCTCAAAGACGTATACGAAATGGCAAGGTGGACTTTCAGTTGAAGTTTGGAATTTTCACACACGCACGTAAACTGCGGACTTCGTGCCTTTCTTAGTTGTTCTTATTAAATTAATATATACCTTTATTTACTCAATACCAGAAAACCGTTAAGATGGATAGAGTCTTACAATATTACATTTTATTTCATTGCAGATAGCCTGATAACGTCCTTGAAACCTTTTATACGTTTTGCAAATTTGTAGTCTGCGGTCAAGAAAGGCTTTTTTTCTATTCGGGAGAGAGCCATAAAACAGGCGTCATATATCGTTGCATTAAATTTAAATGCTATCTCTATTGCATGCGTAATTACTAAATTATCAACTCCTCTTATATCGATACCCATATTGTAAACAGAATCCATTGAATCTTTTACATCTTTGCTTGTAAAGTTCGGGTTATACTTGAGGGCATTAGCAAGTTCGTAAATTAAGAGATCAGGTGCAATCAATGTACAGTGTCCGTCAAGCATCTCTTGCCTCAGATGAAGAGCTATTGCAGAATCGTCTTCATCTTTGCTGAACCATTTTACAACAACAGATGTATCAATAACAAATTCTTTCAATTTTTACGTTCTCTCCACTTTCTGACCTCAGATATACCGTTCCATTTACCTGACTTTTCCCTCAGCTTGTCCTGTATTTTTATGGCTTGTTTTATCTTGTCCCTTTTGATTTGTTCCGCCTTTAAAGTCTCGTATTCTTCTATAATTTTATCCGCTGCTTCTCTTAATATCTTGCTCCTGCTCTTTTTTGCCGCCTTTGCGATATCGTCAATTTTTTTTATGGTATCTTCTGGTAAAATAGCATTTATCCTCACCATTATTATGCCTCCATAATACACATTATTTATAGTATCTATTACACACAATTAATATATAACTGTGTTATGTATATGTCAAGTTTAATGTTGTTTTCCATCATGAAGTAATAATATCAAATAAAATTTATGAAAAGCCAGAAGATGGAGTATATGAGCCTTTAATTGGATATATAATTTTAGAACAATCTCAGGCTGCGGTAGATGTGCTTGTACACAGACTAGCACATGTCAAATAGACAGATTTAAAATAAATATTTTGACAATCTTAATACAATTGAGATAATATTATATTGAGACTTATTATGCGTTCTAAGATTTATCATAGACCATAAGGTCAACAAGTATTAACACAAGAGGAGAAATGTTATGTCAAATAGAAGAGCATTCCTGAAATCATCATTAGCTGTAGCTGCCGGTATGGCAATTGGTCAGGTATCACCTGTATCGGCTGATTCTGTTTCGTTTCCCAAGGGTGTAGTCTATACAAAACAAAACCCGGGTAAATGGTCAAAGAAGGTTGCTGGGCATCTTCCAAAAGTTAAAGTTGAAGG
>JACZYU010000039.1 GCA_022570935.1 Planctomycetota bacterium | reverse complement strand
TTCAGTCTCATTATCTCCATGGCAGCAAGGACCAATAATACCAGGGCATTGTCCTACAAAACATTGATCTTCCTCATTCCATTCTACGATTTTAACATATCTGGCACTATCTTTCATGATTGAGATTTCTCTATTTTCTTCTTAACTTCCTTTTGTTGGTAAAATTTTGCATCATCACCAAGTTTACCTGAAACTGTAACGCGCATCCCTTTTGAATGTTCGTAATTTCGGTGACTGCCTTTACCGCCTCGAAATTTAAAGCCCGCTTTTTCTAACGCTTTAATAAGTTCTCTGATTTTCGGGGGCATATATGAATATGTTTAATAAAGAAGCTATTCTATGAAGACTGTCAAGTAATTGTAATGTTTCAGTAAACACTAACTCATTTTATTAAATATAAGATATATTTCAAGACTATTTTACGAAATCCAAATACTCCAGATTTCTCCCTTGTTTTTTCATACCAGTTTACGTTAGAATACTACTTTTATATTTTTATGTAAATGATATTAGGTATTTTACCGGGAGTAGAGAAGATGTATCGTGAGAAAATAAAGGTTTTGGATTGTACCATCAGGGATGGCGGCCTTATCAATAATTACCACTTTACTACAGATCTTGTTAAAGCGGTTTATCGTGCTGCCTGTGACAGCGGTATCGATATTATAGAGATTGGCAAAAAACTCTGCGAGAGCGATGAATATACACGTGAAAAATATGGCAAATGGAACTTTTGCGATGAGGATGATATCAAACAGGTTGTGGAATCCCACGAGTGCGAAAATCCGCCAATCCTGGCTGTGATGTATGATGTGGACAGGGTAGACGTTTCCTCACTGCTTCCTTCAGATCAGAGTGTTATAGGGATGGTGCGTACCGCCTGTTATGTTCTGGATATTGACAAGGGACTGGATCTGGTAAAACGCAGCAAGGATCTTGGTTATCAAACCACGATCAATATCATGGCATCCTCTGCGGCAATAGAGACTGAACTGATCGAAGCCCTGGAGCAGGTTAATAATGTCGCAGAAGTGGACTACCTCTACCTGGTGGACAGTTATGGAGCATTCTATTCAGAGCAGGTAACCAGCTATCTGAATCTTTACAAAGAACATGCCCCGAATAAGGAGCTTGGATTCCATGCCCACAACAACCAGCAACTGGCTTTTTCAAATACCCAGCAGGCCATTATTGATGGTGTTAATCTGCTTGACACAACTATAAACGGTATCGGCCGCGGCGCCGGCAACTGTAATCTGGAGCTTCTGCTTAATTTCCTGAAGAATCCTAAGTTCGATGTCAGGCCGATTTATAAGACTATTCAGGAACACCTGGTGCCGCTGCGCAAGGAAATGGAGTGGGGATTTAATGATATCTATGGAATCAGCGGCCACCTGAATCAACACCCTCGGGACGCAATGAAACAACGGGCCAATGCTGAAATAAGAGACGACTGTTACGATTTCCTGCTTGAGGCCACTTCATAAATAAGGTGGCCTCAAGTTCTCCGTCAGTTATCTTATCTATTTGGAGAATACTCTGCTTCCATGCATACAGTGACGTAGAAAGTACACCTCAATACTTGACAGTTCGAAAAATCCTAAGGCACTTACCTGATGTTTATTTAGTATTGTTCCCTGTCTGACTTGCCAGAACAGCCTTTTAGGGCAGATGTGGTTTATTCCATAGAAAAGAACTTAAATAGTAGCCGCAACCTTCAGGTTGCGTTAATTTAATGATTTTACACGGGCTTAAATCTACTCTCATGTACAAACTTCCTCTTGATTTTCATAATACAATTTATTAAAAGAAGAAAATCTATGGATGATAAGGCGTTGCGAAAGGAATTAATCGAATTATTAAAAGGTGGTCAGGCACATTACACATTGGAAGAAGTACTAAAAGGCCTCAAACCTGAACTCTGCAATAAACGTCCTCAAAAAGGAACGCGTTCTGTATACGAAGAGCTTGAGCATATGCGTTTAGCCCAGGAAGATATTTTAAGATACACACTCGATCCCAACTGGGAATCACCTGAATGGCCGGATGGTTATTGGCCATCCGATACTGATGAAATGACAGAAGAAACCCTGTCAAGTGCTGTTTCGCGATTCTTCAAGGATTTGGATGAATTGATTGCACTGGTAAAGAATCCGAAATTTGATTTAACGGCACTAATCCCTCATGGAGAGGGCCATACTTATTTGAGAGAAGTACTACTTGCTGCAGATCATAATGCTTATCATCTGGGGAAAATCGTGCGGACATTAAAACAACTGGGTGCATGACGAAAACAGCGTCAATCCTCACCACTTGACACAATTCAAATCCCTAAATTCCTTAATCCTGATCATTTATCCTGTTATCCTGCAAAGCTGACTAAGCTAAACTTAGTTTTGACTTAGCTCTGTCAAATATTCTCCCTTCTCCAGACCGATTCTTTTATTTTTCTACGATGTCGTATACTAAGGTAATAGATTAAAAATCTTCTATATATTCTAACTGAAGAATTTTTCATCTATTGTTTCGCCTATTGCATGTTGACAAAAGGCACACATTATGGCATATTGTAAAATAAGAATATGAGTGATTTCGATTGGAGTGAAGAAAAAAATAAGTTCCTTGAACAAACACGAGGCATTAGTTTCGAAGATGTTATATTTCATATTCAAAACGGAGATGTCTTGGACGTCATTAAGCATCCCAATGCAGCCCTATATCCTGAACAAAAAATTATTGTTATAAACATTGAGGGTTACGTTCACCTCGTTCCTTATGTAAAGGAGAAAGGAATACGGTTTTTAAAAACAATTATACCGAGCAGAAAAGCAACAAAGGAGTATTTAGAATGAGTAAGAACAAATTTAAATTCGATGAAGAAGAACTTAAGATTCTACGTGACTTTGAGAGAGGCGAGTTCGAAAGCATTAGAAATTTCCAAAACGAAAAGAAGCAACTTGAGAAAGCTGCTGGAAATACCTTAACGAAGAATAAACGGATTAACATTCGTATTTCCTCTCGGGACTTAACAAGGATTCAGAAGAAAGCCGCAAAAGAAGGTATTCCATATCAGACTTTAATATCAAGTACATTGCACAAGTTTATTGCCGGCAAGCTAAAGGAGAAAGTCTGACACATATTAGAGTAGCAAGGGGTACATTTCGCCATTTTAAACAATTCATATTCCTCAATCCTGATCATTTATCCTGTCAAATCCTTCAATCCCAAACTTTCCCTTGACTTCAATAACATGTAGCTTTAATATTCAAACATATTCAATTCAAACATCTCAAAAACAATACCACCGCTTGAGATGTGGATAAGTTATCTTTTTTTAATGTAGAAAATGTAGGAAAACATTTGCAAATGTGTTGCATTTGTGAGACAATTTCGTTATGGGAAAATCAGCAACCGTGCATGCCAGAATTGAACCAAAAACTAAGAAAAAAGCCGAAGGGGTTCTGAAAAGACTGGGAATAAGTCCCACCGAAGCCATCCGTCTTTTTTATAATCAAATATGCCTTCGTGGTGGTATTCCCTTCCCGATTCTTATCCCTAATGAGACTACAAAAAAAACCCTGGAAAAAAGTAGCCGCGGCGAAGATATTCAATCTTTTGATTCTCTTGGAGAAATGTTTGATAGTTGGGAGAAATGAAAAGAATATCCCAGTCTAACCAATTCTTAAAAGATATTAGAAGGATGAAAAAACGGGGCAAGGACATCAAAAAGCTGCAATCCGTGGTAAATAAACTTGCTAATAATGAGACCCTCCATCCCAGGCACCGAGATCATCCTTTGGTGGGCGAGTGGAAAACCTGTCGAGATTGTCACGTTGAACCGGATTGGATTCTTATTTATTACGCCAATCCAAATACTCTTCGTTTGGAACGTACAGGTAGCCATAGTGACTTGTTTGAATAAATGTTTCTGCTTACAAGGATGTTGCGCCCTGCGGGCGAAATCCTTGCCCGCCGTAAAAGACTTTGGCAGGCGTGGCGCCGAAGCATATTCCACTTTCGTTCTATTGCATGAAATTACAGCGGAGACTCGCAGCGTCTTCACCCACAGGTGAGTTTGTGGCTCTGTGCGTAGGCTGATAAATTTTATGAACTTTCTTACCAAACATAGCCTTTCTCAAATAAATAATAATATCAACATTTTATTTCTAAACGTTTAAAGATTAAGAAGCTTTACCGGATTGTTTTATAGTAATTCCACTTGAAAAACGGTGTAATGTAATCTATTTAAAATAATTTTCCAGAAAACCTCATTTGATAGGAGAAATAATGAAGCCGGAATCACTAAATACAGCAGTGGAGTTGGCTGAAAAGCTTAAGCACGTGTTTGTGGCAACTGCAGACCCCTCCGGAATGCCCCACGTGGCCGCAGCAGCAAAGTTAAACCAAATGTCTAAAGACCATGTAACTGTAACAGCCTGGTTTTGTCCAGGAACCATAGCTAACCTGAATAAAAACCGCAGGATATCAATGGTGGTGTGGGATGCGCCATCAGACAAGGGATACCAATTGCTTGGCGAGGTTGAAAAAGTAGAGGAGATTGCTATGATGAACGGCTATTCGCCAGAGACCGACAAGCTCCCTCCAATACCTCAAGTTGAAAACAGATTGCTCGTACGCGTGGATAAAGTTATCGTTTTTAGTCATGCTCCACATAGCGATTTGGAAGAATAGACTCTTTCTTGAAAGAAAAATTGATTTTTTAAATGTATACAATAAAAAAACCAAAGGCTACTGTTTATTCACAATTAAGTAACAATTTTGATTGGGGATTATATTCAGATGCTGAAAGGCTTCTAAAGAGGGAAGTACAAAAATTTCTTAGACAAATTCCCTTTGCAAAAAAGTTTGCAAAACAGATAGAAGAAAATACATCAACATTTTTTCTTGATTGGGTCGATCATATAGTAATTCCAGGGAATGAGATAGACATAACTAAACTTAAATATTCAGGTTTTGAAAAAGTAGATACTGCAGTACCAAAAGGTTTTGGGGTGTACAGACATACAAAAACTATTTTCCCTCCGATTCTCATCAGCACCTCGAATGTCCATGAACTTGCACTTAAGCCTGAAAATATTGATCACTTCGTTAGAGGATTGCAGATAAAAACCTCTATTGAGGGGAAGAAGTACTCACCTTATCGTCGGGCGGTTGTACACAAAGAAGGAAACCATATTTTATCAGCAGTTGAGCGAAGAGGAACAAGTGGATTTATAATAGAAGAAAATAAAAAAAACAGAGAAGTATACAAAAACGCGTTGAAACTCTTTTCAAGAAGAGAAAGATCTTTTGACAATGACCGTAGAGGAATATTAGAAGTAGAGAAATTAATTAAAAACGTTATTCGAACTCTTTCTCCCGCGCGTACTGCCGACGCATTTTTTAGAGTAGAACGTGTTTATTGGGAAAGAAAAAACAGAACGGCCAAACACCAACGGAAACGTCATGATATAAATGGACTGGGATGGGGGAATCACGATCACCATACCTTCCGTTCTTCACGAAAGAACTTTAAATACTTAATAAGGTTACTGGAGAAGTTGGGCTTCTTGTGCAGAGAACGATTTTTTGCGGGTGAAGACGCGGGATGGGGAGCACAGGTACTTGAACACTCTGACTGTAACTTTGTTGTCTTTGCGGATGTTGATATAACAGAAATGGAAAAAGATACTGACTTTTCACATAAAGGACTTAAGGAAACTAAGAAGCTTGGCACTATCGGTCTTTGGATTGCGCTTCATGGAGAAAGTATATTACAAAGCGGGATGCATCATATGGCAGCACGTTTTAACTTTACGCAATTAAAACGCGATCTCAGCAAAGCAAACATTGGTATCATGAAGCCATTTTCTGATTTTTCATTCCTTAAACAGGCATTTACTGAAGGAGAATTCTGGAAGGTTGAAAAAAACCGCCTTGATACTCTTCAAACAAAAAGATCAATTACTTCAGAACAATACAAAAGATTTCTGAAGAATGGAGCAATAGGAAGTCATTTGGAGAATATTCAGAGGCGACAAGGATTTAAGGGTTTTAACCAGGATTCTGTCACGGCAATTATTCAGGCAGTAGACCCGAGAAAACAGAGTGGAATATAATGAGACATCCTAAAATAAAAACATTACTTCCCGGCCCAAAAGCTTCAAGATTGATTGATGAGGATAAAGCTTTTATATCACCATCATATACAAGGGCATACCCTCTGGTAGTAGATAATGCCAAAGGTGTCTGGATCCAAGACGTAGATGGGAATGAATTTCTGGATTTCACAGCGGGCATAGCCGTTTGTTCCACCGGACATTGCCATCCCGAAGTAGTACAGGCAATCAAAGAACAATCAGACAACCTTTTGCATATGGCTGGTGCAGATTTTTATTACGTCCCACAAATCTCTTTGGCAAAGAAACTGTCTTCCTTGTTTCCGGATGGAACAAATCATAAGGTTTACTTTGGAAGTACAGGGTCAGAAGCTGTGGAAGCTGCTTTCAAGCTGGCACGCCGACATACTAAACGTGAATTGAACATTGCTTTTTTTGGTTCTTTTCATGGCCGTACTATGGGAGCCCTTTCCCTTACGGCAAGCAAAACTATACAAAAAAAACTTTACAATCCCCTTGTACCCGGCATTACCCACATTCCCTATGGATATTGTTATCGTTGTCCTTACGACCATTGTTACCCACAGTGTGGGGTGGAGTGCACGCACTGGATAGAAGATACGCTTTTCCGAACAACGATGCCGCCGGAAGAGGTAGCGGCAATCTTTGTAGAGCCGATTCAGGGGGAAGGAGGCTGTATAGTCCCGCCACCTGAGTTTCATAGGGCACTTTCTAATATAGCAGAAAAGTACGGCATACTCCTTATCGCAGATGAAGTCCAATCCGGGATGGGACGAACAGGAAAGATGTTTGCGATGGAGCATTTCGGGGTGGTACCAGATATCGTGACACTGGCAAAGGGAATTGCCTCAGGTTTACCTCTTGGGGCGATGATTGCCCGTGCGGAGATTATGGATTGGGAGGCCGGTTCTCACTCGTCTACCTTTGGTGGTAACCCGGTTTCCTGCCAGGCCGCTCTTATGACAATACAATTGCTTGAAGAAGGGCTTATGGCTAACGCGAATGTCCAGGGTCAACGTTTGTTGAAAGGGCTTCAAGAGCTACAGGGTGTTTACGAATGTATGGGAGATGTGCGTGGCAAAGGATTGATGATTGGGGTTGAATTTGTCAAGGATCGCAAGACAAAGGAACGAGCAACAGAATGGCGTGATGAAATCATCAAGAATGCCTTTCAAAAGGGCTTACTGCTACTGGGGTGCGGCGAAAACAGCATACGTTTTAGTCCACCATTAACGGTAACATCTGATGAAGTTGATGTATGCGTCTCCATATTGGACGAAGCAATTAAGAAAGTAGCCGGCTGATCATTTAACACGTATATTTTCTGGTTTGGAGGTGAAAAAAATGGACTTGAAAGACATGACAGGACTGGAGGTAAGTTTTACTTGTCCAACTTGCTTAAAAGAGATAAAAGATTTCCGTCTCAATGGTTATACTTTGGAATTTTCTGGATGTTCTTCGTGTACGGGAGTTACAAGCTGTTGTATCAGATGTCCGGAATGCGAAAACGAAATAGAATTGCTTGTAGATTGACAACGGTAAAAAAAATCTGTATTGATTTTCAGACAGATAATTATTGTAGAATATTTTTTAGTTTAAAGCATCTAAAGCAATCTTTGTCACCTTTTTAATATGTTCAGATGCTTCCCGTAGCATTTTTTTATACTTTTCACTGAAATTATCCAACTCTATAACCTCAATCATTCCTCGTCTTCCTATTTTAACTGGAACACCGACGACTCCATTAATGTCATATTCTCCTTCAAGTTTTACAATGGCATTAGTTATTGTTCCCTGTAAGTGGTTCGGAGGCCCATAATAAATGTGTTCACATTGATTTGATATATGTTCACCAGGGCCAAGCCATGGAGAAGTTTTTAATCCCTCAATGAGATACTGACTGGCAGTTTTCATATTTTCTGCAATTTTTTCTATTTCTTCAAATTTATCACTCTTGCTGGATTCCAGATATGACCTTAGACTTTGCCCATAAATTGTAAAACTTTCGATTGGAATAACCATATTTTCTCCATGGTCCCCAAGAACGTATCCTTGCATATGCGCGCTGGTTAAACCAAGGGTTTTTGCAAACTCCCTGATAACCCTTTTCGCGTCTAAGCTGCTACCCATACCTAAAACTCTCTGTCTTGGAAATCCCGTTTTCTCAAGCGCAACCCAGGTCATTACGGCAACCGGATTTGTAACTACTACAAATACAGCTTCTGATGCGTACTTTTTTACATACTCTGCCCATTCCGCAACTATTTTCGCGTTTCCCTTAACCAAATCGTCCCTCGTCTGATTAGCCGTCCTCGGCTTGCCGGAAGTAATAATAACTATCTCAGACCCTTCAATCTCTTTTGGATTATTACTTTCTATCAAATCCGGCCCAAGTTGTTCATGAGAATCTCTTATTTCGTCGATCCTTGCTTTGATAGGAGTAAGATCTGCTCCTGGAATATCAAAACAATAGATACTCCTTCCGATTCTCTTCTCAAAAAGATTCATTATGGTAGATTGCCCCACATTACCAATTCCAATTACACTTATTTTTCCATTTATCATTACAATTCCTTAAATTAGGATGAAATAAAAAGTAATTTCCCAATTAAACCTTCTACCATAATTCAGTTTTAATTTTAGAGACATCCAAGGCGTCACATCTCGCCACTTGATACAATTCAAAACCTTAAATCCCTTAATTCCTCAATCCTGTTCATTTATCCAGTTATCCCGTCAAATCGTTTCTCTCTTCCAGACACCGATTCTTTGATTTTTCTACGATGTCGTACACTACGGATACGAGGGTTAGAAGTGTGGAGAAGAGTAATCCGCCGATTACGGTGATACTATCATACCGCATTTGCAAATCAACATCAAATACAACAATACAAGATAACAAACAACTTGAAAACGGTTACAGTCAGATGGATTAATGAAAAATATATTAGATTGTATTACCCCGATTAATATATAAAATAGTGTTAATAATGAATAGGGAAGAAATAATTAGATGCGGAATGTAAAGAGTTGGAAAAAAGATGGAAGTTATGTGATAATATCATATTTGCTTATTATCCCCTTCGAGGATAACAATGAGTAGAAGCTGAAGAACCAGACTGTTAGCCTGATCCTTCAGCTTAACTCAAGTTTATAATTATTAGTGTAGAGTACGGTGGCCTTTAAGCTTATCGAACAACGTAAGGAGCCAGGAATGAACATTTTAATAAGAATTCTTTCTGTTGCATGTTTAACCTTTTTTATTGCGGAAATTGCATCTGCAGATTATAAAACCATGAGGAAAGAGTCATTTGTAAGAAAAGTCAGTTCTCCGCTCATTAACCTGCCAAATGGCCTGGTACCGTTTGAGAATACGTTGACTGGAGGCCAGCCTACATTTGACCAGTTAAAAAAGGCCAGTAAGACAGACTTTAAGGCCGTTATCAACCTCCGTACTGATGGTGAGCTTCCTGCTCCTGAACAAGAATCAACCTGGGTTGAAGGATTGGGAATGAAATATTTTCACATCCCTGTTGCCGGAGCAGAAGGGCTGACTCTGGAAAATACAAGGTTATTCGCAGAGGTGCTCTCAAAGACCGAAAATTATCCGTTGATCGTACACTGCAAGAGCGGAAATCGCGTCGGCGCTCTCTTTGCGCTTAAGGCGTTTTATATTGATGGCAAAAGTAAAGAAGAAGCTCTTTTGATTGGAGAGAGTGCAGGATTAACTTCCCTTGCCCCCGCAGTCAAGAAAATTTTAGAACGCTGAATTTGTTAAGCACCATCCATCCGGCTTCCAGGCAACCATCTGAAAAATTGGCACGCACCGTAATCAAATAGTCTCAATTTCCAGGGTGTACTTGTCTTCTTTGGATTCGATCTTAACTTTGTACTTCATCCCAACCTCTAGAAATTCCTGGATACCTATCGTTATTTCGCCACCGCTTAAGAGTTTCTCATTGTCATTATCAGCAACGCGGTCATCAACGTGGCTTTCATCTTTAATGTCATCGTCGTAGGTATTACCCTGGTGGTGTTTATCCTCCTTATATAATCCGTATTCCCTGAACGACTTTGAGCCCCGATTCGATCTGAACCAATAACCTTCATAAGCATTTCCCATTTTCTCCTCCTTTCGTTAATTGTCCTTTCAGTCTCCCTATCACATTTAGTATAACTTATTAAACATAAAAATAAATAAGATAATTACCTTATTTACAGATATTACGTTGTAAATTTACTATGGACAGTTTTGTTAATAAAAGTCTCTTTATTGGATGACAATTAATGTCATTTTTTGATATAATATTACTGTGATGGCGGTATATAAAAGTATAAAGAGTACAGTGCTTCAATATATATTCACTACCTTATAGCACAACGCATTATAATAAAATAGATAGAAACTAGGGGATTATTATGAAAAAATATGAACGAATCCGCAGAAAACTTCTTAGTAAACGAGAAGAAACCGAGGGCCGTCTTAACAAGATCGATCAAGATATACTGCATACAAATGGGGCTCCAAGTCCTGACTCCGGAGAACAGGCAATAGAACGCGAGAATGACGACGTACTTGAGGCCCTGGGCGGTATTGCACGTTCAGAATTAGAGCAAATAAATACAGCACTTGTGCGTATTGAGCAAAATGAGTATGGAATCTGTACGGTATGTAAGAACCCCATATCCGCAGAAAGATTAGAGGCAATTCCGTACACAGACCATTGTATTGATTGTGCGGAATAAGAACATTGGCTAGATAATTTAACAACCTTGATTCCTTTAGCTGGAATTCTACAAATATATTTACATTTCAACATATGGTGGCTACCCGCCTGAGTTGACGTAAAGACGAGGGAGAAACGCAACATGAAGGTTGCGGCTACGCACCATGCATTTGTTACGTGTAGGGTGGATTAAGCGCCTGTCCGCCCCCGCCGGTCTGTTAGGCGGTGTTTGTTAGGCGGGAAGCGAATCCACATTTATTTAATATCCGCAACAAGTTGGGAATGCTTCCAGATGAAATGGAAGGTTTATTATGAACGTACACAAACTTGCAGGCAAACCAACTCCGCACGAACTTCTCGTTAATATTCCGCGACTCATATCCGCTTACTATGTCCATAAACCTGATACCGGCAATCCGCACAATATGGTCTCGTTTGGTACCTCCGGGCACAGAGGGTCTTCATTTAAAAATTCTTTTAATGAGGACCATGTCCTTGCTATCTGCCAGGCTATATGCGAACTGAAAGAATCCAGAAATATTACAGGCCCGCTTTATGTGGGCATGGATACCCACGCCCTGTCTGAAGCGGCATTTGCCACAGCTATCGAAGTCTTTGCGGGCAATGGCGTAGACATCATGATTCAAACAGGTTCCGGTTATACTCCCACACCAGTCATTTCTCACGCTATTTTAACATACAATCAAAACAGAACCTCCGGGCTTGCTGACGGAGTCATCATTACTCCATCACATAACCCGCCGGATGACGGAGGCTTCAAATACAATCCCCCGACAGGTGGGCCTGCAGATACTGAAACTACAAACATTATACAGAATCGTGCCAACGAAATACTGATACACGGCATGAAAGAAGTAAAGCGTGTACCCCTTGCACGTGCGCTGCGGGCTGGCACCACACACGAACACGATTATGTTGCGCCGTACGTAAAGGACTTGGATAACATTATCGACATGAAGGCCATCGCATCCGCCGGACTCAAGATAGGGGTTGATCCCATGGGTGGGGCAGGCGTGTATTACTGGAACCCCATCGCCGAGGAATACGGACTGGATATAAAAATAGTGAACAAATATGTAGACCCTACATTCTCGTTCATGACTGTTGACAAAGATGGGAAGATTCGCATGGATTGCTCTTCGCCTTATGCCATGGCAGGCCTCATAGGTCTCAAGGATAAATTCGACATCGCCTTTGGAAACGACCCTGATTATGACCGCCACGGTATTGTTACCAGAAGCACCGGCCTCTTGAACCCGAATCACTACCTTGCAGTGGCCGTCTGGTATCTTTTCCGACACCGCCCTGACTGGTCAAAAGAAGCGGCGGTAGGTAAGACACTTGTTTCAAGCTCCATGATAGACCGTGTTGCCGCACACCTGGGACGTAAGCTTTGCGAGGTGCCGGTAGGCTTTAAGTGGTTTGTAGACGGACTTATTGACGGCTCGTACGGCTTTGCCGGAGAAGAGAGTGCGGGAGCATCATTTTTGCGAAAACAGGGAACAGTATGGACCACTGATAAGGATGGAATTATCCTCAACCTTCTTGCCGCCGAGATCACGGCTACGACACAACGTGATCCTGGTGAACTCTATAAAGAATTACAAAATCAATTTGGCAATCCTATTTACGAACGCATCGACGCACCTGCAAGTCGTGAACAAAAAACGGTATTGGGAAAACTCACACCAGACATGATTAAGGCGAAAGAATTAGCAGGAGAGAGTATAATCTCCAAACTAACCCACGCACCCGGCAACAATGCGGCTATAGGAGGGTTAAAGGTAGTCACGGAAAACGGCTGGTTTGCAGCCAGACCATCAGGCACAGAAGATATTTACAAAATATATGCGGAGAGCTTCAAAGGTATGGAACATCTCAGAAAGATTCAGGACGAGGCGCAGGCGATGGTGACTGCTGCATTTAAGACAGCAGGTTTATAGACACGAATTAACACTAATATCTAATGACAAATGCCAGACACCCTGTCTGCCGACAGGCAGGGAATTTCCCCCGGACAAACAGCGCTCCCCGGACTGGAAAGCGCCGAGGACAAGCGAGGGCGAGTAAAAGGCACGAATTTGCACTAATGACAAAAAACCAATGACAATTGACTACTGACGAATAAAGAATGGGGTTCTAATTTATGGAAGGTACCCAAAAATTAAGTTTGTCCTTGAGTTGCACTGCTATGTTTAATCTGCTACCGCTAGCGGTTGTTTCTTCTACTACCTCTCTACTAATAATTAATCCTTTTCCGCTAAGGCGAAGGTTTTTCAATTTGGATTCATGTGTGATATTAGTTGTGGTTATTTCAAGAGGAATTATTATTCCCGGACGAAATGCGTCTATATCATCCGCTATTACTTCGAAAGAAACGCCAGTAGCACTAATATTTTTCGTTCTGCCTTTAACTTGATTGGGTAACGATATTTCGAGTGCCACGTTAAGTCTTTGCTTACGCCTTCTGTAAGGATATTTTACTTTAGCCAGCATATAATCCACCTCTCAATATTCGTTAAAAATCCATTATAATCATTTGCCATGGCATTAACATTAACGTTAACGTATAGACAATACTTGATATATATAGTACTGTAAGCTACAGTAATATACAGAATATAATGCATTTTGTTGTTTTGCGCAACAAAAAAACTCAGTTAACACAAAAGCCATTAACCTTCAACTTTGTAATGGATAAGAAAAAACTGGCGGTTATTCACATTGTTAAAAAGGAATTATCCATGAGTGATGATGAGTACCGGAATATTCTTGAACGAATCACCGGTGTTCGATCCGCAAAGGATTTGACCGACAATCAGTTTCATAAACTGATGCGTTATTTTGTCAGAACCCGCCATTTCCGAGTGACAAACAAAGGAATAACCCTGCGGCAGGAATATTATCTGCGGCAATTGAAAGAGAGGCTTCAGTGGGATGACGCCCATTTTCAGAATTTTATGCACAAATATTTTCATAACCGGGAGCTCAAAACCTATACCAGGCATGACGCCAGCAATCTGATTGTTGCATTAAAAGCGATCTTGAAAAGCTCCCCGGACAAAAAGCGCCGAGGACTTTCCCCATCTGTTTAAAAATAAAATTATACAATTGCAGTCTCTAAAAGGCGAATGATTGCCGGTTTCTCAATTCGTCTGGTTTTTGCGACGAAACCGTTTGCATGTACGAAGAGCACTTCATTAGCGCCTTTAATACGTCTAAAGTCAACCCGGGGGTGATCGCCAATCCTGCTAAGCGACCATCCACTTTCACGAGTATTATTGACGACCACAACACCTGCATTTTTACCTGTTTCTTTTAAATATGCAGCAATACTCAATTTCGGATCAGGTACATCCTCCATGAAGAAAAGCACTTTCAGGCCGTTAACTTCATCAAATTCAGCTTTTTCCCGAAGGAGCTGAATACGCTCTTTCATGTTCCTGATGTTTGTGACTATATGAGTGCCTATTGCAGAGAGGAGCTTTACCAGTTCATTATCTGAGTCGAGTTTCTTTGCCTGTTCAAATCTGGCTAAGACAAATTCGTTTATCGGCCCATTCAGCAGGCCTTTCAGTAAAGTGGCACTGCAGTCCAGCTCTCCGGCAGTTTTAATCGCACCCAGGGTATCATCAAGCACAAGCACTCGAAACCAGACCATTTCATCCAAATCATTCCTGAGGTCAAAATGGTCAGCAATGAGGCTTAATGTACATTTCCTTGTACCTGCCGGAAATTGGTGATGGTCAAAATTCCTGTTTTCAGGATCGTAAACGCCCCCCTGATCCAACACCCATACTGTCGGATCGGCAATTTCTTCAGGTTCCACAGGCCGACGCTCTACGCATTTTATACCGTCGTCCATTGCCAGCACAATGCAAACTGAGATCAGATCGTCCATGTGAGAGCCACCGCCATGAGTTACTATTCTTGAAGACAAAACACACACTCCTTTATGTAAAACACTCAACCGTATATGAGTAGGAATAACATTCTTGAAGATAATTAGAATGTGATAAAAGTGAATTGTAGCAAATTGATGATTGAGGGATTGAAGAATTTAAGTATTAAGGAATTAAAGAACTAATGAATTACCCCTGAATCACTTCTTCTTTCGTTAACCATGCTGCCTATTGCCAGTTATTATAAAAGAGTGGAGTTGTTTTGCAAGACAAAAGACATTGGACGCAGATAAACGCTGATGTCAAAGGCAAAAGAAAAAAGAGATATTTAACCACGAAAAGACACGGAGAATCACTGAAGTTAAAAACAAAAAAAGAAATAAGAAGCAAGATTCACAGCCGCAAAGAACCCCGGTGAAATAACTTCAGATTTCACAGGGCAGACGCAAAGGGAAGAGACTGCTTTATTAGTTCGGAGTAGGGGGGAAGCAAGGCCAGAAGATTGACGAATGATGAATAACAAATGACTAATGATTAATTTAGACGTGAACGCTTGTCAAGAAATACTCTATCCCTGTTTTATTATTAGACACTTTGGTTTAAAAAATGAATATATATTTCATAATGTGAGGCAGGTAATAAAATATTAAAGATTTATATTGAGGGCTCGCCCTGGCCTGCCCAGGCAAAGACTTGGTCTTGGCCTGGGTGCGATCTCCGCCGAGGCGGACGGGCGCTCTGCGGTCTTGGCCAGGGATTGAGGAATTAAGGCATTCCCGCCTAACAAACTGGCGGACAGGGAAGGATTTAGGGATTAAAGGATTACTAATACAGTCTAAATGAGACAGGCTTCCGGGAAGACATCGGAAACAATTAGTTAAGTAATGGTACAATAGTTGCGATCATTTAGAAAGCGCCTGACAACTAAGGCATGGAGCTTGAGATAAAATAGAGTTGTGAAGATGAAATAAACTATTTAAGCATTTGTAAAAGGAGTCGAAGGTTATGCACTTAACAGGTATGGGACAACTGGCAGTCGCAGTTAAAGAATCATTAAAAACTCTCGCTATAGACGATTATAAAGAAGGTGATGAAAAGGCTTCGTCTATACAAAATAGATATATTGACTCAGTAGAGCTTAGCGACAGGGCAATAGAACTTTCCATGCAAGCTGATACTGAAACGGACGTCAATGAGGAGTTTGATACGGGTTTCAAAGAGGAGTCTGATACGGATCAAGGACAAGAGGGAAATCCTGATACAAATCAACTACAGGAGGTCTTTACAAGAGCTTTATCACTCAACGTACTTGCTTGAGCCATATGATTGACGATTGATGAGTGACGATTGACGATTGCTTGGAGGGCTTCTTGTTTCTTGTTTTTGCTTCTTTTCAATCATCAATCAACAATCAACAATCTGCAATCGTAATTCCCCTCATTTCAAACGGAACAGTTCTGATGTGCCCGGCGCTCTTGCGACCAGAAGCGTACCTCCAACCACCGCTATTGGCAGAACAAAACTTGACAAAAACGGAATAGCAAAAAGAAAAGATAATATCGCTCCAAAACCGGAACATGCATAAATGTGATGCCACAGGAATTTAGCTCCCTCTCTAAGACCTATACCCCTCCTGGTCTGTGGATAGCTGATATACTGGAAAGTGACAAGCAAAAAGGCGAGTATAAATGCAAATATGTTTACAACCGGTACCCAGAAGAACAATATGGCAAATACAACGGCAGGTAATGCTGTCATTGTCTTAAACAGATCAATTCCAATAAGCTGAACATGCTGTTTTAAGGATTTGTTTGTGACCGGAGGTAATGGAGTCTCAGTAAACCTTTCGGATCTCTTTGCCAGTATATCATTAAATGGGGAAGCCACAATACTGCTGATAAAGATAAATGTCAAAGCCGTAACCATCCACAATATCATCTTACCAAACAATATAAAGAACCAGCCTATCCAACTGTCAGGGCCGAAACCAAGCCTGGCGACACTTTCTTGAAGAAGCGTAACCGCCCAATCCTGTAACTGGCTTATTCCGTATATAAAAAGTATAAACGTCAAAACCAATGGAAGTGCACTCCAGAATAAGAGAGATTTATTAATAAATATTAAGCGGAGAGCCCGGTATGGAAGGGTAAACCCGAACCACAGGGAACGGGTTCTGTGAAAAAGTATCTCAGGAGGAATTGTACTCATTTAATGTTTTCACTGATATCTGTAATGTATTGGATGATCACATTACCATTTGTAGATGAAAAAAGCAATTGAGGGATTTAAGGATTGTAGCGGAATGCCTTCAGGCTTTCACTCACCAGTTGTAAGATTTGCGAATTCCGATTTTGAACTTCGATATTTGACATTCCTTGTTCATTATTCGATATTCGCTTTACCTCTGTTATTTAAATAGATACGGTGTCCCCCGATTTCTCAAGATTAAACACCTGTCCCAGTTTCTTTTTAATTAGATGTTGCAATATACGTCAATATGACGTATATTGCCTTCATGGACAAAGTCAGTTTTATAAAGGTAAGAAAAACTCTAAAGGTACTACCTGCTCATATCTTAAGAAACCTTCAACGTTGGGCAATGCAAGTAGAAATGCTTGGTATGAATGAAGTAAGAAAAGTCCCTGGATATCATGACGAGCCATTGAAGGGAAAACGTAGAGGGCAAAGGTCAATTAGACTGTCCAAAGCATATAGGGCCTTTTATACAGAATACAAATATGAAGGAATTAATACAATTTCAATTGAGGAGATAAACAAGCATGAATACTAAAGACTACGGCATTAAAGAGTTGGAAAATGAATTTGGTCCTCTTACATTCGGAAACGCACTTGGAAGTTTCAGGCTAGGCAAGGGAATGTCACAAAAAGAGTTTGCAAGATTTTTGGGTATAACCCCTCAAAGCCTTTGCGACCTGGAAAAAAGCAGGCGTATTCCATCAACTGGACGGGCGGCTAAAATTGCCAAAAA
>JACZYU010000174.1 GCA_022570935.1 Planctomycetota bacterium | reverse complement strand
AGGCACTTTCCTTGCCTATCTGCAGGCAGGAGTTCACTTAAAACACTTCAAACTTTGTTACTCTATTTCTGGTTCAAAAGAAACGAAATAATCCCATAAAACTCTTTTGTAGTCAGCATTTCACTAAGATTACCCGGCATAATTGAGACTTCCTGTTTCTGCATCTGAGCAATCTCATCAGGGTAAAAAACGTATTCCTCCATTACACCTTCTTCATCAACCATCAAGACCACCTCTTCTTCATCCTGACTCACAAGGAGGCCGTTATAGACCATTCCATCATTCGTCATCAGATACATCGTCTCAAAACCCTTTACAATTACTGCACTTGGCTTGAGGACTGACTCTATCAGGTATTGAGGCGTCTGCACTGCGCCTATACCAGTGAGGTCAGGCCCTACTTTTGAACCTTTTCCGTTTATGACATGACATTTTGAACATGTAACATCTCTCGTATCATCAAAAAAGATCAACTCTCCTTCCTTCGGATCAACATCAATAGGAGGTACCCATGGCACCACCTTTGTCTTTGATGTATCAGGAATCCTATCCTTAAACTTTAGTACCGCATCTATATCCGACTCGCCTCCCAATGTTTGCATATATGAAAGTACCGCCAGAATCTTTTCTCTACCCAACATGATCGGAGGATCATATACCTTCGGCATTATATCATCATAACCCTCTACTACATGTGAAGACGGGTTCACTATTGATTCAACCATATATTCCAGACCGGAATTCAAACCTGTCTCCTTTGCCCTCTCCTCTGCCCTTGAGGCAAGACCTTCCTGGTCAGGACCTCTTGTGGCGCTTCCGGATGTACCGATACTATGACACGTGTGACATTGACCATCACCCCAGAATATCTTTTCGCCCGCTTCAGGGTTGATTCCAGTAGCCCCTCCTCCATCGCCACCGCTGGAAAGGTTTGTTACGTATACACATACGTAGACAAAAAACCCCACGACGGCCATTGTAAATATTACTGCGTTTAAAAAACTTCTCATTATTTATAATCTCTCCAACATTTATTAGACGCAGGAAATTCAACAATTTTATATTTATAAATTCACCGGCAAAAGCCTATGCATGTTTCTTCTCATCAGCAAGGCCTGCAAGCCAGAAAACTATGGACACAAGGGCCAGAAATAGTATGACAATCAAGCCAACAGTCCAACCCATATAAGCAATACTCGGGGTAAATGCACCTGCAGAAGTATCCTGCATAAACCCGTAAATATGCCAGTTCATTCTTAAACCTGAACGGATAAAACCCATCAATCCCATAAGAGTCACAATGGCTACACAAAGAAGCAGCAGGGCATATTGTGACCTGTGCGGGATTTTTCCCCATTGTATACCACCTATTTCTTTAGCATTTTTAAAGAGGAAGACATCTATTACAGTATTAACAATCAAACAGCTTATTACTATCGAAACCTGTGCAACAGACAGATATCTTAAGACCAGGTTTGCCTTTTCCATAACTACAAACCCATAATACCAGAAATAAATTACGGCCATACTAATAGTTACGGCAAACAAGAAGGCTTGCGCAAATTTACCCTTATTTGCAAATGTAAGAAGGATGGCAATAACAATTGCGACTATCTGGATAACAAGACATGTAATAATAGGAGACAAATACTGTTTTATGTTTTCGTCCAGATCTATTTCCCTGAGACCCAGAGCATACCAAGCCAGATACATCACTGCAAGACCGGCAGTTATAATCAGCGTAATCCTTGCAGTGCTACCATGGCTTGAGAACGGCATTGTCTCGCCTTTATTGGCCCTTCTATACAATAGGAAGCTGAAGAATGTGGATAATATCAGGAGGTTTACCACTGCATTCTTTGCAGCCATTACACCGAAGAATTTCGAGAACGGATGGTATTGCTCTCCAATAAGGGCTCTCTCCTCGCCACTTAATGGTAAGTTATGCGGTGTCAGCCAGACAGCAAAACAGAAGAAGATTATTATGTTTATGTATTTGATATAAGGAGTATATCGTTCAGCGCCCTTTATCCTGCTCATACCATTCCATAAATAATAATTTCCACCAATAAATAACATTCCGATAAGAATAGCCTGGATTATGAATGTCCAGGAAAAAGCGCCACCCATCATTATGTTTCCCATAACAGGGCTGGCACATAAATTTCTCTTCCAAGATAATATCCGGCAAACGGGAGAGGTATCAAGGCCGCCAGACCTATAAAATTACCTATATATCCCATCCAATCATAATGTGCTCTTTCTTTATCAGTTTTCGACCCCATGAATTTAACAGCAGCATAAGCACCTACTACAAAACCTCCAAAGGCAACATTGGCAATGAAACGGTGAATATTAATAGGCATCCATAGGAAATTATAGAATGCATGATAAAGACTTGTTACCGTACCGGTTTCCATATTAATACCGCCTGGCGCCATCATAAAAGTTACCCATGAATTAGCCAGCATCATTAAAGCAGTCCCGAAAAGGTTCAGCATTATACCCAATGATATATGAAGCCACTTCGCCTTAGGCGTCCCGGAAAGCAAGTCCCACGAGTAATAGTATGCATAAAGAAAAAATACCTCTCCAAAGAAACAAAGCGCATATATGAACATGAAAGGATGGAAGACATCCGTCATATAGCGCATAAAGGCAGGATAAAGGCCATACAGAGCAAACGCCAGCAGGCCGCCCAATGCGGCCGTTGTTGCAAATGCAGCAGACAGAAGCTTTGTAAATTCGCGTGCTAAATTGTCAAACCTTATATCACCGCTCTTCACACCGATCATCTCAATAATAACGACAAAGAGCGGCACTGCTAATACAAAGGCAGCAAACAGGAGATGCAATTGAGAAATTATCCAGATAACCAGCCGGCCATCAATCCCAAAGAAATTCCTGTAATCTACAACTTCATAAGGCTCTGGTTCTGACTCTGCGGCTGCTTCTGCTGTAGCTTCGGTAGTTTTTGCAGTTTCTGCATTCTCTTGAGCTATACCTACACCAGTGGCCAGTGCTATAAAGAAAATGGCCAGGAAAAGCGTAAGTACAATCCTTAACTGAAGCTTTTTGGACGTAAAATCTATGAAAGGTTTTATATTATCCATTCTTTAACATGTTATATACTAAAATTTGATTCCCTGCCTGCCCTTTCCGTCCCCGCCAGAATGCTACGTCGGGCTGACGAACGGTTTGGCCTGGCGGGTATTCATTCAGGCGGGTGAGAGCAGGAGCCTTCCTTTCGGAAGGCGTCCTCGTCCGCCCTGGCGGGAATCCAGTCAAATTTTCATTTTTCCTTCTTTCTTCTTTTTCTTTTCTTCTTTGCCTTCTTTTTCAGTTCAAAATCGGCCTTGGCTTCTCCACCGGCACTTACGGTAACTTCCTGTGTAGTTTTCCCTAGGGATTCCTGCCATGCCTGAACGATATAAGTACCGGCAGGTACGCCTTCAAGCTTAAATTTTCCATCTGCGCCTGTAAGAACATAATATGGATTCGCCTGTACAATCAACCATGCAGTCATCCACTTATGCACATCGCAGGTTATCTTAATAGTCTCAGGAAATTCAAAAGTCTTAGGCAGCTTTCCATGGCCGGCAACTCCTTCGTTAAATGCCGTATTCTTCATTGACCACGAATGAATGTTATGCATTACATCATCACTGTTAAGCAGTTCAATGGTGCTTCCAGGAGGAACCATAGCAACATGAGGAATAAAGACGCAATCCTTCTGATCGATTGTTGCAGTTCCCCCTTCAAACTTTTTTCCTTTTGATATATTTATGATTGAGACTACAGCATTCTTTAAAGCTCCATCACCAGAAACTATTAGAACCTCTGATGGAATATCATCATGCCCGCATGTCGCCGGATCCTTGTCTACTTTTAACGTTTTTGCTGCCGGTACATCGCCTGCAAGTTTCACAGTGCCTGTTATTGTTCCACCGTCAGACACATCACCTTCCTCATACGCAGCCAGTATGTTCCCGGGATTACCAAAAAGCAAAACCAGCGAAAGCATAGCTACCGCCAAAAAACACATATTATAACGATCTGCAAATTTCTTCATTTCTTACGCCTCCTGTATTTGTGTTAAATCTTTTTATGTTACTAAGAAATTCTATCTGTTTACATAAGTATTTAATAATTTAAATCTACCGTAACTTTTGCATTCTTGACTTGACCGCTAGACAATAAAGCTCCACTTTATAACAAATAAATTTGACCTTTTCAAATATAATTTGTCTTTATCTTAAAAAATCTTTAATTCAGTAATCAAGGAATAACTATTCTTCCTCTTCCGGCTCCGGCTCATCTGCTTGTTGTTTAAGCATCTCCTCCGGAAGATTCATCAGTAAGTCCTTTAATGCCACAGCCTGTTCCTCAAGAGTCCCGGGGAAAATATCCTGAAATACACCTTCTCTGAAAAATTTAGGCATCTTCGTACCAGGCTTTCTTGAGCACCTTTAAGTGCGTCTTGAGTCCAGAGCACTAACTGTTGGATGTAAATACCTTCTTTACGACAGAACTCTGACTTGTTAACTCCCGGTTGAAGGCTTTCAAGGACGATTCGTAAACGTTCTTTTGTCTTTTGAATCATTGATTTTCTTGTAGCTTTTTCTTGGTTCCATTTGAGACCTCCTTTTGGCTTTGTAGAAGCTGTATCTCTACGAGATACAGCTTAATATCTTCCCTGCCTACCGCGGGTAGGGTT
>JACZYU010000038.1 GCA_022570935.1 Planctomycetota bacterium | reverse complement strand
CACATGTTTCGCATGTGATTAATTGGAATTATCCCAGAGGCACTGAGCAGTATACACATCGTACCGGACGTACCGGACGCATGGGGAGAAAGGGAAAGGCTTTTACCTTTATAACTAAAAATGACATTCCAAACCTTCGCGAACTTATTCACAAAAAAAAGATTACTCCTTGCTGGATCGGAGAAGATCCGTTTAAAAAAGACAGCACACATCAAAAGCAAAGAACCCGCCGTAAGGGAAAGAGACCATTTCGCCCGCACTCAGGTAAGGGAAGCAAGAATACATAATAAAAGGGAATGGATGAACATCTGAGAAAAGCTTAAACGAGTAATTTATGAACTATTCGGTGTTAGTAAGAAAACATATAAAAAGGTGATAATTGCTATTTTATCTTGACTCAATTATTATATTGCTTTAACATCCAAGTTCGTTTCTTGCGAAAACCAGAGGTTTAATAACTATGGAAAATCAAGACATCAGATGGATTCAAAGGTTTCAGAACTTCGAAAAAACATTTTTGCTTTTACAAGAGACGTTACAAATCAAAAACCCATCTGTGGCAGAACGGGCAGGCTTGATTCAGTTTTTTGAAATGACATTTGAGTTGGCATGGAAGTTACTAAAAGACTACGAAGAGGAAGAGGGCTTCACGGTTAAAAGCCCGAGAGATGCGATTAAGCAGGCATTTCAGGCAAACATCATCACCGCAGGTCACACATGGATAGACGCTTTAACAGATAGAAATCTTATAACGCATAGCACAGTAACTCATCTCTCTTATATTTTAAATGAAGAGAAACCATTACCTTACTACTTCGATATTGTTCATTACGAAAAAATAGATGAACCTGAACTGATAAAACATATTAATCGCGTAGGGGTTGTTCTTTATGAAAATAAAAAGGTGTTGTCCGATAGATGAGTATCTTTTGAAAATTGCAGAGACGTTCATGCTGTTTTGTAAATATAAAAGATAGTTGCTGATTGATTTGCTTGAACTTCAAATCTGATAATCTACTACATATTTCTCAACCTTCTTGTCTTTATGTCTAAAGATGAGATAAGGTGAATCAAACGTTACCGTAGTATATGGCGGAACCGATCGAGTCAGCCATACATTTCCACCTATTACTGAGCCTTTTTGAATAACCGTCCTACCTCCAAGGATTGTAGATCCTGCGTAAATGATAACATCGTCCTCGACTGTAGGGTGCCTCTTTTTCTTTGCCTTTCTGATTTTATCAACATTAGACAAACTAAGGGCTCCAAGGGTGACATGCTGGTAGAATTTTATATTCTTACCAAGTACAGACGTGCATCCGATTACCACGCCGGTTCCATGGTCAATAAAAAACCCCGGCCCTATTTCTGCTCCGGGGTGAATGTCTATTCCTGTCTTCTCATGAATGAATTCAGTCATCATCCTGGGTATATAAGGCACCTTCTGCAATTCCAGAAAATGTGCTAAACGATAAACTAATATTGCCCGAACGGATGGATAGCTCAGTACTATCTCATAATAACTGGTTGCAGCAGGGTCTCCGTCATATGCGGCCTTGATGTCCTGATTCATTACTTCTCTGATTTCAGGAACGTTTTCAAGTAAAAGATATGAAATTTCAACAGCGTTATCCCAGCACTCTCCCTCTGTACGGAGACAGTCAATACCATCCTTACATTCGTGTCTTAAACTCTTTTGTATTAAATCAGACAAACATTCCAGAGCGCTGGAACATTGGGCCAGAAGGTATCCCTCAAGATGGTTATTGTCGCTGGTTGCTTCCTCGTAAAAACCCGGGAACATGATTGTCGATAATAATTTTACCAGCTTCCCAACCTCCTTTTTAGATGGGAGGCAGGGTTCTTCCAGATGTTTAATGCCGCCGTGCTTCTCGTAAGATTCTCTAATCGAGGTTGTAATATGGCTCAAACGGGACTCGTTTTTCTTGCTGTTTATAGGATTATTCATTTTTTACTTTTCAACATCTTTAAATAAATCAGTAGATATATAACGCTCTCCGGTGTCTGGTAGTACTACCAGGACATTTTTGTCAGGCCCCGTATCTCTGGCAATCTGTAACGCTACATGCATATTTGCACCGGAAGAAATACCGCAGAAAATGCCTTCTTCTTTTGCAAGACGTTTTGCCATGCTGAATGATTCATCTCCGGAAACCTGTTTCACCTCGTCAACCACGTCCTCATTGTAAATACCGGGTACGAACCCTGCCCCGATTCCCTGAATTTTATGAGGTCCCGGATCGCCTCCGGACAGGACTGGAGACTCAGTCGGTTCTACCGCTATATTCTTTATGTCTTTGAAATTTTCCTTCAGTACCTCACCGGCTCCGCTTATAGTACCACCGGTTCCAACACCTACTACAAAATAATGTAAGTCTTTCCCCTTGAAATCTTCAACTATTTCAGGGCCGGTTGTTTCACGATGAATTTGCAGATTGGCCTGATTTTCAAATTGCTGGGGCTGGAAATACCCTTTTTCTTTAACAAGCTCTTCCGCCTTTTCAAGGGCGCCTTTCATACCTTTTGATCCTTCGGTCAGGACAATTTCGGCTCCAAAATATCTGAGAAGGGCGCGCCTTTCGAGACTCATAGTCTCCGGCATTGTAAATACAGCCTTGTACCCTCTAACGGCAGCTACCATGATTAGTGAAATCCCTGTATTGCCGGATGTAGGTTCTACTAATGTGTCTCCCGGCTTCAGCAAACCCTTCTTCTCCGCATCCAGTATCATTGCAAGGCCGATACGGTCTTTTACACTGCCGGCAGGGTTGAACATCTCTAACTTTGCAAAAATATTTGCGCACTTCTCGTCAGGTATCTTATTTATTCTTACAACGGGTGTTCTTCCGATTGTAGCGAGAATGTCATCGTAAATAGGCATTTTTCCCTCCTGAGAAAATTTATTAATTTTTCTTAAACAAAGGTTGTATTCTTATAGATTTGTCGGGTTCACTCCGGTTTGCGTTGATATTATCTTGCTTCGCTCAATGGATTGTAAAGCTAAATACTGCTCACCAAATTTTTTCAAGTTGCCCAATTCTGTGTCAAACACGCTGAAGTGACGTTCTTCATCCAGGACGAGTTCCTCGAGAAGCTTCCTGGAAGCAGAATCAGCATATGAACCGCATTCCATTGCCATCTCATTATAGTCTTTGGTACTTTGCTCTTCCATTGATCTTGCCAGCATCAGCATGTCTGTAACATCGTGAATCTTCTGTGTCTCGGTAGCCGCCTGTATTTCCACATCGCCTTTGAGAAAAAGGATCCTATCCGCAAGGCCTTCAATATGCAGCATTTCTTCTATTGCTGTTTTTCTGAAAAGATTTGCAAGCAGATCAAATCCTTGATCACTACAATGGAAATGGAAATACATATATTGATGTACTCCACTTAATTCATCAGCCACAGCTTTGTTCAGTGGTGCTATACTTTTTTCGTACATGAATACCTCCTGATCTTGAATTTGAAGATTCAATAAAGAAGCCTGATATAATTTTTATTGAGTTAATAGCTAATAATACATTCTATTCATTTCCTATCAACCTATTTATTTTACAGAATGCGAAAGGGGCGCCTCGAGCGGCCAGCTTCTCGATTTTAACTTCTATGTCTATCTGCATCTAAATTAGTCATTTGTTATTCGTTAATCGTTAATCTTCTTTCCTTTTTTCTCTGTGCCCTTTGTGTCTTTCCGTCCGGATGAATCCGTTCGGACGGGTGTGTGAGGAAGGACTTTTGGCTTTTCTTTGCTTTTGACATCAGCGTTTATCCCTGCCCGCCGGTTTGTTAGGTGGGTGTGCATATCTGCGTCCCATGTCTTTCTTCTTCCCTCAGTGTTTAATTTAAAAAAAATTCCAGTAGGACATTATTTGGGGGAGTGGTTATGCATAATACTGTCTCAGTTCTGATAATGAACTGGTTGAAAGCGTTGAGGTAATTGTAATATTTCTAACTTATGATCCCGTGTAGGGGGGGGGCAGAAAGGGCAGAGAGGTGAAGAGAAATGAAGATTAATAAGAGGAATGTTTTTACACGCATCCGGAAGGCTGTATTATCTTTTACCGTAGTAATGATTATATCCCTGTTGAGCATGACCTTTGTAAACAGTCTGCAGGCAGAAGTCTTTACTGCCACAGCATACTGTTCATGTAAGAAGTGCTGTAACAAAGACCCGTCGAGCAAGTGGTATGGCATTACGGCGTCAGGCAGAAAAGCAGGGTGGGGGACTGTAGCCGTAGACAGAAGGCTTATAGCGCTTGGCAGCAGGTTAAGGATTGAAGGCTTCCCCAAAACCATCTTCAGGGCCGATGATGTGGGCGGAGCCATAAAGGGGAAACATATTGACGTCTGGTTCCCCACTCACAGGAAAGCATTGGAATTTGGAAGGCAGAAACTGGTAGTAGAGCTGGTAAGTGGCTGATGACGATCAAAGCATTCTTTTGTCCTTCCTACACCTACGAGGTGTATTTGTTATAAAAAACAGGTGCGCAAGCTTATTTAAACACCTGCTTTTTGGGGAAGTGTTAACAAAGTCAGGTGCAAACTTGCGCACCTAATAAGTGCCCAACCTCTAACTTTATTATACGACTATTGTATGTGTTTGGTATCTAAATTAGTTATTTGTTATTCTTTAGACAGAATTAACAAGATCAGCGTTTATCCCTGCCCGCCGGTTTGTTTGGAGGGTGTGTCTATCCGCGTCCAATGTCTTTCGCCTTCTGTCTCTTTGTGTTAATTCGTGAAATTCGTGTCCAAATTAGTCATTTGTAAATAGTCATTCGTTATTTGTCATTAGATATTCGTAAACCATAAATCCTAAATCGTCAACCTTCTTACCTTTTTTCTTTGCGCTCTTCGCGTCTTTGCGGTGAACAGTCTTTCCTTCTTGTCCGACGCGCTGTTTGAACGGTTCCTTTCCTTAGTACCAATCCCTACCTGTCCGCCAGCCTGTTAGGCGGAAATTCTTAAATCCCTTAATTCCTCAATCTTGGTTCTTCTCTTTTGTCTTGCAAAACACCCCCACTCTTTTATAATGCCAAGGAGTTAGACAGAAAAACAGTATGTACAAAATTTGCACATGCTGCCAAAGTTCGAAAGCGTCTGAAATGATTTAAATGAAGCCAAAAGTATATATTGAAACAAGTGTTATCAGCTATTATACTGGAAAACAAAGTAGTGACTTGGTTATAGCCGGTCGTCAACAAATAACTCGTGAATGGTGGGAAGAAAGCAGATGGCAATTTGACCTTAATATTTCTTTGCTTGTTTTAGAGGAAGTCAAAGGCGGGGATCCTTCTGCAGCAGAGAAACGGCTAGAGGCCCTTTCGGGAATACCTGTACTAAGGATTACAGATAAATCGGAGGTCTTGGCAGAAGAATTGATAAATTCCAACATAATCCCAAGAAAATATGCCGAAGATGCATTGCATATTGCTATAGCAGCAATCAATGCAATGGATTTCCTTTTGACTTGGAATTTTAATCATATTAACAATGCAGTATTAAAGAATGGAATAATTAGATCTATCGAGTCACAGGGATATGAATGCCCCGTAATCTGTTCACCTGAAGAATTAATGGGAGAATTAAAATGAAGAAAGATCCAATAGTGGAAGAAGTCAGAGAGATTAGAGATGCTCATGCATCTAAATTTAATTATGATTTAAAGGCAATTTGCAAAGATCTTAAGACGAAAGAAAGAGATTGTGGTCATCCACTCGTTTCCTTTCCACCGAAACTCCTTTCCAATGTAACCAGAAGCTGACAAAAGACTTTTTTTTGACTAAGCGCACCTCAGCGTTTATCTGCGTTAATCCGCGTCCAATGTCTTTCGCCTTTTCCCCCATATTTTTGTCTTTCCTTTGCGATCTTTGCGGCTTTGCGTGAGGAAGCGCTTTTGTCTTGCAAAACACCCCCACTCTTTTATAATGCCAAGTCTATAAGGCAGTTACAGATCACTTTTACCACATTCTAATATGCAGTTAAGGGGAGGCTTGGTTTCTTCTTCATAATTATTTAAAAGGAGGATCTATAGAATGAGTAACGATGGTATCACGTCAAAAGCTAAGAAGGCTGATTCATCTATAAAGTATGATAGTGAAGGGAATATTATTGATTTTGGTGGCTGGGAGTCTGAAGGAGCAAAACTGAGGCATAATCTTACATGGACACCAGAACAGATCCTGAATTGGCTGGAAGAGGCTAATCGCTTTAACAAGGCAACCAGAGAAGGTGCAAATGTTCTACGAGGAAATTATTAGGAAGTTCAACAGTGCAGGTGTAAAATATGCTGTCGTTGGTGGAGTAGCGGTAAATCTTCACGGTCATATTCGTATGACGGCTGATCTGGATATTGTTTTAGAGTTGGAAGACAATAACCTTGCAAAAGCCGTTACAACATTAACGGAATCAGGTTTCGTTTGTAAGATCCCGGTTGATCCTATGGGATTAGCTGACTCTAATACGAGAAACGATTGGATAAAAAATAAAAATATGAAGGCACTTAACTTTTATCGTGGTACCGAAGAAGTTGATTTGGTCATTGATTCTCCTGTTAAATATGGTGATGCAAAGAAAAAGATCTTTGCAGTAAAGGACACAAATTATCCTGTAGTTTCAAAAGAAGATCTGATAAAGATGAAAGAAGTGACAAACAGACAACATGATAAAGACGATATCAGGAAACTCAAAATCTTAATAGATATTGAACTAGAGAATAAATAGCTTTTACACCCGTCCTAACGCCCACTTGCCATTTGTCTGGCAGATATTCATCCGGGCGGGCAACAAGCTCTCTTGCCTTTTTTCTCTGCGTTCTTCGCGGCTTTGCGTGAGTAATCTATTTGTTTTTCTCTTTTAGTGTCAATTCGTGCAATTAGTGTCTTTTTTTTCGTGATTTTTCCCGCCTAACAAACTGGCGGGCAGGCGTGCTATTCCGTGGTTAAATATCTTTTATATTGCAAAACACCCCCACTCTTTTATAATAATCAACAATATGCAGCATGGTTAACGAAAGAAGAAGTGATTCAGGGATAATTCATTAGTTCTTTCCTGCCTGTCGGCAGACAGGAATTCCTTAATACTTAAATTCTTCCCTGCCCACCGGTTTGTTTGGCGAGAATCCCTCAATCATCAATTTGCTACAATTCACTTTTACCACATTTTAAATATCTTCAAAAAGATAGTCTTACTTGTTTATACGAGTAAGATTTTCACATACATTTACAATAGCAGGTGTTAATCTTTTACGAGATTGAACAATATCAAGATTAAAGACCAGACCCCGTTCGTGTGTGACCCCGTTCGCCGTTCGTTTGCCCTAATTATCAAGAAAATAAAATGACTAAAAAAGTATGGGTAATAATTTGTGTAATAGGTGTGATTTTGGGAATATTAGGATACTTTGGTATTCAACTTCCGGATAAAAAGAAGGTAAGAACTTTTCAAAATACGGAAACTATAATTAAGTTATTAAAAGAGGGTTACGAAGCAGACCCACAACTCGTAAATGAGTTAAAAGACAAAATCCAATCTCTCGAAAAAGAACTGGAAGAACGTTCACGTATAACGAAAGATAAGCGTACTGAAGATGCCCTAATTGCTTTCAAGAATGGTAAATATGAAAAAGCCAGAACGCTCTTCGAAACACTACAAAAGGAGGAACAAGGTAAACTTGCCAAAACAGCCTATAATCTTGGCAATGTATATTTTGTTGAATTGGATTTCTCGAAAGCACTGAAAGCTTATCTGGACGCCGTAAGACTTGCTCCCAATAACACATCCTATTTAAATGAGGCAGGTTATACATTCCACACATTAGCTCAATACGACAAGGCGATTGAGTATTATGAGAAGGCGCTGAAGTCTGATTCAAGGACCTTTGGAGAAGATCATCCAAATGTTGCTACTTATTGGAACAACCTGGGAGGGGCCTGGAAGGCAAAGGGTGAATACGACAAGGCGATTGAGTATTATGAGAAGGCGCTAAAGTCTGATATAAAGACCTTTGGTGAAGATCATTCAAAAGTTGCTACTTATAGGAACAACATGGGAGAAGCCTGGATAGAAAAAGGTGGATATGACAAGGCGATTGAGTATTTAGAGAAGGCGCTAAAGTCTGATTTAAAGACCATTGGTGAAGATCATCCAGATGTTGCTATTCGTTGGAGCAACCTGGGGTCGGCTTGGTATGCAAAGGGTGAATACGACAAGGCGATTGAGTATTATGAGAAGTCACTATCAGTTTGCCGGGTGAGATTGGGTAATGATCACCCACACACAAAATTAGTAGAAACTAGTCTGAGTCTTGCAAAAAAAGCAAAGCTAGATTCGAAATAGAACCACTTCATACAATACAAATCAATCCTTGCTTAAAAAGAAATATCAGCGTATATATCACCTTTAGTAAATCTTTACAGGCAATCAACCAATTAGGGATTCCACTGTCAGGTAAATGAATAAACAAATACTTAAAATTGACTGGATTATAGCCACATGGTTTGGCTCAGGGCTGCTACCAATAGCTCCCGGAACATGGGGGAGTCTGGCGGCGTTTCCTTTTGCATATATAATTTCTGTATATTCCGCTCCCTATGTTCTAATCATTGCAACCGTTGCCCTGTTTCCTATTGGTACGTGGGCATCAAACAAAGTTGAGGGAAGTGCCCAAAAGAAAGACCCCGGATTTATTGTAGTCGATGAAGTAGTAGGCCAATGGATAGCCCTGCTCCCTTTACCTTTTCTAAATCACTATTTCGGCCCCAATCTTTCCTTTTGGGTTTTTGCCCCCATAGCAGCAGTAGCATTTCTTGCTTTCCGTATATATGATATATGGAAACCATGGCCTATTAACTATGTAGACAAGAACGTTCCCGGTGGCCTTGGGATTATGCTCGACGATGTTGTTGCCGGAATCTATGCTCTCATAATAACATCAGCACTGACAGCATGCATGGTTTTGATCTTCTTATGAAATGTGACAATCGTTCCGGGTCAGACCTTGATTTGTGATTAGAACAGATTCGGAGTTAATGCTTTACAGGCAATCAACAAATTATGGATTGCCTTGGTATTAATCAAGCCCTATAATATCAGGTGCACTCCACCGGTAACCCGTAGGGAGAGGAGAAGGAAATGTCAGCACTGATTGAAGAGCTTAAGGGAGAGCATGCGGAAATCATTGCCATGCTCAATGAAGTTAAAGAACTCGGTATTCCTTCGAAGGAAGGACAGGCCAAACTCATGTCTATAAAAGAGAGTTTGCTGGCACATATCAAAAAGGAGGAAGAGCAATTTTATCCGGTTCTCAGAAAAGAAGCGGAAATTAATAAGCAGCTGGAAAGTATATTAGATTTATTAGCAGTTGGTATGATGGATGTCTCAAGAGTTGCGCTAGAATTCTTTGATAAATATTCTAGAGGAGTTTCAGGAAAGGAGTTTCCAAAAGAGCTTGAAAACCTTTTAGCAGCCCTTGGTAAAAGGATAAGGAACGAAGAAGACATTCTCTTTCCGGAGTATGAAAAGATAAATCAATCCTTGCTTTAACCGGAAACAGAGGTCTTTCTTTACAATCCAGCTTCCTTCCTGAGAGTATCTGCCATATCTGTCTTTTCCCATGTGAAATCCGGATCATTTCTCCCAAAATGCCCATAAGCTGCAGTTTTTTTGTAGATAGGCCTCAACAAGTCAAGCCTTTTGATAATTTCCCCGGGATTAAGTTTAAAATGCTTTTTGACAAGCTCCACAATCTTTTCTTCAGGTATCTTGTTTGTGCCTGAAGTATCCACATTTATAGATGTCGGTTCAGGGACTCCAATTGCGTAGCTTATCTGGATTTCACACTTATCAGCCAGACCTGCCGCAACGATGTTTTTCGCAATCCATCTTGCAGCGTATGTGCCTGATCTGTCAACCTTGCTCGGATCTTTTCCGGAAAAAGATCCTCCACCATGCCTGCCCATGCCTCCGTAGGTGTCTACCATTATTTTC
Organism: Planctomycetota bacterium; assembly: GCA_022570935.1. GTDB lineage: Bacteria > Planctomycetota > Brocadiia > Brocadiales > Scalinduaceae > Scalindua. Next base: position 8,345 of record JACZYU010000038.1, on the reverse strand, counting down.
CTGCCGGTTAATCCGGTATCGCCTTCAGGGCCGCCTATTACAAACTTTCCCGTAGCATTTATGAGAATCTTTGTCTTATCATCCAACAAATTACTGCAAACAGGCCTGATGACATGCTCGATAATGCCCTTCCTTAAACTTTCTTCCGTAGTCCCGTCAGTATGCTGCTGTGCTATAACAACAGTACTTAATCTTACAGGCTTTCCATCATGGTATTCCACTGAGACCTGACTCTTTCCATCAGGACCGAGGTCTTTTAAAATTCCCTCTTTTCTGACATAAGCAAGGCGCATTGCCAGCTTATGTGCTATTGTTATCGGTAATGGCATTAGCTCCTCAGTTTCATTGGAGGCAAATCCGTACATCATACCCTGATCACCAGCGCCTTGTTCCCTACCATTTCTTTTAGCAACTCCCTGCGCAATATCCGGGCTTTGGCCATGAATACTTACCATAACACCGGCATCATCACAATCAATCCCGAATTCAGGGTTAGTATATCCAATTTCTTTGAGGGTATTTCTTACAATATCCTGGATTTCAACATAACCTGTTGTTGAAATTTCTCCTGCAACTATTACGAGTCCTGTAGTTGTCAAACATTCTGTAGCACACCTTGCATTTTTGTCCTGCTTCAATAACGCGTCTAATATTGCATCGCTTATCTGGTCACAAATTTTATCAGGGTGGCCTTCCGTCACGCTTTCTGAAGTAAAGAACTCAATCTTTGTCATTTTATCTGCCTCGAATTCACTCAAAAATATTTATAAAAATTGCTTTTGATACATTTAAAAGAAACATTATCAGGATTGACAATCCGAACGGTTTAACCGTCGTATCTGTACTTTCCCTGACGGTGAGATACTGCAAAGACAGAGACTTATAAACATCAATGTGTAAATTACAAAGACAATATCTTTGTGTCAATAAGTATATTACGAGCAAAGGCCACTTGCCTTGATTATATAGGAATCTTCATAAAATCAGATTGACAATAACCTGGCATCGAGCATCTTCTCTTGTTATAAGGTATGGGAAGAAAACCACACATGTATAAATGGTTGAGTGACAGAATCACATATATATTTACATGAAAAGGGGGTAAATATGCGTTATTTAAAACCTTTGTTCCTTTTAATAATTATTCTGGGTGTATATTCTGTAAATGGGGCGAACGGACAAGGAAAGGTATACAAGGCTGTCACAGGTAATGATGGCATACAGCGGATAGAGATTGTTGGAGGGGGTTACTACTTTGATCCCAACCACATAATAGTAGAAGTCAATGTGCCTGTAGAATTGGTGGTTAAAAAGGATGCTAAGTTTCTGGTACCGCATAGTATAGTAATAAAGGCCCCTGAGGCAGGCATTGATTTTTCTGAGTCACTGAAAACAGAACCAAAGATTATCAGATTTACTCCTGTCAAAACCGGCAAATTTATCTTCTACTGTGATAAAAAACTCTTCTTTTTCAAGAGCCATAGGAATAAAGGAATGGAAGGGGTACTTGAGGTAATCAAGTAGTAATCGATATCTATCAGGAACAAAAGGGCCCATCTATTGAGATAATCATAATCATAGCCCCGACAAACTGGTCGGGTAAACCCGCCAAACAAACCGTCGGGCAAGCCCGCCAAACCGCAGACTGTGTCATAATTAAGTGATAAGAAAGATAGAAAACGTAGTATAGCGTAGAAGAGTTTAGTATAATATACCCCAAGGATGTATGTCAATGGCATATAGATATGGTAATCGCAATCAAATGGCTGTATTGCCTAAAAGCATAGAGGAATATGTTAGTGAAGAAGACCCTGTAAGAGCATATGACGCATTTATAGAGACGCTTGATTTAGAAGATCTCGGTATTGAAATTAATTTGCATAAGGTTGGCAATGCTGAGTATGACCCGAAGGCTATGCTCAAATTATTTGTATATGGATATTCCTACGGCTGGAAGAGTTGCCGTAAGCTGGAACGGGCAATACATCATAATTTGTCTTTCATATGGCTAATGGGAGGACTGAAGCCGGATTATAAGACGGTATCAGAATTTCGTCGCAAGAATAAGAAGGCGTTAAAAGGGGTACTGAAGAAGTGTGTACGTATGTGTATAGAATTGGATTTGATAGAAGGCAATGTATTATTTGTAGATGGTACAAAGATCAGGGCAAATGCCGGACGAGGCAGAAACTATACCATGAATGAATATGAGAGAAAGTTGTTAGAAATAGATCAGAACATAGATAAGCTTTTTGAGGAATGTGAACGTATAGACCAGGAAGAAAACGCTAGTGAATCTCTGGTAAAGATGAAGAAGGAGCTTGTTAATAATAAGTCATATAGAGCCAGAATACAAGAGATCCTGAATCGCTTTAAAGAAGAGGAAGAACAAGGTAAATCATCAAAGACTATAAACCAGACAGATCCGGAGAGTGCCATGATGGGAAGTATACAGGGCACACATGCAAGCTATAATGTACAGAGTGTAGTGGATGATAAACATGGTCTTATTGCCCATGCGGAGGTAGTAAGTGACGTAAATGATAGAAACCAATTTTCAAATCAGATAACACAGGCAGAGGAGGTTACGGGCAGGGAGTGCGAGATTTGTTGTGGAGATGCTGGATATGCAAATACGAAAGAACTGGAGAGAATAGATCGAAGAGGAACAATGGTAATTGTTCCATCGCAGCGTCAGGCATTGCGTAATCCGGAGGATAACCCTTTTAGTAAGGACAAGTTTATCTATGATAAAGATCAGGATTGTTATTATTGCCCGGAAGGACATAAACTTGTTTATAGCAGGATACATGAAGGAGGCAGAAGTGTAGCATATCAAATAAGAGATGCTGACATTTGCAGGCAGTGCAGTAATTTTGGAGAATGTACCAATGCCCGGAGTGGAAGAAAGATTGTTAGATTATTGCAGGAAGAAGTTAGAGAGAAGCTTGAACGACAATACGAGCAGTCAGAGTCACAGGAGGTCTATAAACGACGAAAGTCGCGTGTTGAACATCCGTTTGGTCACATAAAGAGAAACCTTGGGATAACGAACTTTCTTTTACGCGGAAGAGAAGGCGTGCAAGCAGAATTATCTATTGCCGCTACCTGTTTTAACATTGCGCGAATGATCACATTGTTTGGTGGTGTTAAGAGATTCATAGGACGGCTCTGTACTGTATAAGTGAGGAGATCTTCTTGCTTATGATTATCCATGAAAATAATCGTACTTCACAAGAAAACAGTTTGATATAGGCTTCATGGGCTTAATTGTTTTTCTTTTTAAAGAAGAACCACTGGTATCCTCTTTTGTCGTTTGATTATGACACAGCCTCTTGTTTGGCGGGTGTATCCAAAATGACTTTCGCTCAAACTTTTAGAATCTCTTGTAAAGAGTTCATTCTGCCTTAGGCTTTAAAATACTATTTATTCCTGTATTACGTCACCCTTCCTTGGCTTTCCACGTGGATCGTAAGGCCCTAAAAAGCGTATAAAATCCTGAAATATCTCTTTGTCAAAGCAATTAGACATCTCTTTCTTCATTAATGCAAGTGCGGCAAATGGCCTGACTTCTTTTGCATACGACCTGTCCGTAGTTAACGCATCATATACATCTATTATGCGTGAGACCTTACCACTATGATGAATTTCGCTCTTTTTAAGCCCATGTGGATAACCACTGCCATCATAGTTCTCATGATGTTGTAGTGTTATTATTTGTTCATTTATCGAATCAACTCCGGATTCTTTCAGGATTTCCACTCCCAATCGAGGATGCTCTTTTACCTTATCAAATTCTTCTTTTGTCAATTCCCCCTTTTTAGTAAGAATATCAGGACTAATCCTGGTCTTGCCAATATCGTGAAGGAGTACGCCTGAACAAAAGCTCTTTAATTCGTTCTCTTTAAAACCAATGCTCTGTGCAAATAATGTCCCCACGGCCGCAACATTCACAGAGTGTGTATAGGTATAGTATTCGTGTACTGCTATCTTCATCAGGCTTTTCGCAGCCACACTATCTCTAATAATGTAATCAACCATGTTGTAGGCATACGTCTTGGTTCTTTCAATGGTTCCTGTTCTCGGAGCTATATAGAGGTCCTTCATCAGGTTTATGGCAGTACTATGTACAATAGTTGCCTTCTCATCGTAGGAAATATTTTTATCAGACATGATATGTTGGAAATTAGATTCCAGGTAATCAAAATATTTCTGCTTGTCTTCTTTTTTGATAAAAAGCTTGCTGATATTCCCTTCTAACAGTTGGTCTTTCTTATCATCCTCAAAAATGATATCGCCTCTGCAATAGAGAGTAAACCTCCTGTTACCACCCGTTTCCACAAGTAAGTAGAGATCGCACCCAATCTTTGTATCAGTTCTCAAACTGCTTGAGTCAATGGGTAAATAATCAGATAATATGCCGTTTTCCATTTTATATTCTCCAGGAAATCTTAACTCGTAATCACATCACATAAGTTTTGAAAAGGACAGTTATCATAAGCCGTATATATAAAATCGGTTACAATCTACAAAACTTTAGTCAGCATCTCTTTTTTATCAACACTATAGGCGTTTGGTCATTAGTTATTCGTCATTTGTCATCAGTCATTAGTCACTTGTCATTCGTTCTCGCCTTTAACTTTAGTGTCAATTTGTGAAATTCGTGTCTCTCCGTGGTTAAATATCTCTTTTCGCAAGCAGACACGAAATTGAAGTTAATATTTACCTGTCAATGCAGGTATTATTTACCATATCAGAGCTACCTCTAGTTGTAACCGAAGGGCGTATGATCAATGAATACAGTATGTTATGTAAATTGTTCGTGGTCTGGCATACCATTAGCTTTTAACACGGCAGGCTTTGAAGAAAGTGTTCTAGATTGTTCAGGTCGGTAGTCCAACTGTATCCTTAATAAGATAGGGAAAAAAACAATGAATAACATAACAGCATTAAGTAACCTGTTTTCCGGTTCAAATCTATCTAAATTAGTTAAACTCAAAATGGATAGTTTGATTAACGGTGCCAATGCCCTGAACAAGCAGTCAGGAGTTCCTAAAGGTGGCGTCGACAGGATTGAGAAAATTGGTGATGATCAAGTCAGTAGATTTGAGCGCATTTTCGCCGCTCACACTCGTGCTCATGCTGTTAATGAAATGGTAAGTCATTTAATGAGTGTAAAGGACATCAACGGTGATGGCGTGTTGAATGTTGGAGAATTAGGTGTACCTAAAGATGTCTTCGACAAGATTGATAAAAATAGTGATGGTCAAATCGGTAAAGCAGAGATCAATACCGCCTTTCACGCTCGTATTCAAGCTATGAGTGAAAGAACAAATCATTTAATCAGTAAAAAGGACACCAACGGTGATGGTATGTTGAATGTTGGAGAATTAGGTGTACCTGAAGATGTCTTCAACAAGATTGATAAAAATGGTGATGGTCAAGTAGAGCTCAGTATCGCCGCTCGCACTCATGCTGCTCTTAATAACATGATAAGTGAAATTCTGCCACCCGAAAAATCTTCAAAGTTAGATGCCACTGTGTAATCTGCGGCCTAATTTCTTTTTACGAGGAAACCGTGTTGGGGTCAAAACCGTGTTGGGGTCAAACCTAATCTATTGACAAAAGAAAAAAAAGTGAGCAGAAAATTAGTGAGTAATCCCCACTTTAACAAATAGCAAAGCTCAAACAGCTTCAATCAAATCCTTTTCGCAAGCCGAGATAAACAATTAGGAATCCTACTCCTGCAATAAACAGGAGTAGGCAACCGCTATCTTAATCGTAACAGTTAATCTGGATGTATAATGACCAAGAAGCATCCACGAGAGAAAAGATGGATCGAGTTTCTTATATTATATCTTTCAGAAAGGCGTCAAGTGTATTCTCTACTTTTTCCATGATATCTTTATTAACGTTTCCTATGAATTTTATAAATCTTCGCTTATCAAATGAACTTATCTGTTTTATTTTAATTAAAGAGTCAGACAGCAACCTATTTTGAGAATCTTTTTCCAAAAGGATGTCAAGCCCGGATTGCTTTGACACTTGCGAGGAAATGGGGATGATAGTTAACAAGTTGCTGGAACCAATGTATTTATTACTCTGAATAATCAGAGCAGGTCTGACCTTCTTATATTCGTGTCCAAAGCTTGGCTCGAAATTAACCAGCCAGATATGTCCACGTTGAAAAGTATCCATTAGTTTTACAGGTTGAGATAGTACTTCAATTCTTCTTCAGTAAGAAAATCTTCAGATGTATCATGAATGGCTGATGATTCAAGTTCACTTTCTGATGCTTCGGCTTCTGTTTCCTCAAAAGTTACTATTACCTTAAAATGCGCATTTTTTTTACTTGCGATTTCATCTGGACAATACAGATGTCCATCAGGTAACAAGTTGCTTTCAAAAATCAGTTTCTGCATAACTGTTCCTTTCTTCTTAAGATTATACCTGTAGATTGGCATGAAAAATATTTACTTGCTTTAAAGCCTGTTATCCTTTGTCTGGTATATAAAAACTATACAGTGAAGGTTATTTTCTTTCAAATAAAAAATCCTTCAATTCCTCAATCCCTCAATTCTTAAATCCTTCAATTCCTCAATCAAACCCTTTTCGTAATCCAATATAAATAATAAAAATCCTGCTCCCGCAACGTATTTTGTCATTTGTCATTAGTCATTTGGCTGAATATGTCAACTGTCACTGGTTATTGGTCATTCGTAAATCGTAATTCCCAAATCTTAATTCCTTCTACTGTTTTCCTGTCTCAGCTTTTCACAAACCCCGATGTTTTTCGATGAATTAACGAGTTGAATAAAACAGTTAATCGGCTCACTTTTCAGCTTGTTATTGAGCCGAATATCCGTTATAATTGGCTCATGATATATAATTGGCAACAGGCTGACTGGCCTGAATTTAAATATGATCTTGAAAGGTTTGAGGACATTCTCTTCTCTTTTGTTGAGAAAGTAGGGAGCGTAAGTGGGCTTCTTAAGGGGCTGCCGGAAGATACTCAAACTGAAGCGATTATAGATATGATGGTTTCCGAGGCCATTAAAACTTCAGAAATTGAAGGAGAATATCTAAGTCGCCAGGATGTCATCTCTTCTATCAGAAAAAATCTTGGATTCATTCAAAATATCAAGAGTGTTAAAGATAAAAAAGCGGAAGGCGCTGCTGAGTTGATGATTGATGTTCGAAACACATACGCTGAATGTCTGACAAAAGGAAAATTATTTTTATGGCACAAGATGATTATGAAAGGGAGTAGGAGAGTCAAAATTGGTGGTTGGCGAACTCATAAAGACCCTATGCAGGTAATATCAGGCCCGATTGGTAAACAGAAAGTCCATTATGAAGCCCCGCCTTCAAAGCGCATACCTGAAGAGATGAAAAATTTTATCAGGTGGTTTAATGAAACAGGACCAGGGGGGTCAAAGGAAATTAAAAAACCTGCTATCAGATCAGCAATTGCCCATCTCTATTTTGAAACCATACATCCTTTTGAAGATGGGAACGGTAGAATAGGACGGGCGATTTCAGAAAAAGCCTTATCACAGGGAATTGGGCGGCCAATACTGCTTAGTATGTCCAGGACTATAGAAGCAAACAGAAACGCATATTACGATGCGCTTAATGTGGCGCAAGGATCAAACGAGATTACGCCGTGGATCAATTATTTCGTGAACGTAATTCTGGATGCACAAATAAATACAGAAGAACAAATTGATTTTACACTTAAGAAAACAAAATTCTTTGATCGTTTACAGGGTCAACTTAATGAACGTCAGTTACGTATAGTTGTCCGGATGCTTGAAGAGGGGCCTAAAGGGTTTGAGGGAGGTATGAGTGCGAAGAAGTACATAGCTATTACGCATACTTCAAAGGCTACAGCAACAAGGGACTTACAAGATATGGTAAAGAAGGGGGCTTTCATTTCGTCTGGTGAAGGACGTAGTACCAGGTATCAGGTTAATCTCACATAGAGTGAAGTATAATATTGTATTAGTGTCTGTCCATATTTGGTCATTGGTTATTAGTCATTTGGCTGAATATGTCAGCTGTCATTGGTTATTGCCCTTAACCTTAGTGTCAATTTGTGAAATTCGTGTCTAAGTTAGTCATTAGTTAATCTTTAATTCCTCCCTGCCTGCCGGTAGGCAAGCCTGTCCGCCAGTTTGTTAGGCGGGAATTCCTCAATCCCTTAATCCTTAAATCCTTCAATCAAACCCTTTTCGCAAGCCGAGATAAATAATCAAGAATCCTACTCCCGCAATAAACAGGAGTATGCCCCCTACTATAAGATCGCCGAAGATTAATTTTCCTATTCCGAATGTCATTCCGTA
>JACZYU010000037.1 GCA_022570935.1 Planctomycetota bacterium | reverse complement strand
AGGGATAAAAGAAATTAATGAAAACAAATCATGATAATTTGATCCCTCCCCAACGTGGAGCTGAGCTGCCGCTCAAACGATTTGTTGGGGGAAAAACACCCCCAACAAATCGCTCGAACGAAAATCCGCATAAACGACTCGACAAAAAAACATGTCAGTCTTATTATACGAATTTCGCTCAGCTCCACGTTAGCGGTAAAAAAAGAAGGATGAAATAATGAAACTAGATGAAGTTAAATCCGCTCTAAAAAATGCTGGTTATGCAATAAATCAAGAAAAAAGAACGGGGAATAATACAGGCTCTCAGCTTCGTTTAGAAAATGGAGCAATTGTAAATGTATGGAACAATGGCAACTTTAATGTACAAGGAAAAAACACTGATGAAGTTAATGCCGCTTTAGGTAACGCGCCAAAAGGTACAATTGAAGTAAAGGTAGAAGAACAAAACAATAAAGTATTTGTTGTTTATGGTCATGATAAAGCTGCCAGAAACAACCTTGAAGCAATGCTACGTCGTTGGGGACTTGAGCCATTAATACTTGACCAACTGCCATCTGAAGGTCAAACAATTATTGAAAAATTAGAAAGTAATACTGCTAAAGTAGAATTTGCAGTTGTTTTATCAACACCAGATGATATTGGTTATCGCTCGGGACATGAAGATGAAGCTGCTTATCGCGCACGCCAAAATGTTGTGTTAGAGCTTGGGATGCTTCTATCTAAATTAGGCCGTAAAAAAGTAGCTATTTTATTAAATCAACAAGAAAATATGGAGCGCCCGTCTGACATACAAGGGCTTATTTATATCCCATATAAAGATGACTTAGAAAAAGAAGCAGGATTAACGCTTGCAAAAGAAATGGTTAGCCAAGGTTATAGCATTGACGTTGCAAAAATATAAAATCGCTAACAAGTCGTTCAAAAAGGACGCGAAAAAGCGCCGCGCCTTTTAACTCAAACGATAGGCATTAACAGTAATCAACCAAATAAGAGACTTTCATACATGAAAGAAATAATCAAATACCCAAAAAAATACTGGGCGGGTGGTTTTTTTTACAATCCAGTAAACAAATCTGTATTCCTACATAAAAGAGATACTAATACTAAAATCAATCCTAATAAATGGGCATTTTTTGGTGGATTAAATGAAGGGCAAGAAACACCAAAGGAATGCTTCGCCAGAGAACTGAAAGAGGAAATATATCTTGATGCCAAAGATAAAGAAATAATTCATCTGTGTGAGTATATGAATGTTGAGCTTTCGACGTATCGCATAGTGTTTTATGTAATTAGCGACATTTCTGAAAAGGAGTTAAAACTTGGTGAGGGCGCAGGTTTTGGATGGGTACAATTAGAGCGTATTCAGGAATATGATATTACAGAAAAAACAGAGAGAGATCTCAAAGAAGAAAGGGGTCAAACCTAATCTATTGACAAACTAGACAATACTACACATCAAACAACCAAATCCCAATTGACATAATGGCGTTATGACGTTAAAACGTTATGAGGAGGTTGTATAATGAGCACAGAAAAAATGAAACCAATCCATCCTGGAGAAATACTTTTTGAAGAATTTCTGAAACCAATGGGGTTAAGTCAAAATCAACTGGCCAATGATATTGGTGTTCCTCCACGAAGAATCAATGAAATAGTACATGGAAAACGCAGAATTACGGCTGATACAGCGCTTCGCTTAGCACATTATTTTAAAATGTCCCCACAGTTTTGGCTCGGCTTGCAAATGGATTACGACCTCGACATTGAAGAAGATAAACTTTCAAAGCGAATTAAAAAAGAAGTAAGTATTACAAAAAAAGTTCACGAACTCACATAACCATCGCATGACGCCAACCACCAATAACTATGCGATTTAATATTTATCGAGGCTACCGAACCAAGCCTCCCTTGCAACGTTACCGTATAGGTGGTGGTTGCTTAGGGAGAAGGGGACGTTGATTAATACCATTAATATTCAATTTTCGTCAACTATTTAATCTTATTAATCAACGTCCCCTTGGATTAAAGGAAAAAGGTCCAGAGCAACCAAATTGGCAAAACTACAGCAAATTGAGCAAAACAGAGTATCATTGCCATCTTGGCACATCTTGGGTGGCTTGTTACTGTAGATCAACTCAAACCTAAAGGTATGAGTTACATTTCGTAACTCATGGCTTTAGCCTTGATGATGCAAGGGCTGAGTCGATTGTTTGCTGTAGGAGGTGCCTTTTATTGGAGATTTTAGTCCGCCCGTAGGGCGCTAATTAATTAGACGTAAAGCCATGTGGGTGTTGTAAAATTATTTCATATAAGAAGAACGAAGATTCATCAAAATCATTCTTCCGGCGTTCCATTTTTCCATTTTGTCAATAGATCTGAGGTGCCCAGATCATCCCTAGAATACATAAATAAGTACTGTTGTGCATAACCGGCATAGGCGCCAAAATGATCTGACCCAAATGTTCTAATCTTGTCGTTAGAAACATTATTATTGTCGAAGTATAGCAACTGCATTGTTTTCTTTATCCAGGTGTCTACCGGAAACGCCTGATTGAAGCCAAGGGAAAAGAGTAAAATGCAATCAGCTACTTTGTCTCCAACTCCATTTATCTTCTTTAATTCGTTCTTTGCAAGGTTGTATGGTTGTGTTCTTAACGAATTCAGATGTTTAATATCTACGGTATTATTTGCCTCAAGGATGTATCTTGCACGAAAACCGGTTTTTGCATCTAAGATTTTCTCATAGTCATTCATTTTACCTGGCAGGGGAAAGGTATAATCACGAACTCCATCCAGTGTAATTCTTTTGCCAAAACGCTCGGAGAGAGCCTTAAGCTTTGACTTTATCCTGGGTATATTTGAAGCAGTAGAGCAGATAAAGGATATTAAACATTCCCAGGGATCCTGCTTAATGAGTCTTAGGCCCCGATATTTATCTATTGATTTCTCTATATATTTGTCTTTATTTATTTTCTTAAGAATTTCAGGGAGGTTTTCATTTAAAGAGAAGAAATGTACAACAAATTCTTTGTCAACACCATGAAACTCAATCTCGTTTCTGTTCTGTTTAATTTTAAAGAATTTATCCTGTGCATTCACAAAATACCAGCCATTGACCCTGTTTATCCTGAATATCTGCCCGCATTCCAGCGTATGTGCTAAATTGAAGTCTTTTACCTTTATTCTGCCCATGTCATCACATTGCGCAGCGTAACCGCAACCAATTAAAAACAATTTAGTATTAGGGGGGGGTAATTCTCCAATTCCTCCTTGCCTGCCTCGCTCAGCGTGGCCTGCCGGTAGGCAAGCCTGTCCGCCAGTTTGTTAGGCGGGAATCCCTAAATTCATAAATTCATGAAACTTATGTTGTTCGCTATAGAGTAATTAAGTCAACCTGTATGTCAATCTCATCCTCCAGAATTTACTTGTAAAAGATACAGTAATTTCATATATAAGAGAACAAAAATTCAGATAAATTTATTTACAAATTATTATAAAGTGTGAAATGGCCAAACTTCTAATCGATTTTATAGACACAATAGATAAAATCAGCCACAAGCTTATTAAGGGTACAAACGGGTATTTTCTGCCCAAAATCACCTCAGATCATCTTAACTTTGACAGGCTTTTCGAGGGGATTACCGGTGAGTCTGCACCTGACAGCAAACTGAATATTGCTATTAAGAAATCACAGTCGCATTTGTTGGGTGAGCAGGATAAGGAAGAGGGGTTTTGGGCCGGGGTGCTGGAGGGTGATGTCGCTTTAACTGCGGAATACTTAATGTTAATGCATTTTTTAAAACGCCTTGACACAAAAAAACAGGAAAAGGCAATCAGGTATATTATAAAAAAACTGGAATCAGATGGCGGCTGGAGTATATATCATGATGGAGGAAGTGATGTTAGTATTTCGGTAAAGTGTTATTTCGCACTCAAATTAGCAGGACATTCCGAAGAAGAGCCGGTTATGCGGAAGGCCAGAGAGTGTATTCTTAATTTGGGCGGAATAATGAAGTGTAATACATTTACGAAGATATACCTTGCTATTTTCGGGCAATTTGATTGGAGGGGTATACCGGCATTGCCTGTAGAAATAATCCTTCTACCTAATTTCTTTTATTTTAATATTTATGAGATGTCATATTGGTCCAGGTGTATTGTAGTTCCTTTAAGCATAATTATGGCAAACAGGTCCAAATTCCAGGTTGGTGACAGAGCGGCATTGGATGAATTATATGTGATACCCAAGGAGAGAGTCAGTTATCGGCTGGAGAGGGATCAAAATAAGTTAACGATAAAAAATTACTTTATAAATTTCGATACAATACTGAGGAGATACGAGAATCAGCCTATTGCATCTTTAAGGAAAATAGCCATTGAAAAGTCGGAAAAATGGATGTTGGAACGTCTTGAAAAGTCAGGAGGTTTGGGCGGGATATGGCCTTCAATGGTTAATTCATTAATGGCTATGAAATGTCTTGGATATGAAGATGGACACCCCGCCGTGGAAAAGGCGATAGAAGATATAGAAGCATTAGCGGTGTACGATGAAGATACCATGTTCCTGCAGCCGTGTGTCTCTCCTGTATGGGATACGCCATGGGCGATTATGGCGCTTTTAAAATCCGGTTTGCCTAATAACCATCCGGCATTAATTAAGGCAGGGGAATGGATGCTGGAAAAGGAGGTAAAAAGCTTTGGAGACTGGAGTGTGAAAAATCCCGTCAAGGAGCCAAGCGGATGGTATTTTCAGCACGCAAACGAGTTCTATCCGGATAATGATGATGCGGCGGTAGTGATGATGTCCTTACAGCTTTTAGATTTGCCTGACAAGAACCGTAAAGAGCAGGCAATCCTCAGGGGTTTCAAGTGGCTTATGGGGATGCAGTGTAATGATGGAGGATGGGGTTCTTTTGACAAAAATAACAATAAGAAAATTCTAAACAATATTCCTTTTGCAGATTGGAATGCGCTTCTTGATCCCAGTACGAGTGATCTTGCGGCGCGCGTGCTGGATCTGATGGGCAGGTTAGGATATGATCTAAGCTTTCCTCCCGCAGGGAGAGCGCTTGGTTTTCTCAGGAAGGAACAGGAGAAAAATGGTTCCTGGTTTGGGCGTTGGGGTACTAATTACGTTTACGGAACATGGTCTGTATTGACCGGCTTGCACTCGATAAAAGAAGACATGACTAAGGATTATATAAGGAAAGCGGCGGCGTGGTTAAAAGACTTTCAGAATGAAGATGGCGGTTGGGGAGAGACATGCAAATCGTATTGGGATACTTCCCTCAGCGCCACAGGGAAGAGTACACCCTCTCAAACATCGTGGGCAGTATTGGGCCTTTTGTGTACGGAAGAAAGAGACTCTGACTCTGTAAGAAATGGCATTGAATATTTAATAAAGACTCAAAAAGAAGATGGGACATGGGATGAGAAAGAATTCACTGGTACAGGATTTCCAAAGGTCTTTTACCTCAGATACCATATGTATAGAAGTTACTTTCCACTACTTGCGTTGAGTAAATATAGAAATGTAGTCGAGTGATTTTGACTGGTATTAGTAATATATAACCACAATCTTCTTGCTGTGTAAAAGTCCATAAATTAAAGCCCTGGTTATCATGGTAACCAGGGCTTTTTCTTTCTAAAGACGAAAGCAAAGGATGTAATTTGTGGTTGACAGTAGTTTGATTTAAATACGGTTTAAGCACAAAGATGTTTAAATTATAAACACACTGTTTAAAATTATTACAGTTTCCTTGCCATTATAATAGAGATATTGCATTTGTTTTACAGTTAGGAGTCAGGAAAACCACACCTTCATCGGCAGCCACATTATGAAACATAATTTCCGTGAAGCGACTTAACCTGGAAATATTTTCCTGCCCCTGTGGCTGTAAACATTAATTACACAAGAAGATATAAAAGAAATATATTTAAATAACAGCAATAATATTTCTAAATTACCAATATATAGTATTAAAAGATCTGCCTGATCTGGTTTGCTATCCATCCAAAGATTAAAATATTATCCATCAAACACGGCAAATTTCCTATGTTGGCAACTATTTTGCATTCGTCAAAGACAACAAAGAAAGAAAACAACTTTTCGACTAATGTTTGAGAGATGAATACCGATAATACATAAGTGACTGAATGAGATTATATTAAGTGTATTAAATAATAATTAAGATAGTTCACATTTAGGATGTGAACTGCCTTGCCGTACAGGGCTTGGACCTGTGAGTCGAAGGCGCAATCGAAACGTACTCTTTATTGAGTATTAGTTCGACTGCGCCTTTTTTTTTGCCTGAATTTTCCAAAAATAATTTTTAACAATGTAAAGAATGTTATGAATAAGAAAAAAATTCTGGTGATAGATGATGAAAATGAAATATGTATTATTCTGGAAAAATTTTTTTCTAAGAGAGGTTGTGATGTCAGGAGTACATACAGTGGTACTGAAGCCATTGTATTACTGAAGAATGAGGAGTTTGACCTTGTGCTGACTGACTATGTCATGCCAAAGGTATCCGGGTATGATGTGGCAATGTTTCTTGATACATTGGAAAAGAGGCCAAAAATAGGCATACTAACTGGAACGAGTGAATTGATTGGTACTAAAGAAAGAGAGGAGATGAAAGTAAGCTTTGTCATGAGAAAGCCATTTGATTTCTCAGAGTTAGAAAGACACATAAATGGTGCACTAAATGCCGGATAGTATTGTGCATCATTCAAAAAAACAAAAGAAAGAAAATAACTTTTCGACTAATGTTTAAGAGATGAATACCGATACTACATAGATATTAAAGACTTAATGAGATTACATTAAGTGTATTAAGTATTAAAAATTTAGATAGTTCACATTTTAGATGTGAACTGCCTTGCCGTACAGGGCTTGGACCTGTGAGTCGAAGGCGCAATCGAAACGTACTCTTTATTGAGTATTAGTTCGATTGCGCCTTTTTTTTGCCTGAATTTTCAATATATGACTCCAATTATTAAAGAGATTATGATGCAGGAAGAAATTATTCATAACCAGAAATCAGAATCCATTGCCGTACTAGAAAGAAGTATTGACCATGATTTCAGCAAAGGCGTTAAAAAGGTTACCTGTAATAAAGGAAAGATTCTGGTGATGGATGGTGATGAGACTATTAGAGATACCGTTAAATTGGTACTCCGACGGAGTAAGTATGAGGTAGAAACTGCAAAAGATGGTAACGAAGCCATAGAGTTATACAAGCGAGCTGTAGAGACTCATAAACCTTTTGATGCGGTCATTATGGAGTTAATAGTACCTGTCGGTATGGGTGGAGTGGAAGCAATAAAGAGACTGCTGGAAATTGATTCCGAAGTAAAAGCAATTGTATCAAGCGGTAATGTCGATGATCCGATTTTGAAAAATTACGAAGAGTACGGTTTCATCGCATTTCTTCTTAAACCGTTTAAAATAGATAGTCTCCGGAAGACTTTACACGAAGTAACAATGGGTAATATTAATAGTGGAGTTGTCAGTTGGTATTATAAGGATAATTAAAGAAATATGCTTAATTTTAGTATTTTCATTTTTGAAAGGGGAGGGGAAGCACTATGAAGACTATTCAGTCTAAGCTTGCTGTAATTTTTGGTATTTTTCTGGCTTTAGGTGTAGCAGGTATTGTTATTGTTACAATGAACAGCCAGAAAGATGATGGGGTAGTGATTAATCTTGCCGGAAAGCAGCGAATGCTTACTCAAAAGATGTCCAAGGAATCACTTGCCTTGAGTCAGGGTACAGGTTCAAAAGGATCTCTGGAAAAGACAGCAAGTCTATTTGATAAGACATTGAAGGGGCTGATTTCAGGTGATGATCAACTGGGACTGCCGCCGACAAAAATTATTGAAATCGTTAATCAGCTCAACCATGTCCGGAAACTATGGAAAGGCCTTCAGTCAAATCTGAATGTTGTTTTGGCAAATTCAGTAGAGACGACTACAGCCTTATCTTATGTAAATGATAATAATATTACACTGTTAAAAGAGATGAACAGGGCCGTCGGCATGATGGACCGTAAAGGCTCAGATCCGGTGAAGATAAATCTTGCCGGTAAACAGCGGATGCTCACACAGAAGATGACAAAGGAAGCAATTGCCCTTAGCCAGGGCCTGGGTTCAAGTGAATCGCTGGAAGAGACAGCCAATCTATTTGACAAGACACTGAACGGCATGATTTCTGGTGATAGTGATCTGAAGCTTACACAAACTAAAGACCAGAAGGTTCTCAATCAGCTTAATCATGTAAAGGAATTGTGGAAAGACTTTCGTGCAAATCTGAAGGCTGTGGCAGCTAATCCAACAACATCAGCCACTGCCCTGTCATATCTAAATGACAATAATCTGGATCTATTGAAAGAATCACATAAGGTAGTGACACTGTTAGAGAGCAATTCTATTGGTTCAAAAACAGTAAATCTTGCAGGTAAACAGAGGATGCTTACGCAGAAGATGGTTAAAGAGACACTGGGGCTTGTGCAGGGAAGTGTAGATGCTTATACTCTGAAAAGCACGGCCAGCCTGTTCGACAAGACACTCAAGGGACTCATCTCAGGTGACAGTGATCTGGGATTGTCTGCAACGTCAGATAGCGTCATCCTTGCTCAATTAACGAGTGTACAGAGATTATGGAATAGTTTTTACAAAAACGTCAACACGATACTGAAACTTGCTCCTGAGACGAATAATGCCCTGGCCTACATAAACGGAAACAATGTAGAACTCTTGAAAGAGATGAATAAGGCCGTAGGAATGTATGAAGGAGAGGTCACTAGAAAGGCTTCAATAATGCAATGGTCAAACATCATCGTAGTCATAATTACGGTTATTACGGTCATATTAGCATGGGGTTTCATAATACGGCCTCTGGTAAAGACTCTTACAAGGATAATTCAAAATCTTTCTGATGGCGCTGCTCAGGTTGCAGCAGCATCCGGACAGATATCATCATCAAGCCAGAGCCTTGCAGAGGGCGCTTCAGAACAGGCATCTTCGATAGAGGAGACGTCGGCGACAATGGAAGAGATGGCATCGGTTACCAGACAGAATACTAGTAACGCTGAAGAGGCGGCCAAGCTGGTAGATATGTGCAACATAGCTGCGGAGGATGGTAACAAAGCGGTTGGAGAAATGAACCATTCAATGGATGACATAAACGCAAGCAGTAAGAAGATAGCGGAGATTACTAAGGTAATAGACGGTATAGCATTTCAGACCAACCTTCTGGCCCTTAATGCGGCAGTAGAGGCGGCTCGGGCAGGTGAGCATGGAAAGGGATTTGCTGTTGTGGCGGAAGAGGTGCGCAATCTGGCACAGAGGAGTGCAAACGCAGCAAAGGATACTACTGCGTTGATAGAAGACTGCGTTGCCAAGGCAGGGAGTGGATCTGAGATTGCAGAAAAATGTGGCGAAGCGCTTAAGGGAATAGTTGTGAACGTCAAGAAAGCGTCAGACCTGACTAAGGAAATAACGAATGCATCCGGAGAACAATCTGAGGGAATAAGCCAGGTAAACGGTGCTGTGCAACAGATGGACCAGCTTACACAGCAGAATGCTGCTAACGCCGAAGAAACGGCGTCAGCAAGTGAAGAATTATCATCACAAGCGCAAAACATGAAGGAACAGGTGGATCAATTATCGTTAATGGTTGGTGCCAAAACTGATGATGGAGTATTGCATGGCTATCAAAATTCTCCTGACTCCTCATCAGGAGGGGGATCAAAGTCCTCCCCGCCTGCTGGACGGGCAGGGGCGCTTTCTGTCAGGGGAAGGGAGATTAAGAAATTGTCTACTACGTATAAGAATGCAAAAACTGAAAAGGTGAAAGAGAATGGAGATTTTCAGAAACAGGTTAAGCATTCAGATGACTCCAATAAATTAATTCCTATGGGAGAAGAAACCACTCAGGTTCAGGAAGAAACATTTAAGGGCTTTTAGTTTACAGAAATGTAGTGTGGGCAACCTGCCCGACGGCGTCGTTCGGGCGGGTGCCCACACTACAAACTTGATTGTTGATTATAAGAATTCGGGGGGGGGAGAAAATCAGAGGTGTATTATGCTATGACGTGGTAATGGATAAGCCTTGTAAGTTAGTTAACAATTTTATTATTAATTATACACAAGGAGGCAATAAATGAAGTGGACAATTGGTAGAAAAATTATATTACTCGGAATAATCCCCTCACTGGCAGTTGTTTTTTTTCTTTATGTAATTCTTGCGGAAAAGATTAGTGTCAAGACCAGCGCTAATAATATTGGTGAACTGAGTCAATACATCATTAATGCCAGCAGACTTGTGCATAATTTACAAAAAGAGCGTGGGGCATCTGCAGTATATATAGGTAGTGGTGGAAAAGAAATGAGAAGCGAACTGCAGAATATCAGGCGGGACACAGATGAGACATTGGCGGCTCTCCAGAACTTTGTAAAATCCTTTGATACAAAACAATACGGTTCAGGATTCGATTCAAAGGTAAACTCCGCCATGAGCCAGCTGAATGATCTATCCTCAAAAAGAATCACAATTTCTGCGCTTTCCATAGACAAGGGAAAGGCAGTAGGCTATTACACAGGCATCAATACTACCTTTGTCCAATCCTTTGAGCAAGTTGTCTTACAGGCAACCCATCCACAGATTTCGGCTCCCATATCTGCGTACGTAAATTTACTGTCGGCAAAAGAGCTGGCGGGTATTGAAAGGGCAGTCATGAGTGGCATTATGGCATCAAACACGGCTGTAAATACAAAGGGTATGGATAAGTGGATGACAGTCTGGAAGGGTCAGGAGAGACTGTTGAGCAACTTTGGATACCTTGCTTCTAAAGAGGTACTGTACTTCTATAAATCGAACCATGCAGGTCAGGTTGTTGCGGATGTTTCAGAGATAAGGAATCTGATATTGGAAAAGGCCAACGAAGGGAACTTTGGAATGACAGGTAAGGAGACGTTTCAAGCGACTACGAGGCGAATTAATATTCTGAAGGACGTTGAAGATTTTCAGGCAAATGAACTTCAGAGTCTGGCAGCAGCGATATCATCGAGCGCAAGGAATGACGTTATCCTATATTCAACTATTGGAGGAGGGGCGCTTGCGATAGTATTTACCTGCATTTTCTATTTCAGTTCTAAGATTACGATTACACTTAGAAACGTAGTTGCGTATCTTACGGATATTTCATCTCAATTGGCATCTGCGTCAGAACAGGTTGCGTCTGCAAGCCAGAGCCTTGCACAGGGTTCATCCGAACAGGCATCCTCTCTAGAGGAGACATCGGCATCTATGGAAGAGATGGCCTCCATGACAAAACAGAATGCAGACAATGCCGGTGAGGCAGCTAAACTGGTAGATATGTGCAGTGCTTCTGCAGATAACGGTAACAAGGCGGTTGGAGAGATGACCAAATCAATGGAGGACATAAACACAAGCAGTAAGAAGATAGCAGAGATTACCAAGGTAATTGACGGCATAGCCTTTCAGACTAACCTTCTGGCGCTTAACGCAGCAGTGGAAGCTGCACGTGCAGGAGAGCATGGTAAAGGTTTTGCCGTTGTTGCTGAAGAGGTGCGTAATTTAGCCCAGAGGAGTGCAGCCGCAGCAAAAGATACTACAACCTTGATAGAAGACTGTGTTGCCAAAGCGGGTAAAGGGGCCAAACTTGCGGGTAATTGTGGTGAAGTTCTGCATGATATTGTAACAAATGTCAAGAAAGCGACAATCCTGACGAAAGAAATCAATACTGCATCTGTAGAACAATCTGAGGGGGTAAGCCAGGTGAACGGTGCGATACAGCAGATGGATCAGATTACACAGCAGAACGCAGCTAATGCTGAGGAGTCTGCATCTGCAAGCGAAGAACTGACAGCCCAGGCAAATGCTCTGATTGAACAGGTAGATATATTGTCAGCACAGGTTGGTGGTGGAGTTGATGGAGAATTGGATATTAATCAGAAGGGCAGTGTAAGGATGAATCAAGAACCGATACAAGGAACACAGTCTAAACGAAGAGAAGAATCAACTACAAGGGTCAAAGGCAATGGAGATATCCGGAAACCAGTTGACCATAGAGATGCCTCCGAAGAGTTAATTTCTATGCGAGAAACAACTGCCGGAGATCAGAAAGAAAGATTTAGGGGCTTTTAAATAGCGACGCGAAGGTAACGACACGATTGGGAATGATGTTTAGCTATGGATTATTCATGATCCACTTCCCAAAGACTATGCCTGCCCGTCCGGCAGGCGGACGTGAGAATTAGTAATTTAATCTGAAATTTTTTAATTTTATCATTCAGGAGGGTTGCAAAGTGAAGATGGGAATGGGTGCAAAGGTAATTTTATTGTTTTTAGTAGCGGGTCTGGTTCCATTTGGGATTACAGGGATATTCAGCTACAGGGCAGCAGGTACTGCATTAGAGCAACAGGCCTTTAACCAGTTGGTTTCTGTAAGGGAAACGAAAAAGAAGCAGATAGAGGATTATTTCACTACTATCAGAAAACAGGTACAAACTTTTTCAGAAGACAGAATGATCGTGGATGCGGCAAAGTATTTCAAGAATGCCTTTTCAGAATTCCGAATGGAAAATCATATATCCGATTCTGATATAAATGAATATAAATCTGCTTTAAGAAATTACTATACTGGTGATTTCGAAAATGAATATAAACAACAGAACAATGGGAAACGGTCAAAAGCAGTCAGCTATTTTAATCAGCTTGATGACGACTCAATAGCGATGCAATATCACTTTATAGCTGCGAATCCTAATCCACTGGGAGAAAAACATAAGCTGGATACCATAGATATCGCAGATGGAAAGTCATCATATAACAAAAATCATAAGGTTTATCATCCCGTAATCAGAAAATATCTGGAACAGTTTGGATACTATGATATTTTCATTGTTGACCCTGACAGCGGCGACATAGTCTACTCGGTCTTCAAAGAGTTGGATTTTTCTACCTCTCTGAAAGACGGGCCTTATGCCAATACTAATTTCGGAAAAGTCTTTCGGGAAGCGAATAATAGTAACGACCCGGATTTTGTAAAACTGGTGGACTTTGAACCCTATGCGCCATCATACGAAGGAGCGGCAAGCTTTATAGCATCTCCCATATATGACGGCTCTGAAAAGGTGGCAGTTCTGATCTTCCAGATGCCGATTGACAATATTAATACGGTTATGACCAGTGATCAAGATTGGAAGAATGTGGGTCTGGGTGAATCGGGAGAGACATATATTATTGGCAGTGATCTTGCGATGAGGAGTCAGTCACGATTCCTCATAGAAGATAAAGAAGGTTATTTTGCACTGATGAAGGGATTGGGTATCGGTCAGGATTTGTTAGATACTATCAGGGCAAAGGACAGCACAATACTTTTACAAAAGGTAGAGACCAAAGGGACCCGTGCGGCTGTTTCAGGTAATACCGGTGTAGAGATATTTCCGGATTATCGTGATGTTCCTGTCCTCAGCGCCTACACACCTCTGGATATTGAAGGTGTGAACTGGGTAATCATGTCTGAAATTGACGAAGAAGAAGCTCTCAGATCAGTTACTATATTAGGAAATCGGTTGTTAAAAATTGCAGGTGGTATGATTGCCCTCATCGTAGGATTGAGTTATCTGGTTATAAGAGTTACCGGAAAAGTTACGGATGTAATCAAGAAAATGGTTGGCAGTTTAACCGAAACCTCTACACAGATAGCAGCCGCTTCAGAGCAGATATCGTCATCGAGCCAGAATCTTGCGCAGGGTTCTTCAGAGCAGGCATCCTCTTTAGAGGAGACATCTGCATCTATGGAAGAGATGTCATCTGTGACGAAACAAAATGCACAAAATGCTGAAGAAGCAGCCAAACTGGTAGATATGTGCAGTGCTTCTGCCGAAAATGGTAACTCGGCAGTTAAAGAAATGAACAACTCAATGGAAGAGATAACCGCAAGCAGTAAGAAGATCGCAGAAATAACCAAGGTAATAGATGGTATCGCATTTCAGACTAACCTTCTGGCGCTCAATGCAGCGGTAGAGGCTGCCCGTGCAGGAGAGCATGGGAAGGGATTTGCAGTAGTGGCAGAAGAGGTACGTAATCTGGCCCAGAGGAGTGCCAGTGCCGCAAAAGATACTACCGTTCTGATAGACGACTGTGTTGCCAAGGCAGATGATGGGGCCAGGCTTGCAAGTAAGTGCGGGGAGGCGCTACAGGATATTGTTAAAAATGTCAAGAAGGCGACAGCTCTGACGAAAGAGATAAATAATGCATCCATAGAGCAGTCAGAGGGGATAAGTCAGGTAAATAATGCTGTACAACAGATGGACCAGGTTACACAAGAGAATGCAGCCAATGCTGAAGAGACGGCGTCTGCAAGTGAAGAAATGACGGCACAGTCACAAAGCCTTATGGGACAGATTGAGACATTGTCATCGCTGGTTGGTGGTAAAGGAGATGGTGTATCACAAGCAAAAGACGAATCCTCAAAAATAAATAGATCTCAACATGAGTATTCCGGACAGATGGGTCATCAAATTGACAGAGGAGTAAAACAGTCTGTACGCAAGATCGGTCAGGGCAAACTGAAAAATGGTAATGGAAAAGGCAGGCAAAAGGCATCAACAAAGACTGCTCCGGAGGCAGTAATTCCAATGGGCGAAAACAGAATCATAGAACATGGCAAACATATGAGTGATTTTTAATTACAGGACTTCGATCTTAGATTAGCGGAATAGATGAAATGAAGTAACATCTCACCGCAAAGCCCCGCTTAGCGTGGCTTTGCGGTGAACTAAAGAAATCAGAAATATAAAAGAAAGGAGATACAAAATGGAAGCTGTAGCAGAAAAAAAAGAAACATCGATTCACGAAGGGAAATATCTGACGTTTGTCCTGGGAAGCGAAGAATACGGTATTGAGATCATTAAGGTGAGTGAGATCATCGGCATTATGGATATTACTAACGTCCCTCAGACACCGGATTATATGAAAGGCGTAATTAATTTGAGGGGAAAGGTAATACCCGTAATTGACCTGAGATTAAAATTTTCTATGGTAGAAGAGAAATATACTCAGGAGACGTGTGTAATTGTGGTAGACGTTAACAACACGCAGATAGGTATTATAGTCGATAGTGTCTCGGAGGTACAGGATATTAACGGTTCAGAGATAGAAGAAACGCCGGATCTTGGCCAGGGAATAGATACAAACTTTATACTGGGTATGGGCAAGGTAAAAGAAAAGATAATAATACTCCTTGATATTGAAAAGGTCTTATCAGCAGGGGATCTGGATATGGTAAAGGAGATCTCAGAGTCAGAGTAATTATTGAGGGATTGAGGGATTAAGGGATTGAGGGATTGAGGGATTAAGGGATTGAGGGATTGAGGGATTGAGGGATTGAGGGATTCCCGCCTAACAAACACCGCCTAACAGACCGGCGGGCAGGCTGGCGGGCAGGGAGCGATTTGGGGATTTAAATCCGCATTCCGAAATCCGAAATCCGAAATCGTAAAGGACAGTCTTGTCGTGCAGGATTAAGACCTGTAAGTCGAAGGCATAATCGTAGTTCTATGATACAATTATGCCTTTTTTTATTTGATGGTACAAGAGGTAATATCTATGTAATCAAAGCGAGTGAAGGAACAAAATGGAAATAATTAAATGGGATAAAACATTTAGCGTAAATGTATTAAGGTTTGATGAGGAGCATAAAAGCATTATTTTGGTCATAAATAGACTTAATGCTGCGATACAAAAGAATGATGAACGTGAGAATGTTTCAGATGCATTAAATGCAATGACTTTATATGCGATTTCTCATTTCAAGACCGAAGAAGATTATATGACAAGGTTTGGGTATCCGGAGTATGAACTGCACAAAGAAGAACATCGTGAGTTTACCAGGACAACCATTGGGTTCTGTGAAAGTGTGACGAATGGGAATTATAATATTGCATATGATTTGGTTGAATATCTAAACCATTGGCTGACAAATCATATACAGGGAACTGATAAAAAGTATACTGAATGTTTCAACAAGAATGGTATTTATTGAGGAATTCCTGAATTCCTCAATTCCTCATTCCTCAATTCTTAAATTAGTAACATAAATGAAAATTAAAAGCAAAATATTATTCTGGTTTTTAGTTCCCACTATTTTAATCGCAACTATTACAGCAGCATTTTGCTATTTCTTCACTCGAAAAACGTTAGAACAAGGCATCCTTAATCAATTGGAGGTAGCTGCTGATCAGTTACAGGTACATGTCAGTGTCTTGTTAAATGAAAAAAGCAGAGCTACCTTTAATTTTAGTTCTGATGGTTTCATAAGAAGATGCACAGAAGAGATTACGATGAAAGAGGAAAGGATAGCATATCACACCTCCGCGTTAAATACCCATCTTACTATAAACAAGAAGTCTTTGTGTCCGAATATTTTCAGTGTGTTTGTTATTGGCTTTGAGGGCAAAATAATTGCGTCTACTGATGTAAAGCGTATTGGAGAAGATGTTTCCGGTAAAGAATATTTTTTAGAAGCGACCTCTAATATCGCCTACAACACTGAACCATATTATGATATTCATTCAAAAGAGATGATGATTAACTTTTCCACTATTCTGCTTAGCAAGGTTGAACGGGAACCTATTGGGATCATTGTTAATCAAGTAAAGTTGTTACAGAAAGAGGATAAAGGACTGAATAGCGCATCAATTCCACAGGATGAAGATCTGGATTATTATCAATTAATAGCCGTGAATAAGACTCGTATATTAGATTTTAGTTCCGATGGTTTTATCAGGGGTAGCACAATAGAAATTACCAGAAGAGATAGAAGGGTTTTGCATTATACCGATCTCTTAAATGAATATCTTGAAAAAAGTAAGAAACCCATTGATCCTGATATTCTTGTTGAATTTATCGTTGATCTTGACGGTTACGTAATCAGTTCGACAGATAATGATCAAATAGGTAAAAATGTTTCAAATGAAGAATATTTTTCAGAGTCACTGAAAAGAGGTTCTCATATAAGTTCTTTACATTATTTCCCGGAATTTGGGATAAACACATTCGAAGTAGCAAGACTACTTCTAAGCTTAGACACAACAAAAGAACAAAATCCTATAGGCATAATTGTAAATAGATACAACGGTGACATTATCGGGAAAATTACTCGCAGCGGAATGGCAGACGAATCGGGCATAGTTAAGCAACTGAAGGGTATGGGAGAGACGGGAGAAGTGTATATCGTAAATAGAGACAAACTAATGATTACGGGATCAAGATTTATAAAAGATGCTGTACTTAAACAGGTTGTTGATACAGAAGGTGTCAATACTGCATTTGATAATGGAAATGGAATGGTTGGTATATACGAGGATTATAGAGGGGTGCCAATACTTGGTGTGTCCAGGTATATTGAAGAGATGGACTGGGTTGTATTAGCCAAAAAGGATGTCTCTGAAGCCTTTGCTCCAATTGTACATCTAAGAAATATGTTTAGTGTTATGGGGATTATTGGCGTAATCATAATATCGGGTGTTTCAATCACTCTTGCAGGAGGATTATCAATATCTATTAGAAAACTGACAAAAGCTACTAAAAGAATAGCAGATGGAGATTTAGAAACTCCAATAAAGATTGGAAAAGGGAATGATGAAATCAGGGGGCTGGGCGAATCGTTTAATAAGATGATGAGAGATCTCATGAAATCTAATATAGCAAACAAGCAGTTATTTTTACAGATTAAAAAAGCGAAGAATTATTCAGAGAATTTGTTAGAAACTGCACAGGATACAATTATCAGTATTGATGCTGATGGAATGGTTAATGTCTGGAATCGTATGGCAGAAAAGACATTTGGATATTCAAAAAGTGAAATTATAGGACAGCCGATATTAACCATTATTCCTGAAAGATATAAGACGCAGCATCTGGAAGGGATTATGCGATATATAAAGACCGGTGTAGCGAATGTTATAGGCAAAACAATAGGAGTCTCAGGAATAACAAAAGAAGGGATTGAAATACCGATAGAAATGTCTTTGTCCTTTCAAAAGACTGAAGAGGGGCGAAACTCTTTTACGGCTATCATCAGGAATGTAGCGGAAAAGCGGAAATGGGAAGAGGGGCTGATAAAAACTAATAAGAAACTCGAATCGGAAATCACAGAGCGAAAGCTTATAGAGACGGAGTTGGAAATCGCAAAGGAGATTGCAGTTGGGGCCAACAAGGCTAAGAGTGCGTTTCTGGCCAACATGAGCCATGAGGTGCGCACGCCGATTAGCGGCGTAATAGGTATGACAGATTTGTTGTTGGATACTCATTTGACCCCGGAACAGTACGAATATGCAGACACAATTCGTGAAAGTGCCGACTCGCTGCTTAACATTATTAATGATATACTCGATTTCTCTAAAATAGAAGCCGGAAAACTGGTGATGGAGGAAATTGATTT
>JACZYU010000173.1 GCA_022570935.1 Planctomycetota bacterium | reverse complement strand
TTGATAGTGAAGACCTCTCAGAGTCCCTTGTGTTGAATGTGAATAGTTGTCCTGTATAAAGGCATGATCAATGCCCACTTCGGCATATTTCTTCTGATGGAATGTTTCCATGAAAAAACCACGGGAATCTTCAAATACTTTCGGTTCAATCAGCAATACACCGGGAAGTTTTGTTTTAATATTCTTAATAGACATTCTTTGTATTTTCCTTCTGATGTAATATTGCTTGCATAGTAATATTTCTTTATTAATTTTAAGAACTTAAGTACCATAGTGTGGCAAAGCCACAACCAAGTTTGAAGTGTCTAAGGTGAACTAAAGTGTCTAAAGTAAAGAAATAAGAGATTTGTTTTATACCTCAACTTTAGCTCACTTCAAACTTCCTGCCCGAACTGATTGGCAGGCGGGTAGGCACTTTTAACTTTTTGTGACACGAAACATAACAGGAACAGTTCGATGATGTATTTATCCATAGTGTTCTTTAATCCAGGACTGGTATTCGCCGCTCTTAACCCGGTCTATCCAATCTGAGTTATCACGGTACCATTGAATGGTTTTCCTGATACCTGACTCAAAGGATTCTTCAGGTGACCAGCCAAGTGTAGATTTCAATTTGCCGAAATCTATTGCATACCTTCTATCGTGGCCGGGTCTGTCCGTAACAAACGTAATCAATTCTTTTCTTGGATGATTGTCTGACAATCTCTTGTGTTCATCTAATATATCACATATCATCTTCACCAGTTTTATGTTTTCCAGTTCATTACTGCCGCCGATATTGTATGTTTCACCACGAACTCCTTTTTTCATAATCATCCAAATGGCAGTACAGTGGTCACTAACATAAAGCCAGTCTCTGACATTCAGGCCATCTCCATAAACAGGCAAAGGTTTTCCCTCAAATGCGTTGAGAATCATGAGGGGTATCATCTTTTCCGGAAACTGATAAGGCCCATAATTGTTGGAGCAATTGGATATGGTAATTGGCATGTCATAGGTTTTGTGATATGCCCTCACCAGGTGGTCAGAAGCTGCCTTGGATGAAGCATAGGGACTATTAGGGTTATAGGGCGTATCTTCAGTAAAATAACCTTCTTTGCCCAGACTGCCAAAAACCTCATCCGTGCTTATGTGGTGGAAAAGCCGGATGTTGTCCATGTGATTTCTTGCAACTTCTAAAAGGTTAAAGGTGCCAACTATGTTAGTTTGAATAAAAGTGTCAGGCCTGACAATAGACCTGTCTACGTGAGATTCCGCTGCAAAATGACAAACGCTGTCAATCTGGTATTTTTCAAATATGTTTGCAACCTCATCCTTATTGCATATATCAATCTTAGCGAATAGATATCTACCGGGATAGTTGGTTTCTATTCCACTCAGGTTTTCAGGATTGCCGGCATAAGTCAGTTTGTCTATGTTTATTATTCTTCCTGAAAAATCAGAATCATCAAGGAGATAGCGGATAAAGTTTGCCCCGATAAAGCCACACCCGCCGGTAACTAATAAGTTTTCAAACATCTCTTCTGTCTTTAGTACTTTAATAAATTTTTTTGACCATTTTTGGTCGTGCCTAAGGCAGATCCACCTACGGCGTGACAAAAAATTAAAATTTAAGAATTCAGGAATTCCTTAATTCCTCCCTGCCTGTCCCCGCCTGCCGGACGGGCAGGGGCAGACAGGAATCCCTCAATATTATAATTCCGATTCGTTCGGGTTAGTTTTTGTCTACAAAAAAGGGGGATTTAAAGAATAATCACTTAAATCCCCCACCATTTGTCTATCTTACGAAATACATCTTGCTGCAACAGTTTGAACAAGACGTGATTATTCCTTAACGTCTCCTTCTTTTTGCCAGAATTTATTTACGTTAGAAAATCAGTGATTTTCTATGATCAACTACTCTATATTGAAATAATATCTATTAGCGAGGGGTCATCAAATCCCAGTCCTAAATTCGCAGCAGTTTTAATATACTTTGGTTCTCTCCCTGCCTCTTTGAGAGATGGCATGTTTACCTCTCTTCTTTTTTTCTCGATAATGTCAGCTCCGATACGATCAAGTGCAACCGGATCCGTACTGATCAAAATTCCTCTGAAATCCCAGGCCCATTGAGGCTTAAAGGCCGGGCCGCCATTGTATTGAGCCTTCAGAGCATCGCAAACAACTAATCTAAGTTTATCCTTTATGTATGGATGACTGTTAAGGTCGGCAACATAGGGGTTACAATTGCCATCGTGATATTTGTTGGGATTATGTATGATTCCGTAGAAGTTTTTCATCCCTATCGATACTCCCGCCAGGTCATGATCTTTCAAGACAGGTATATTTACTATTGCTGTGCAGAATGATGAGGCTATTTGGCTGAAACAACTTCCAACACTGCCGATAATCTGTGGTTGTGAATCGTATCCTCCGGAAGGAAGTGCATCTGTGCCAAAGCACCTGAAACCACTACCATGTTTTCGAATCTTAAATCCAGCATCTTCCAACTCTCTATTAAATCTTTCAAATACTATTATGTTATTATCTCTCACTCCGGCAGATTTTACACCGTTTATTACCGCTTCGACTATTTCCGTATGAGGTGAAAACTTCTTTCCTGCCAGACAATTAAGTTTTATGCCAACTATATCATTTTCGTTAAAGAGGCTTCTCCAAGCATCCAAGGGTTTTTCAAAATTAGTAATTTTCATTAATGCGCTATCAATAGCCATGCTGATTAAAATAGAATCTGCTATTCCATTAACATTTACGAATCTTTTGTCTTTTGCCAGTATTACCCTGGATTTTAATGAAATATCCTCTCCTGCATAGAGAGCTCTGAGAATATTATTGTTAGATAGCAGAAGAGATGATGCGCAAAGTCCTGTGCCTATTGTAGTTATTCCTTTAAGGAATTCCCTCCTCGATTTTTTGATAGACATGGTTTTAATTATGTTTTTGTGGTTATGTGTCTTAAGATTTGTGAAATTGTAGAAAAGTATAAATCTTGTTTGATCGCTTTGCTATCTCAGTCGCTTATTTATTAGGCTCTCTGCTGATTGCGTCGATAAATACTTATAAAACAGGAAATAGTATTCTCTGCTTTTACGTGTATACGCACATATCCGAAGATCCAAAATATTATAACAAAATACGGCCTTGTGTCAATAAAATGCTATTATAGATATGTTTTGACAGAAATGTTGTTTTGGGAAAGTACTATATTCTTCCAGTTTTCAGGAGGGTGAAAACATTATGGAATAGTCCGAACTTTATGAAGTGAAGTGGTATATTGCAAAAAATACTTTACATGCTGAAGAAGGTCTTTGGCAGCCATTTTTCTTTTACTGATCTATCTCAGGCTTTACTTCTGACTGCACCTTACATCTGCACAGTTAAACCATTCAAATCGCTCTCTCCCCTGATCAAAAAACAAAACAGTGGAGATTGTAGATTTTTACATTGAGCGTATCGTATATTGTAATTCCAGATGGTTCATGAAGAGATCGGCTGTTAGTATTACTCCCAGACATTTCCTGATGGTATTTTCTCGCTGCTCACTTCAGGTTCATGTGTAGTTTCATGCGAAGATTCAATCAGTGTTTCTTCGATTTCATCCACCTCATCTATATTTGAACCTCCATCACCTGTACTCAGCTGATTTCTCAACTCTTTTACAGTTTGTCTTGCTTCTATAAGGTTCTTTGTGTAACCGGCCCTATCCGTTTCCAAGACAAGCTTTGCTATTGTTGTGATTGTTAATGCTTTCTGTAGTTCATTAAGTTCTGATGTCATCTCTTCACCTGACTCGGTAAGATCAGCAACCTGACTTTCTAATTCTTTATTCGTTTTGTCAGCAACTCTTAGTTTTCCAATCATCTCAGGCACCTTCATTATCTCACTTTTACCTGCCAGGATTTGCTGCTCCATATGATGAACCCTTTTCTTTTGAGCTGTGTATTTTCCTATTGTAGTTATAGAAAGAGTAAAAAATATTATGGCTAAGACAACAAATAAAGCAGTAGTTATGGCAAAAAGCTTAGAATTTCCCTGGGCCATTGTTTACTTCTCCTTTCAACGTGATATTTATAAAAAATAAATGGAGTTTTAATCAAAAATTCTGCGTTAATCTATCAAATAGCTAAATTTATGTCAAGTACGAATTTACTGTTTAAGAACAAATATTAAGCTTCTCGCATCCAGATATTTATGATTGAATTTGATAGTTGTTCTTGTTTTAATTAGGAAGCCTGATTGTCCTGAAAACGCTACGTTGTTGTATGGGAGATATTTATAATGATTATGGGAGGTTGTATTCTATTGTATTATCAGAATTATCCTCATAAGGTAACAAATTGTAAGTTAATTCCAGATAGTCTTAAATACCCATGGATTTTAAAGAGAATATGTGCTTTGAACGCTGGCTGCATACCATAATTCTATGTTCATCCCATTAAAGCAAATACATTTCATTTTTATCACTTTCTTTCTCCTCGCAATAGCAATATGCCCGAGATCTTCTATGGGATACGGCTATGGAAGAAATGAAGATCCGATTATTACTGTTTTCAAATCGGTCATCTTCTATGGAAAGAAGAATGACTGGGCAAGGGTTGAGTCAGATACGGATACCATCAGTGACAGAATTGATGATGTCCGGACTCTCTTTGAGGTAAATCTCAAGCCTAAACTTGACGCAGGCATCTCTCAGCATAATTTCCAGGAAGTCATAAAGGTAATGGTAAATCTTGTATTTCTTGCTATACGGGAGAAATATTATTGGAACCTTACTGAAAACCTCAGTATGT
>JACZYU010000036.1 GCA_022570935.1 Planctomycetota bacterium | reverse complement strand
AACGTAAGGTTCAATCTACAGAGCTAAGCTCAGCTTTGCCTACCCAACTTCGCCCGTGCAGGGTCGGTCAGGTCCTTCAGGTGAGCGGGATTGAACCGGCAAGAAATAACTGTGATTTTATAAATAACTGACGCCACGAATAAAGGAGAAAGGATGGGGAAAATGGGGATAGTACAAGTAACGGTGGAAGTATGTAACCCTGGAAATCCTGAACGACGCTGGGGAGGATTGTTTTTGGTGGATACCGGTTCCATCGATTGCATGGTACCTGCAAATCATCTAAAGAGTATAGGGATTGAACCTCGTGGAAAACGAACTTACGAACTTGCTGATGGAACTGAACAGATCATGGATATAGGGGTTGCTCAAATTGAATTTATGGGTGAATGCGTTGGGGCAACAGTCATTTTTGGAAAGGACGAAGTTGAACCAATTTTAGGTGTGACAGCTTTAGAATCCGTTGGTATTGAAGTGGATCCTCAAAATAAGAGACTTAAGCGACTGCCCGCGGTAAGGCTGAAGTAGAGCAAAACAATCTTAAATTAGCGACTGCCTGTCCTACCACGTCTTTTGGCGGGAAGGACGCTTATTTAATTAAGGAGAAGATGTGGAAGAAAAAACCATAGATTTGAGGCCTGTGAATAGGATTGTTTCAGAATATGGCAATGACAAGGATTCTAACCTGATAGCAGTTTTGCAACAAACTCAGGATAAATATGGATATTTACCGAAACAGGCATTAAAAGAGGTTTCAAGGCTGATGGATGTTCCGTTGACAAGGATATTTGGCATTGTCACGTTTTATTCACAGTTTACTTTTACACCTCGTGGTAAGCATGCAATAAAGATTTGTAGTGGTACCGCTTGTCACGTAAAGGGTGCGGAGGATGTCAAGCAAGTGGTGAAGGAACAATTAAACGTAGTTGAGGGAGAGACAACGGCAGATTATCAGTTTACACTGGAAACAGTGGCTTGTATTGGGACATGCTTTCTTGCCCCTGTGATGATGGTGGATGAAAAGTATTTTGGCAAGTTGACTACTGATACTGTGGCTGGCATCGTTGATAAATATTCAGGTGAAAAAACTTAGGAGTAGAAAATGCTGAAAAGTTTGCAATCGTATGATGATCTGGTTTCTATGAGAAAGTCTCATGATAAAAAGCACAAACGGGATACGGTTAAAGTATCTATCTGTATGACTGGTTGTCGTGCCTTAGGTGCTGAAGAGGTATATGACGAATTCAGAAAACAGATTAAGACGCAAAAATTGCAAGACAAGGTTGAAATCGTAGAGACTGGCTGTCAGGGATTGTGCGCAAGAGCGCCTGTGATGACTATTGATCCTATGGGAGTCTTCTATGGCAGGGTTACAGTCGATATCGTACCTGACATTATTTCAAATACAGTCTTGAAGGGTGAGGTTATAAATAAGCTTTGTTATGCGGAAGCCGGTAAAAAAATACCTTATTTGAAGGATATCCCTTTTTATTCTAAACAAAAAAAGATTGTTCTCAGAAACTGTGGAATAATTGATCCAAAGAATATTGAACAATATATAGCCAGAAAAGGGTATGAGGCATTTGCAATGGCACTTTTTGACGTTGACCCGAATTATATAATTAATGAGATTAAGAATTCCGGTTTAAGGGGACGCGGTGGTGCAGGGTTCCCCACTGGGCTTAAGTGGGAGTTTTGTAGAAAGGCAAAAGGTGATGTTAAATATATAATATGCAATGCTGATGAAGGTGACCCCGGGGCGTTTATGGACAGAGCGGTATTGGAAGGCGATCCTCACGCTGTAATTGAGGGGATGCTTATTGCCGCGCACACGATCGGCTCTGAAAAAGGCTTTATCTACGTTCGGGCTGAATATCCAATTGCTGTTAGTCATCTTAAAAATGCTATTGCACAGGCCAGAGAATTGAATTTACTTGGAAACAACATCTTTGGAACCGGGTTTAATTTTGATCTGGAGATTAAGATGGGGGCAGGCGCTTTCGTCTGTGGGGAAGAGACGGCCTTAATTGCTTCCATTGAAGGTAAAAGAGGAATGCCGCGTCCACGGCCTCCTTTTCCTGCAAATTCCGGATTATGGAATAAACCTACTAATATTAATAATGTAGAAACATTAGCTAATATACCTGTGATTCTTTCTAACGGTTCGGAATGGTATAAACAAATTGGCACGAAAAATGGCACGGGAACTAAAATATTTGCACTGGCGGGAAAAGTAAAAAATACCGGATTGGTAGAGGTTCCAATGGGTACAACTCTTAGAGAAATCATATTTGATATAGGAGGCGGCATACCCGGTCGTCGTGAATTTAAGGCGGCACAGATGGGAGGTCCTTCAGGTGGTTGTGTACCTGCAGAACACCTGGATTTGCCGATTGATTATGAAACGGTAAAGGAAGTGGGCGCTATTATGGGGTCTGGGGGACTCATTGTTATGGATAGCGATACATCAATGGTTGATATTGCAAGATATTTTATGGGTTTTGTACAGGATGAGTCTTGCGGGAAATGTGTGCCTTGTAGAGTTGGTACAAAAAAGATGTTGGATATATTGACAAGAATAACCGAAGGAAATGGATGTAGAAGTGATATAGAAGATTTGAAAGAAATGGCTTATGTTACAAAAACTGCATCTCTATGTGGACTTGGACAAACTGCACCTAATCCCGTATTGTCCACAATCAGGTATTTTATGAACGAATACGAAGATCTTTTGAAAACAGGTAGTTAGGTTTGTTGTTTTAAATTTGATAAAAATTTGTGACATTTACAAATGAAAACAATCGTAGTTGCTGGAACTGCAAGTAGAGTAGGCAAGACTACTGTAGCATCGTATATCTTAAGTAGTCTATCAAATCGTACATTTTCCCTTAAAGAGAAGACAGAAGGAATAGTTGGTGCGAAATATGGACGTGTGCTCCAACATGCTGGAAGTACGTCTTGCGAAACAATAGAAAGTTCTCCTGAATTATTTCATTATAAAAGACTCTGGAGTGCCTTGAAAATTACAATAAGGCATGAAGGCTCTTGTCCCAGGCACACAGAATGTGATACGTGTGATGACGGATATGAACCTTTTAAGATTTTAACAAGTGATGACATTATAAGGGAAAAAGGAAAAGATACTGATCGGTTGTCAACTGCAGGCGCTTCTAAAGTGGTTTGGTTGCAGTCCGACTCGGATGTAGAGAAGGTTGGCATTGAGGCCGCACTTGCCTGTTTTGACAAAGAACATAATCTCGTGATAGAAGGCAATAGTTTCCTCCGTGTTCAAGATGCGGATGTGGCGGTTCTGGTTGTATCTCCCTCTGTAACGAAAATAAAGAGGTCTGCGAAAATATTGCTCAATAAAATAGACTTTGTTGTTATTAATGTGCATAAACGTCATACAATAAAAGAGATTGGGAAATGCAAGGAGAGAATGCTTGCTCTTGGATACGATGTACCCTTTTATGTAATCAACCCTTTTTCGGAAGAAGACTATTCCAATCAAGCATTTATTGACAGAATACAGGATATTCTGTTTAAATTATAGTGCGGCAAAGCCGCAACCAAGTTTGAAGTGCCTAAAATAAAGGTGTTTCTTTAATTATCGCCTTCGGCGGGTAGGCTAAAGTTAAATAAATAAAAAAAACTCCATAACTTTAGGCACTTTAGCTCACTTCACACTTTAGTCACTTCTTTTAATTCGCTTTAGTCACTTTTAACTTTTTATAAACGGAATGGCCATCCAGGAATTGTCTCAAAAGAAATGGATTATCCCACCTTTGAATATAAATCTTCAGACGGAGATTTCTAATTCACTTCGTATCTCTCCAGTATTATCACAACTGTTAATCAATAGGGGCCTTACCGATGTAAAATCCGCCAGAACTTTTATACAACCAAACTTGTCTTTACTTAGTGATCCAATGTTGTTGCCTGATATGGAAAAATCGAGCAAGAGGATTATTGATGCGTTAAGTAAAGGTGAAAAAGTTACGGTATATGGTGATTATGATGTAGATGGTATTTCTGCTACTGCATTGATGGTGCAGTGTCTTGAGACTCTTTCCGGATTATATTGGGGCCGGAAGTCTATAATCGATTATTACATACCGGACAGATTAGAAGAAGGTTATGGTTTAAGCACAGGGGGAATAGAGACGATAAGCAAAACCGGCACAAAGGTTATTATTACCGTTGATTGTGGTGTCAATTCTTTTGAGGAGGCTGAATTTGCCAGGGAAAAAGGTATTGATCTCATAATTACTGATCATCACGAACCATGTGGCGAAATAACGGAGGCCGGACGGGCAGGGGGTCATGGTGGTTGCGATAGCGCTTTTGGATTGATTAATCCGAAACTGGCCACTTCAAATTATCCTTTCAGGGAGCTTTCCGGTGTTGGAGTTGCTTTTATGCTTGCCTGGGCACTGGGGCAAAGTGCTTCAACCAGCACTGATCATTTGTCTACGCGTGTTACTCGGACAGGTAGCAAAAAAGTTGCAAGTGAGTTTAAAGATTTTCTTATGAGTGCTATGGGATTGGCAGCATTAGGTACAATTGCTGATGTAGTTCCCCTAATGCAGGAAAACAGGATATTGGCAAAATATGGACTTAGTTCTCTACAGCATTCTGAAAATCCGGGAATTAAGGCATTAAAAGAAGTTGCAGGGCTTAATGGTAAGAAGATTTATTCTTATCATGTCGGATTCTGTTTAGGGCCGAGAATTAATGCTGCCGGCAGAGTGGGAAATGCAAAGAAGGGTGTTGAAATGTTGACTGCAAAGTGTGAGGACACAGCAAAGGAGATCGCCTCATATCTAGAAAGCGAAAATAAGAGAAGGCAGAAAATACAAAGCGATATACTGGAATCAGCAAGAAAGAGAGTATTAAATGATGTAGATTTCAGTTCCGATATGGCAATTATAATATCCGATGACAACTGGCATCAAGGGGTGATAGGGGTTGTCGCTTCAAGGCTGGCATCTGAATTTCACAGGCCGGTCGTTATAATTGCGATTGATGGTGAAGTAGGGCATGGCTCTGCGCGATCTATTCCTAATTTTCATTTACACAATGCGTTACTAAAATGTCAGGAGTTTTCCACAGACAGGAAGTTGCTTATTTCATTCGGTGGTCATGCACAAGCTGCCGGATTGAGAATATTAAAAAAAGATATTCCAGAGTTTAAGAAGATATTTAATACTATTTCAAAGGGACAGTTGGAAGAAGAAGATTTAATTCCAGTGTTAAATATAGATATTGAAGTTAAGTTGTCATCAATTTCAAGGTCTTTATTAGAAGAATTAAAATGTTTGTTACCTCATGGAGAAGGCAACCCTGTTCCTGTTTTTGCTACCAGAAATATAAGTATCGTTGGTCAGATACGACGTTTTGGTGCTAATGGCAATCACCTGGGCTTCTATGTACGCCAGGGAGACGTTTCATTCAAGGCCGTTGCCTTTGGGATGGGAGATAAGATCGATGCACTTAAGGAAAATAATGGAAATTGTTCTATAGCTTATATACTCAGGTCTCCATTCCGGAAAGAAACAAATAATTTGTCTAACTATAATGGGATGTATAAAGAAGATGTGGAACTTGAAATAAAAGATATTTTATAATCAATTTGCAATTTAGTACCTTTATAAAAATATTTCGACCAATTTTGGCAAAGCTGAGCTTAGCTCTGCAAGAAAAATGAATAATTTCTTTTCCGACTTGTTCGGGTTAAGATATTTTTACTTGAAAACGAAATAACGTTCTATTAACATAACACAACCTGGCCAAGCCAGAACCAAAAAGGGGATGGATATCTTGAGCATACAAGGCATTGTATTAATACAACTATGGATTTTTGGCCTGGGACTCGTTATCGGAAGCTTCTTAAATGTTTGTATTCATAGAATACCCGAAGGAATCTCAATAGTATGGCCGGCCTCTAAATGTGTTTATTGCAGTAAACGCATAGTGTGGTATGATAATGTTCCGGTTTTAAGCTATTTCTTTCTAAGGGGTAAATGCCGGCATTGTCAACATAAGATATCTGCTCAATATCCAATAGTAGAGTTCTTCACAGGTATTGTTTTCCTGCTTCTATTTCGTAGTGTGTTAATAGTAAGTGGTGGTCTTATTTGTGCTTATATCTTCTTCACAATATTTTGCTGTCTTCTTATTGTTGGTTCTTTCGTAGATTTAAGACTTCACATCATACCAAATGAAATTACGTATACAGGGTTAATTTTGGCTCCTATAGCCAGCCTTTTGTGTACGGGATTTCATAATTTGAACAGTTCATTAGGCTATTTTAATAATAGTGCTAACCAATGGATAGATTCTTTTCTGGCATCATTGATAGGAATATTTGTTTCCGGGGGGTTGATTTTTCTATGTGGTGTTTTTGGTAAGTTAGTATTTAGAAAAGATGCAATGGGATTTGGTGATGTGAAGCTTATGGGCGTGATAGGTGGGTTTCTGGGATGGAAGCTTGGTGTTGCAACTTTCTTTTTAGCCCCTTTTTTCGGGCTATTGTTTGGCCTGCCCAGGCTTATCTTAAAAAAAGGCAATGTGATTCCTTACGGTCCGTTTTTGTCACTGGCAGCTTTTATATGTTTATTATTTAAAGATTACTTTGTTGGGCTTATTGATAACTATTTAGATATCTATTTAAGTATTTTCCAACTTTTATAGCTTCAATCTTTTAGAGGACGGAGGTGTTTATGGGGTTTAAATCTGGTTTTGTAAGGTGTCTCTTTTTGTCATTGATGGTTCTTTCTGTTGGATGCGCAGAGTTGAAGAGTCTTCGTGAAGAAAAAATAGTAATGACTCAAAGAATGGGAGAGTTGCAAAGGGAAAGAGATGATTTGAATAGTAGATATAATTTAAGCGAACAGGAAAAGGCAGGATTGCTTGAAGAGCGGGACAGGTTAGAGAATGCAAGGCGTAGTATGGAGGAGAGGCTTAGGGGCTCAGGCGCAACTGTCAGGATTAAGGAAGGTAAGATTTCAGTTATGCTTCCCTCGTCCATCTTATTTAATTCCGGCCAGATCAAACTGAAGAAGGCAGCAAAAAGCAGCCTGACGAAAGTATGTAATGCACTCAAAAAAGATTTCCCCAATGCCACCATCAGGATTGAGGGGCATACTGATAGTGATCCGCTTAAACGTACAAAAAAGGTTTATAATACCAATTGGGAACTTTCTGCTTTGAGGGCATCAAATGTACTTCATTATCTGGTAGACAGTTGCCATTTGGATCCTGAAAAGTTATATATTGCCGGTTTTGGAAAATATCAGCCTGTTACAAGCAACAAAAGCAAGGCAGGTAAGAAGAAAAATCGACGTGTAGAGATTGTTATTCTGACAGACAGATGATTGCGATTATTGATTATGGAATGGGCAACTTAAGGAGCGTAGAAAAGGCATTCGAAAAAGTTGGCTTTGAATCAGTAGTAACGGATAAACCTGAAACAATAGAAAAAGCTGATAAGATTGTGTTGCCGGGTGTTGGAGCCTTTAAGGATGCTAAAGAAGGTCTGCAGGAAAGGAATTTAGTAGAACCAATAATAAATCACATCAAGAAACGTAAATTATTCCTGGGAATTTGTCTTGGTTTTCAATTGCTCTTTACCAGAAGTAATGAGGACGGTATACATGAAGGCCTGAACATAGTGCCTGGTGAGGTAGTAAGGTTTAAACCTGAGAGGTTGAATGTAAGTAATACAGGCGGGCAGGAAGAGATGGCAGACAAATCTGTCAATAGTTTGTCCGGTAGAGATAACAAGAGACTAAAAATACCTCATATGGGGTGGAACAGGATTAGAGCAAGGAAAGAGGTGTCTATTCTAAAAGGATTGCCGGATAATCCATATATGTACTTCGTACACTCTTATTATGTAATTCCTGATCGGCGTGATGTTGTAGCTACTGAAACTGAGTACGGCGGCGCATTTGTATCAATGATATCAATCGATAATGTCTTTGCAATGCAGTTTCATCCCGAGAAGAGTCAACATTATGGTTTGATGATTCTCAAGAACTTTGGTGAATTATAGTGCTTCCTGGCCCAAACGAGTCGGCCGCTAAAGTCGCCCCTGTAAGCAACTCAAGGTCCGCCTCTCCGCCACGGCGGATCTGCCTCTGGCATGACCGACACTGAGAGTCGGATCTGTGATCTGCCCATAGGGTCGTCCTCAGGCGACAGGCGACAGGCGGAAATTATAATATTGAGGAATTCCTATCTGTCCGCCAGTTTGTTAGGCGGGAATTCCCAGAGCTAAGCTCAGCTTTGCCAATTCCTAAATTCCTAAATTCTTAAATTTTGTTATGTTAATAATACCTGCGATAGATTTAAAAGGTGGAAAATGCGTCAGGCTGTCTATGGGGAAGAAGGAGCATGAGACGGTCTTTTCGGACAATCCTGTGCAAGTTGCTGAAGATTGGAAGGCGCAGGGGGCGGAATATATCCATGTTGTTGATCTTGATGGGGCATTTGATGGCGAGCCCAGGAATATGCATATCATAAAGCAGATTAAGGAGAATGTTGACGTATGCATACAGGTCGGAGGGGGTATCAGGCATAAGCA
Organism: Planctomycetota bacterium; assembly: GCA_022570935.1. Lineage (GTDB taxonomy): Bacteria > Planctomycetota > Brocadiia > Brocadiales > Scalinduaceae > Scalindua. The sequence goes on along the minus strand of JACZYU010000036.1, from coordinate 9,983 downwards.
AGTCGTAGAGGAATTGATTGGTATGGGGATTGACAGGCTTATTATAGGGACGAGGGCGCTTGACTCACCAGAGTGGCTCTTTGAACTGTGTTCTGAATTTCCCGGAAAAATAGCTGTCGGGATTGATGCAGAGAATGGTATGGTTGCCGTTAGAGGTTGGACATCTGTTTCAGACAGTACGGCAATTGATTTTGCGAGGGAAATCGAGAAGGCAAATCCTGTCGCCGTTATTTTTACGGATATTTCAAAAGATGGGATGCTGCAGGGGCCAAGCTTTTCAAGTATTTTAGACTTTACAAAGAGTGTTAATATGCCGGTTATCGCTTCAGGGGGAGTGTCTTCTCTTGAAGATGTAAAGAAACTATCTCTTTTTCCTCTTGAAGGAATGATTATTGGCAAAGCGCTTTATACGGGTAATATTTTGTTATCAGAGGCGATAAAGATATGTAAGAACTAGATTTAATTATCATTCCTTCTATAAATTTTGTTTTGCGAAGCAAAACATTTAAATTAGCGACTAGAGGGAGCTAATTTACTATGGAGGTATACAATGGGGCAATATGAAACGAAAGATATTAGAAACGTGGCATTTGTTGGACATGGTGCGTCAGGAAAGACTTCGCTGGTTGAAGGGATACTTTTTAAGGCAGGCGCTACAAAGCGTTTAGGTAGTGTTGATGATGGTACTTCCATTTCAGATTTTGATCCGGAAGAAAAAGAGAGAAAGACTACCATCGATTCCTCAATCCTGCATTGCAATTGGCAGGGCAGGGAGATTAACATAATTGATACTCCCGGATATCCCGACTTTATAAGCGGCGCGATCAGCGCCTTAAGTGCAGTGGAGACTGCAATAGTTGTGATTGCTGCTACAAGCGGCATACAGGTCAACACTCAAAAAATGTGGGATATTGCCAGTGATGCAGGGTTGGCTCGAGTGGTCGTAATCACAAAGATGGATGGTGACAATATTGACTTCCCCGCACTTCTGGATTCTATTCAAAATGCATTTGGTAAAGAGTGTATACCCTTATTGTTGCCTGTAGGTCATGGGCCGGATTTTAAAGGAGTGGTCGATATATTAACCCTGCCGGATGAAGTGCCGGGCGAAGTGATTGGTGATGTTGAAGACAGCCGTGAGAAGTTGATTGAAGCAATTGTTTCTGTGTGCGATGAACAACTGGAAAAGTATCTGGACGGAAAGGAAATAGAGGTTGAAAAACTTAAGGGATGCTTCAGTACAGCTATTGCTTCAGGTAGTATTGTACCGATTTTGTGCTGCGAAAATAAGGAGAGTTTGGGTGTCGAAGAGATTGTGGATGTAATTGCAAAGTTTACTCCTTCACCTGGAAAAGGTTTGGCGCGGATGTGCGTCAGTATAGAAGGGGAAGGGGAAGAAAAAGAGGTAGAGGCCTCAAAGGGCGCTCCTTTCAGTGCACAGGTATTCAAATCAATTACGGACCCTTTTGTTGGTAAACTGAGTTTCTTTAGAGTCTATTCAGGAGAGTTGAAAAATCATCCGGAAGTTTATAACGTTCGTACGGAAAAGAATGAAAAGATCGGACACATGTTTAAGACTTTCGGAAAAGAACAGCAGGAAATAAAGAGCGCCATTCCAGGCGATATCGTTACAATATCAAAAGTCGAAGATATATATGTTTCAGATACATTATGTGATCCTCACGTGAAAGTTAAGTTTAAGGATATTAAATTTCCGAATCCTATGGCGTCTCTGGCCATTGAACCTAAGAATCGCGGGGCGGAACAAAAGATAAGTGAAGCGCTGCACAGGCTGGTAGTTGAAGACAGTACATTTAAGGTCTCAAGAGATGTCCAAACTCATGAATTAGTTGTCACGGGTATGAGTAATCTGCACCTGGATGTAATCTTGAGTAGACTAAAGAGTCGTTATGACATTGAGGTAGAGTCGCGACAACCAAAGATTCCCCACAAAGAAACGATTACAACGAAAGCGAACGCGCAATATAAACATAAAAAGCAGACTGGAGGTAAGGGACAGTATGGAGAGGTTTATTTACGTATAGAACCGTTAGAGAGGGGGGGCGGTTTTGAATTCGCAAGTAAAATTGTTGGCGGAGCAATTCCATCTCAGTATATTCCGGCAGTGGAAAAGGGTTTGAGAGAAACAATAGCTAAGGGGATTCTAAGTAATAATCCGATAGTAGACGTGAAAGTCGAACTATACGACGGTTCTTTCCATAATGTTGATTCTTCTGAAGCTGCGTTTAAGATAGCAGCAGCAAAGGCATTTAATCTGGCATTTAACGATGCAAAACCTGTTTTGCTGGAGCCTGTGGTTAACATAGAGGTAACCATACCTTCCGAGTTTATGGGTGATATAACAGGTAACCTTTCCTCGAGGAGAGGGCGTGTACAGGGTATGGATTCGTTTGGAGATCTTCAGGTTTTAAAGGCCAGTATTCCCATGGATGAGGTTAAAAACTACGAGACAGAACTAAAATCAATGACAGGTGGCAGGGGTTCATATACGATGGAGCTTTCACATTACGATGTAGTTCCGTCACACCTTACTCAGGCAATTATAGCGCAAGCAAAGAAGAAAGCTGAAACTGTGGATTAGTTTTCTTGGTTCTTCTTGTAGTATTGTATTTACATAGCATTTTTAGCTCAAACCTGTTTGATTTAAGCAACGTGAATGTTGTGTTTGCTATTAAGATGTAGTCCATTAATAATATAAAGAATGAAGTAAAAAGACAAAAGTAAAAAAAGACAAAAAAAGACTTGACATTAAGATTGATTTATATATTATCACCGAAGGCTTGTATGTGACTTGTCCTGATTCTCTTTACAGTGGTGGTGGTGGGGGAAGTATTAAGTCGTACATGTTTTATTCTCCAATTAAGATGTTGATTCCCTCCGAAATTATATAGTTTTTTCATATCAAAGTTCAATTGTCAACTGATACAATGTAGCGCCTTGGCTTTTAGAGAGAAATTTGTAATATTTCTTTCTTTAGAAGACAGGTTGATTGCCTTATTAAATTTTGGATTAATAGTCGAGTTTTAATTATGGCACACTTACATTTTACATTTCAAATATTACTTTTTGTAACTTTTATACCATGTCCATGAAAGGAGGGGGGAAGAACGCACAAACTCTAGTGAAAATGAGATGTTTCAGTAAAGTATGTTGAATAAGAAATTCTTAAGATAGTTGTTTCTGCAGTTACTTCTGTTGGTCTAAATGATGTGTGCGTGCAATTTTGCTTATGCTGATGAAGAACAAAAACGAGATGAAACGCACAAACTCTAGTGAAAAGGAGATGTTTTTATCAAATTCAATTTCATGGAGGTGTAAGATTATGAGAGAATTTTTAATTGCATTAATGTTAGTCGTTGCTTTTATGGCAGGTGGTATGGCTGGTGGTACACAGGCGATAGCCAAAGAGCACCCGGACGGTGCATCGGATTTGAAGTCGGAGTATGTCCTTACCCCTGAACAGTTCGAAGAAACCAGGCAGGTATACTTCGACCGCTGTGCTGGCTGCCATGGAGTTCTGAGAAAAGGAGCCACTGGGCCAAACCTGACTCCAATCAAGATGGGACCCAAGGGATCAAAGAAGCTCAGAGATATGATATGGTATGGAACCGGTGGAGGCATGCCTGGCTGGGGAAAAATGGGTGTTATGACCGAAGACGAGACAGATCTCATGGTGAAGTACATGATGAACGAACCTCCTATTCCGCCTCAATGGGATATGACTTCCGTTATGGCTAGTTGGAAATTGATAATCCCGCCGGATAAACGCCCCACAAAGCCGGAGCACGATCGTGACATCGAGAATATGTTCTCCGTGGTCCTGCGCGATGCCGGTCAGGTATGCATTATTGACGGTGACACTTACGAAGTAATAAGTACAATTGATTCAGGCTATGCGGTACACATCACCAGGATGTCAGCGTCAGGAAGATACGTGTATACCATAGGCAGGGATGGCAAGGCGACTATGATAGACCTCTGGATGGAAAAGCCTGACACCGTAGCAGAGGTCCGATGCGCCCTTGACGCACGGTCCATTGATACGAGCAAGTTTAAAGGTTACGAAGACAAGTATTGTGTAGTCGGCGGTTACTGGCCTCCACAGTTTGTGATACTGGACGGCGCAACACTTGAGCCTCTTAAAATCGTGAGCACTCTGGGTTACACTTATGACACAGAAGAGTTTCACCCTGAGCCGCGAGTAGCCAGCATTGTATCATCGCACATCGCACCTGAATGGGTCTTGTGCATTAAAGAAACAGGACTGGTATGGCTCGTTAGTTATAAAGACGTAAACAACCCTACCATTACAATGATTGAGGCCGAACGCTTCCTGCATGACGGAGGCTGGGATTCAACCAAGCGCTACTTCCTCGTGGCAGCGAACGCGAGGAACAAGATATCAATAATAGATACTCTGGAAAGGAAGCTCGTTGCAAATGTTGATACAGGCGGAATTAAACCGCATCCCGGAAGAGGGGCAAACTGGGTTGACCCGGAGTTTGGTCCTGTCTGGGCAACGGGGCACATTGGCGATGATGTGATTTCATTAATAGGCACGGATCCTGAGGGTCATCCGGAATCTGCCTTTAAGATGGTCAGGAAAATACAAGCGCTTAGCTCCGGCAACCTGTTCATTAAGACACATCCGAAAAGCAAGTGGGTTTGGGTTGACCATCCACTTAGTAAGAAAGAGGAATATAGGACAACTCTTGGTATCTTTGACAAGGCAAATATGGAAGCCGGGATATTCAAGACCTTGAAAGTCGCAGACTATGGCAAGGCTGTACATCTTGAGTACAATAAAGCAGGAGATGAGCTTTGGGTTAGCATCTGGGGCAATATGGGTGATGCCGATAAGGGCAAGGCAGGTGAGATAGTGATAATTGACGATGCGACCATGACAATAAAACACAGGATAAAGAACCTCGTCACGCCTACGGGTAAGTTCAATGTGTACAATACAATGCATGACATATATTAAGTAGGTTTCAAGGATTATTTAAGTAGGTTACAGGAGGGCACGGACAAACTTTTGTTTGTCCGTGCCTGTTTTATTTCTTCCTAAATTGAGCAATTCTTAATTAAAACATTTCATTTTTGTAGTGATGGGTGGTATCATTTTTTTACTGAATCCTATTATTATAAATGCTATAATATTTTGCATTGGTAATGATTAAGAATTGCTCAATTTAGGTTCTTGCTAATCATCGTTGAGAAAGACGTGGTGTCGGATGATAAATTGTACGAAACTTTTACAAAGCACAGAAACGCTGAAAGAATTGAAAAGGTACTCAGCAGTCAAGAAGGAGGCGCCAAAATGGATGCTTCGCTTCTCTAAGACAACCTCCCCTATCGTGGTTTGGAATACAACCAGGAAGTGCAATCTGAGTTGCTCCCATTGCTATATTAACGCAGTGGATGCAGAGACAGAGGAAGATATGGGGGAACTCACAACCAGAGAGGCGATGGACATGATCGATGACTTAGCGTCTATAAAAGCGCCCATGCTCGTTTTCTCCGGCGGCGAGCCGATGCTGAGAGACGATATATATGAGCTTAACGTGTACGCAATGAAGCTCGGACTCAGGACCATACTATCGACCAATAGCACCCTTATAACCAGGGAAGCGGCGAAGAAAATCAAGGATGCCGGCTTTGCCTATGTAGGTGTTAGCCTGGACGGTACCGAAGAAGTACACGACAAATTTCGTGGGGCCAAGGGGGCCTTTGAGAAGTCGATTCAGGGACTGAGGTATCTCATGGAGGTAGGGGTTAGCACAGGTGTGAGGTTTGCCATTACCAATCAGAACTACGACGAGCTGTCCAAAGTCATTGAGATAACCAGGCGCGAGAAAATACCAAGATTCTCACTCTTCCAGCTCGTATACGGAGGCAGAGGGAAGGAGATTATTGACTGGGACATCTTCAACGAGCAGCGGAGAGAGGTGATGGACTACATAATAAAGGAAGCCAGGGTGAGCAACGGTATGAACATTGTTACTGCAGATAATTATGCCGACGGCATTTATCTGCTGCAAAACGTTGCAGAGCACGAGCCGGAACGCGCTGCTGAGGTGGAAAGACTCCTTGCTATGCAGAGCGGCTGTCCGGCGGGGGACGGACTCGCGAACATAGACAATCGGGGGGACGTGCACCTCTGTCCTTACTGGCAGAGCCGGACAATAGGCAATATTCGGGAGAAGAAGTTCAGCGAAATCTGGTTTGACGAGGATAACGAGTTCCTCGCCAAGATGAGGGACAAAACGCGTTATCTCAAGGACAAGTGCGGGAGGTGTAAGCTTAGTCACCTTTGCATGGGATGCAGGGTCAGGGCAGAGGTAGCTTGTGGAGACCCCTTCGGGGAAGACCCTGCGTGCTACCTGACCGAGGAGGAAATTTCCGGGGCAAAGGTTTGGTTACATGATAAAGGTTCGGTTACATGATAGAAGTTAGCAGGATACTGGTATCGGAGAAGCTTGAAAACAAGGACCTTCGCCATAAGCGCCGTGAAGGTTCAGCGCCGGTTGTGGTATGGTGCACGACGAGGAAGTGCAATCTAAACTGCAGGCACTGCTATTCCGGCGGTAACGCGCCCACTGATGGCGAACTCTCGACCGATGAAGCAAAAAAAATGCTTGATGAATTAGCAGACTGTGGCTCTCCATTCATGATACTATCTGGTGGTGAGCCTTTTTTACGGGCGGATATTTTCGAGTTGGGGAGCTATGCCAGGGAGATAGGTTTGCCGGTCATAGTGTCCTCCAACGGCACTGTAATTACCCGGGAGACGGCGGCAAAGGCGGCAGACGCCGGCTTCGGATACATTGGCGTCAGCCTGGATGGCTTAGCCGAGACGAACAACACCTTCAGGGGCAGTGGAGATGCTTACAGCAATGCCCTTCAGGGAATGCGGAACCTCCGCGACGCCGGGATAAAGACAGGGTTGCGGTTCACCATGACCCGGCTCAACTGCCATGAACTCCCGCAGATTATGGACCTCCTGGTTAAGGAAGGTTTTCACCGTCTCTGCGTTTATCATCTTGAGTATGCCGGTCGTGGGCGAGAACTCATGAATAACGACTTGTCGCCTGATGAACGGCGGAGAGCCGTGGATAGCCTATTCAGGAAAACCGTTGAGATAAACCGCCACAACCACGATCTCGAGGTTCTCACCGTCGGAAACTACGCAGACGCTGCCTACATTTACATGAAGGTTTTGAAGGAAGACCCGCAAAAAGCCAGGGCAGCGTACGAACACTTTCTCCGCAATGGCGGTGAAGGCTGCGGGGAAAAGCTCGCATACATAGACGAAAGAGGCAATGTGTTCGCCAGTCAGCACCTGAAAACCGAACTGGGGAACATCAGGGAGAGAAGCCTTAAAGATATCTGGAACGGTGATAACGAGTTCCTGTGGAAGCTGAGGCACCGGGAAACGCTGCTTCGCGGCAGGTGCGCAGAATGCAGGTTTCTGGAAATCTGCAGGGGCGGCTCAAGGGCCAGGGCCCTTGCGGTTTATGATGACTTCAGCGCCCCTGATCCGAGCTGCTATTTAACAGAAGAGGAAATCCTTAAACCGGTGCATGAGGAGGCTCAAGCGTGATTAACATCAGCCGGATGCTCAAGGTAAGGGAGACAGCCCGGGATGTTGAAAAACACCACAACAAAAGGGCTGATGAGGTGCCAAAGCACCTTGTGAGATACGCAAATTCCAAAGCCCCCATGGTGATCTGGAATATCACCCGGAAGTGTAACTTCTCCTGCAATATGTGCCACCTCGACTCTGCTCTTGAGGCAGATAGTGAAGAGTTAACCACCCGGGAGGCTTTAGAGTTTATTGACCATATGGCGTCAATGAAGGTGCCTCTGATTTCTGTCTACGGGGGAGAGCCTTTAACCAGGGCTGATTTTTTCACGCTTGCAGGCCACGCCCGTGATAGGGGACTGAGGATTATATTATCCAGCAACGTAGCCCTTATAACAGAGAAAACCGCTGGAGAAATCGCGGAGTCCGGTATTTCCTATGTGGGTATTGATATGGACGGATTGGCTCAGATAGGCGGCAGCATGGACGTTATTGCAGGGCTAGAAAAAGCATTGCCTGTGATGGAGTACCTCAGAGACGCAATGGTGGGATGTGGTGTGAGGATTACGATTGGAAGCTTCAACCTGTCTCAGATGCCGTCCATAATCAAGGCTGTCGAAAATGCAGGACTAAAAAGATTCGCGATTTGTCAGCACATTGAAAACGGAGACTGGAAGGCCGTGAAGGAAGAAAGGCGGGAAATCCTGGACTTTCTTATTGATTATGCGATGAATAATCCGGAGATGGAGGTTGTTACAGAGAACTTCTATGCCGATGGTGTTTACCTGCTGCAACGCGTCGCAGAGCGCGAGCCAGAGCGTGCGGCTGAGATGGAAAGCCTCCTTGTCAAGCAGGGCGGCTGCCCGGCAGGGGACAGGATTGTTAACGTGGACTACCGGGGAAATGTGCACCTCTGCCCTTACTGGCAGAGCCGGACAATAGGCAATATTCGCGAGCAGAAGCTCAGCGACATCTGGTTTGACGAGGAAAACGATATCCTTTCCATGATGAGAGATAAAACGCACTATCTCAAGGGAAAGTGCGGGAGTTGCAGGAGTAAACACCTTTGCATGGGATGCGGGGTCAGGGCAGAGGAAGCGTGCGGAGATCCCTCCGGGGAGGACCCTGCGTGCTTCATAAAAGGCAAGCACTGAAATAAAGATATACGCATCTACCCGGTATTCCTTCAGTTGATGAGAAATAAAAAATCCAAAAAAGAAAGTTCACAATTACTTCCTCCCCCCTTTTTTTATATTCCTTCTCTGTATCCTGATGTTTATGTTTCCTTCACATATCAAGCGTAATCAGGTGGTAAATCTGAGGTGTTATAGGCTATATTTCCCCTTGACTTAAATAACATCTAGCTCTACCATCTTACGAAAAACCAATCAACTTTTTATTTTATGTAAAAAGATATTCTTTACTTAAATTGAGCGATTCTTGAGCAAAAAATGTCGGGGGCTGTTTCCCCTGCCCGACAGATGGCAGGCGGGCAGGGGAAACAGCCTTTATTATGCGGCTCGTTTGGGAAACGAGCCCTACTTAGTAATTAAAACAGGTGGAGAGGTATTTTGTTGTAACTACTTATAGTTTTTAACTTTAGGCATTTTAGGCACTTTTAACTTGGAACTTTTAGGTATTGCGTATGGAAAAAGACATCCCTTCAAAAAACACGTATATCAGACTGCTGGGTTATTTAAAACCGTACTGGCATAAGTCTGTAATTATTCTCATACTCGCAGCGCTCAGTACATTTATAGCTGTTTTGCCAATACAAATATTAGGCATTGCGGTGGATGAAATCAAGATAGCCGATAAATATTTGAAAAATACCCAAACTGACCGGGATGATGCAATACTGCCGGACAAAACGCATGCTTACGAGCAAAAGAGCGCTATTCCGCTTTCAAAACCTTTATTAACAGCCTCTCAGTATATCCATACCCGTTGGTTTGAAAGTTATAACACCACCCTCGTTACGCTGCTCTTTCTTGCCGTGAGTTTTATTTTTATGAATGCCGTAAGCGGTAGTATTATGGTGGTTCATGGTTTCATTTCCTCCTCATTGGGTCAAAGGCTCACTTACGATTTGCGAAACCAACTTTATGGTCACATTCAGCGACTCTCTCTCGCCTACTTTGAAAATAATAAAACCGGCACTATTATGAGCCGTCTCATGAATGACGTCAATGCGCTCGAGCAGGCAATTGTTGGCCCAATTATTACCTTTATTACCGACATGTTCAAATGTGGCTGGATAATCTATTTTTGCGTAAGGCTCGACTGGCAGCTTACCGGTATTGCACTGATAGTTTGCCCCTTTATCTCCCTTTGCACTTATAACTTTGGTAAAAGGATCAGAAGAGCCTTTCGCTCT
>JACZYU010000172.1 GCA_022570935.1 Planctomycetota bacterium | reverse complement strand
CCAACTTCGTGAAAATGAACTTTTTCCGGCGAAGTGTTATGTACCTTTGCTTCTGCCTTTGCCAGGTTTTCAAAGATTTTGATGCTGTCTCTTTTTACACCCTCTCCCAGCGTACTTTCGTTAATAATCCCGGATATATCCTTGAGGGTTCTATGTTCATTGTCTCTTTTGTCTTCTTTGACTAATACGTCAAACTTTGTTCCTGTAATTTTAGACCTGAGCACTTTTTTCGAATCAAGTTCATAGTTGCTTATGCCAAGTTTCTTGAGTTCTTCGGTAAGCTTTTCCTGGTTAAATCCGGCATCTATCAGGGATCCCAGAATCATATCACCACTGGCGCCGGAGAAACAATCAAAATACGCTATCTTCATAAATTAGTACACTCCGCTCACTAATTTATTCTTGTTTTGCTTCGCAAAACTCAAATAAAAGCATTGCTAAAATAGAATTATGCAGCTTTATATGTTTGCAAGCCGTGTAGGGTGGGCATTGCCCACCCTACTGTAGCTATTTATTATTTGTGTTTCATCTTCTTTGGTTAAATAATCTGTGGAATCTGTGGAATCTGTGGTTTCAACAAGTTCTTTTATTGCATAAAGTTATTGCGACAATTAGTTCAAAAATATTAGCACACGTATTTTATAGAGTCAAACAAAAACCAGTATCAAGAAAAGTTAAAAGCGCCTATCCGCCCCCGCCAGCTTGTCCGACAAGTCTTTTGGCGGGAATGTTAGTCGGCTGGTGACAAATCAGTTCGCCAGTCCGACAAATAGCCTGAAAGCTGTTCTGGCGGGTACAGGTCGCCCGTCGCCTGAGGACGACCCTGTGGGCAGCTTCAAGATCCGCCCCTGGCGGGAGGCGCCCCTCGGGGTAGCTTCAAGATCCGAACTCAGTCGGGAAGTTTAAAGTGCCTCCGGCTCGTAGCGCCTATGCCTCGAAGAGAGCCAACGTTGTTGTATAAGGCCGTGCTATAGAATTGTAATGAAAAAGCAGGAGTTAAATATTTGTGTAGACGGCTGGTTTTCTTACTATCTGTTATTCTAAAGAATGTGTAGTTCGCTGACTTTGCGAAAATGGTGGCCATAAATTGCAAGAGTAACAGCCAGTGGAAATAAATCACGGCGATGTAAAGTTGTCCACAACAAGAGATTCCAGAACTGGAAGCGTTCCTTACCTACGATGCCGAGATGGTAGGCGGAGCTAAACAACGCCATGATGTGTTCGAATTTAAGTTTGCTATGATTTTTTGGAGATTTGTATTCTTTGAAGAATGTCTTAATACGCTTATAATAATTTTCTGGGGAATATATGTGTTTTAATATCTTCTTGTATCCCTCTCGAAACATGTCAGCGTCCATGTTGTTAGTCGGAATAATGTTCGTTGAACCATCTGCATTGTCTCCTGTCATTCGTCCGAGTAGTCGACCCTCTTTTTTTAGACGTTCATACAGTCTTGTTCCGGTCGGAGCCTGAAGCAGACCTACCATTGCCGTTACGATCCCTGTTTTCTGGATAAAATCAATCTGTCGTTGGAAAATGGATGGCGTATCATTGTCAAAACCTACAATGAAGCCTGCCTGTACTTGCATTCCGGCTCTTTGAATTATTCGCACGTCTTCGGCTAAATCACGGCCTTTGTTCTGTGTTTTGCCACATTCTTCCAGACTGGCCGCATCAGGTGTTTCGATCCCGACGAAGACTGTGTTAAATCCTGCGTCGAACATCATCTGCAATAATGTCTCATCTTTGGCCAGGTTGATGGAGACTTCAGTGTTAAACGTGATACCGGTGTGATTACTTTGCCATTTTATTAATACCGGCAGCAGCTCTTTCTTCAGACGTTTTTTGTCTCCGATAAGATTGTCATCAACGAAGAAGACATTCCCACGCCATCCAAGATCATAGAAAGTATCCAGTTCGGCAATGATTTGGTCGGCTGTTTTTGTTCGTGTGCGCCGGCCAAATAGCGCAGTTACATCACAAAACTCGCATTGGTACGGACAACCTCTAGTGTATTGTATGCTCATAGAGGCATACTTTTTAAAATCGGCTAATTCCCATAAAGGGACAGGAGTTTCTCGAGTGTCAGCAAACTCAGGTGTCTTATATACCGGCTTGGCACAACCGTTTTTCAGATCTTCCAGAAAGGGGGCCAAGGTTATCTCTGCTTCGTTGAGTACAAAATGATCGACATCCTTAAATTGTTCATGTTCACTCGTAAACAACGGCCCTCCGGCAACAATCTTGACGCCTGCTTCTTTGCACCGGCCGATAAGTTGATGAGCAGATTTTCGCTGAACGACCATGCTGCTGAAAAATGCGTAATCCGCCCATTCCAGATCTTGATCCGAGAGTTTTTCAACATTGACGTCCACTAAGCGTTTTTCCCACTCTTTCGGCAGCATTGTGGCAACTGTCAGCAGCCCCAGCGGCGGGAATGATGATTTTTTACGTATGAACTTAAGTGCGTGTTTGAAACTCCAAAATGTATCTGGAAATTCAGGATATATTAATAATACATTCATAATGTCAGCATTTTGCTAATATTTTTCTATTGTTAAAGACAATTAGGAAAAAAGGATACCTTCTTCAAAAATATATATTGCGTAATTCTATAACATTCATACGTAATGTCAAAGGTAAATATCTTTAAATTATAGATATCCTTTACTTTTAATGGTTACCCGGGGTCTCCTACGCTCACTTCCTTGTCTTAATCAATTATAGTGAGCTTCGGATTACCTATTCTATCTTGGGTAAATTTAATCATTCTGTAGCTTTAGCGAAAGATGATGGTTACCCGGGGAGGACTCGAACCTCCAATGAGAGAATCAAAATCTCTAGTGTTGCCATTACACTACCGGGTAATTTTGTAATTTTCCTTTTGGACACAGATAAGCGCAGATTACAAGGATTTAGTGCTATGCCAGGAAAAACTAAATTCAAGAAAGTTCTTATCTGTGTTCACCTGTGTAAATCTGTGTCCTATTATTTTAGTTGAATATCTTGTACGCTAACTTTTGAGTACTGCGCCCTTATCTGCGGAGGTAACGCATTTGGCATATCTGACAAGAAGTCCTTTAGTAACTTCTAATGGGGGCGGTGTCCATTTTGCACGGCGGCTGTCAAGTTCTGAGTCTGATAATACAGCATATAATTTGCGTTCCGGAATGTCAATTACTATCTCATCATCGTCTTCTATCAGGGCTAATGGGCCTCCTACCATTGCTTCTGGAGAGACATGCCCGATACAGGGCCCCCTTGTGCCACCTGAAAAACGTCCATCCGTTATTAAGGCAACAGAATTATCCAAACCCATTCCAACAAGTGCCGCAGTTGGTGATAACATCTCTCTCATTCCCGGACCTCCACGAGGGCCTTCATATCTGATAATGATTACTGATCCCCTGGAAATCTTTTTATCCATGATTGCCAGCATTGCTTCTTCTTCACTCTCGAAGACCCTGGCGGGACCTTTGAAGACCCTCATATCGTCGGATAGTGCGCTTTGTTTAATTACAGCGCCATCGGGTGCTATGTTTCCATGAAGTACTGCAATGCCGCCTTCTTTGTTATAGGCGTTCTCTTTTGTCCGTATAATATCATCATCATAGACAATTGCCTGTTTTGCAATCTCTTTTGTGCTGAACCCGCTAACGGTTGCACAATCATTCAAATCGTCCTCAAGCCTCTTCATTACCGCCGGAACACCACCTGCATAGAAAAGGTCTTCCATAAAGTGTTCACCGCCTGGTCTCAGGTTTGTTATCTGGGGTACTTTTCTGCTGATTTCATCGAAGAGGTCCAATTCTATTTCGATACCGGCTTCATTGGATATTGCGGGAATATGCAGACAAGTGTTCGTTGAGCCTCCAAGCGTCATATCAATTAAGATTGCATTGTCAAAAGCCTCTCTAGTCATAATTTTCCTGCAGCTTATGTCGTTTTTTACTAACTCAACTATTCTCTCTCCGCTTTTATAGGCGATCCTGTCTTTTTCTGCTGAGATTGCCAGGGATGCAGCACATCCCGGTAACGACATTCCAAGCGCTTCCGTAACGCAAGCCATTGTATTTGCCGTATATAATCCCTGACATGATCCGGGACCCGGACATGCTTCCTTTTCAAGCGCTTCCAGTTCTTCCTCACTGATCTCGCCTTTCTGCTTTCTGCCGACGGCCTCAAAAGTATCACGGACCAGAGAGAGTCTCTTCATATTGCGGCGTCCGGAAATCATCGGCCCGCCTGTTACTACAATAGCGGGAACGTCTATTCTTGCAGCACCCATAAGCATACCGGGTGTAATCTTGTCGCAATTAGTTAACAATATCAACCCATCCAGACAATGTGCATTCGTGACACACTCTATTATATCGGCGATTAATTCTCTCGAAGGAAGTGAGTAACTCATTCCCTTATGCCCCATGGCAATGCCGTCACAAATACCGGGCACTCCAAAAATGAAGCTGACGCCTCCTCCCGCATGTATGCCTTTTTCTATCTCTCTTTCCAGGCGCCTCATGTGGGTGTGGCCTGGAATCAAGTCCGTAAAACTGCTGGCAATACCTATAAACGGCTTTTCCATGTTCTCCTTGGTCAGTCCGGTTGCATAAAGCAGTGCCCTTGCCGGTGATCTCTCTATCCCACACGTAATAGTATCGCTACGCAAATCAACGTCCTTTCTATTCCAAATAGAATGAATATTATAAATTTTCTTTCATTAAGATTTAGTTTAAAATTATATATAGTGGTTTGATCTTGTCAACGCTAAATTAATGTACTCTATGTATTTAGAAGTAACT
>JACZYU010000035.1 GCA_022570935.1 Planctomycetota bacterium | reverse complement strand
ACAACAAAAACAAATGTTAGTAATATTTTCATATCGTCCCCTTTCTTAAAAAAATTCCAACATTCTAATAATTGAAAACCATGTTTTCAATATATCAAAACTACTAAAAACCCTTTTGATTTACAAGAATTAATTTACCCATTCGCGGTATTTAAATAATTAGACTTTTACTCAGGATGCTCAGCCTCGTGATTGTGCTGTTCTGATTTCGGGTGCTCTTCCTTGGATTCTTCTTTCTTGGATTCTTCTGACTTAGGATGCTCAGCTTTTGCGTGTTCTGCCTTAGGATGCTCTGCTTTAGATACTTCAGCCTTTGGATGTTCTGAATTGGGATGTTCGCCTCCCTGAACCTTCCCATTCATGACACCTAAAGTCATCATGGCAGCAACAAAAACAAGTGTTAGAAATATTTTCATGTCGTCCCCTTTCTTAAAAAAATTCCAACATTCTAATAATTGAAAACCGTGTCTTCAATATATAAAAACTACTAAAAATCCTTTTGATTTACAAGGATTATATTTGGCATTGAATAAAAAATAGTATACACAGGAGTAAAACAAAATTATTATATAGCCAACATCATGCGTGTCAAAATAAAATAGATTAAAATCCCTATAGCCATGAAAAACCATCAAGGACAGAAACTTTCACGTTCTATGAACCTGTTCGACGTTGTCTGCCTCGGAATCAATGGAATAGTCGGGGCAGGGATATTTCTTTTGCCGGGCAAACTCGCTGCAGTTACAGGCTCGTTCTCAATCTTAATATTTGTCATTTGTGGCCTCTTATGCCTTGCGATAGCGCTTTGTTTTGCAGAAATGGGAGGAATATACCAGGAAACAGGAGGTGCATATATTTACGCAAGAAACACATTCGGCCCTATGACAGGTTTTATGGTTGGCTGGATGATGTGGCTTTCTGCCATAATCGGCTGGGCGGCTATGGCAAGAGGACTCCTTCTCTATTTACGTTATTTCTCTCCCTCTCTCTCAGAAGGATGGTTTGGAGAAATCATAATAGTCATCCTTATACTCGGTTTAAGTGCTCTCAATTTCCTTGGAGTAAAAACAGGTGCGAGAGTCATAAACTTTTTTACGATAGGCAAGCTGATACCAATTTTTGTCTTTGTTGCATGCGGGCTTCCTCATGTCGAAACCACCTCTTTGAATCAAATCTTTTCCTTTGAAGTAGACAAAGTTGGAACTGCAATCGTTATTGCCTTATTTGCCTATACAGGCTTTGAATACATGCCTGTACTGGCAGGTGAAATGAAGAGGCCAAAAAGAGATATACCTATTGCTTTTTTCATTGCAATCCTTGGCACCACCTTAATCTATGCCCTTGTGCAAACAGTAGCAATTGGCACATTGCCCGGATTGGCACAATCAGAGAAACCACTGGCAGATGCAGCCGCAAGTTTTCTGGGCCCGGCGGGTGGGATATTAATAGCCGTTGGCGCTCTTCTTGCAATAGCCGGTGTAAATTCGGGTATTGCCCTGACAGGGCCGAGAAATCTCTTTGCCCTTTCAGCAGACGGGCTCCTCCCGGCGGTATTTTCAAAGATACATCCCAGGTTTCATACGCCTTATGTAGCAATAGGCGTAAATACCTTTTTGACTTTAATACTGTCCCTCACAGGTACATTCGAATATCTGATATTCGCCAGTGTGTTAGTAAGTATCCTGCAATATATACCGACATGTCTGGCTGTTATTGTCTTAAGGAGAAGACGGCCTGATATATCAAAAGGTTATACAATTCCTGGAGGTTACATAATTCCCTGCTTTGCCCTTTTGACCTGTTTCTGGATCCTATTTCAGATAAAACTGATTATAATTATCGCTACACTTGGCGGGATATCACTGTGTCTGCCTTTGTACTTTTTCAGAAAAAAAAGTCCTGTCAGTAAATGATCAGGCTTATATCATTCCAGACAATAATGCTGAAAAGCTACAAATATCCAAAACAAGGAAAATACATTTTGAGTTTGATATTGACTGGGTACTTTAAGAATTCGACAAGTGTAATTCTTTTTTTATATAATTTACTCTCTCTTTGGCCTGCCATATTCTGATTCCCATCAAACCACGTATATAACCAAACAGTTTATTTGATTTCTGTTCATCTATAATATGGGTATAAGTTTCTATTGCCTTATCATAGTAGTTCGTCTGTTCACTTTCAAATAACAATGCCAATTCTTCGTGAAGATTTCCAATTCGATATTGTGCATTAAAGGGTGTTATCCCCGTAAATTTTTCTATTATTTCATTAAATTTCGTTGTTGCCATGTTATAATTAATTTTCGCCCCTTCATCGTCTCCCACATCATAAAGCGCCATTCCTACATAATGATATGCCTCTGCTACTGCATACGAATGTTCCTGCGCCTCCTCCTTGAATCCTTCTTTAAGTTCTTCCAATATATTTTTATTTCTTCGTTCCACCGCATCAACAAGACTAATACTCAGTGGAATCTCAGAATCTTCCAGTTCATTCAGGCTTTCTATTCTTACATGTGGAAAAAGTAATTTCGAAAGACTCTCCAAACTCAACCCTTTAACCAAATAGAGATCACTAACAGAATTGAATTTCTTATTCATTCTCCTATAATCTATAACTATATCTATTTCTTCTTCACTCATTCCAAACTCTGTATTCAAGAACAAATTCAGTTCATCATCACTCGCCCGAATCAGTTTCTTGTATAATCTCAGTAATTTGACTAAAACTGCCAGTTTGTAAGAAGGTGTTTCTCCATGTAACACCGTTCTCCTGAAGAAGATTAGCCACGGGTTTCTGCAGGATAAACTTAATTGTATTTTACTGTCATAAAAAACATCCAGGGCTATTCCAAGTTTGAGTCTTTCCAGTTCATTTGAGTCTTTGTAATTGAGTTCCTGATATCTTTTATCAATTCGGTTAGAATATTCATCTATTATCTCTTTCATCTGGATAGAATTCAGCTTACGGTACAGCTTGAGTTCATGTGGACTATACTCTAAAGCCTTTTTATAGTGTTCAACCGCTTCATCAAATAGTTGATTTTGACAGTCCTTATCTCCAAGATATTCATAAAATCTTTTAGCCATTCTCCTCGGACGGAGACCATCCTTGTCTAAATGAGCATACTTTTCAAAATACTCTACTATCTCTTTTGGAGTCTGTAAGGATTTTCTCGTAAGGAAATCCAGGCCTGAAATGTATTCATGCATGCAATTACATCTCTGTATCAAATCTTCGCTGATGCCATTACATATTTTTGCCTTTTGAATGCAATCTCTTGCCCGCTGAAACAAACCAAATTCTGAATACGCTTTCCCTAATTGAAAAAGTATATTTACACTCGCTTCACTATCTTTGTCTTGATTATCCATATATTGCTTTAAGAACTTTTCAATAGCGGTCTTATAAATAACAGGAACAACTTCAACTTTATTGTTTGCAACACGAACTACGTGTACTTTTATATCTCCAGATTCAGGATTAATATTCACACCGGGAACTTCTTCTCCATTAGTGAGTATTATCCATGGTGTCTTCTTAATAACGCTTGCAGTAAAAACTACATCCTTTCCCTTGACTATATCTTCTATAGTCAATATCCTGTTCCACGGTATTTCGCCTTCCTTTTCAGTGCCGGGCATTACAATCTTAAAATTCCTCAAAATATCAATTTCATTCTTTTTAAAAAGATCCCAGTTCTTTAGCTTGCCCAATAGTTGTTCCTCCTGCGCAACCTCGAGTGGCAATATCCTCAATGTCATTTCTCCTCCCAGTTGCTTTACTATTATGCCACTCAAAACAGCTTCAGGAACACCTCCAACGCCTATGATCAAATCAACTTCTCCCCTCGACACTGCAAATGTGGGGGTAAGGTCGTCTTCTTTGACAAGGACTACTTTTGCTCCCAGTTTATTAATTGTTTCTATGAGTTTCTTATGCCGCAACCTGTCCAGGACAACAACCTTCATCTTTTTGATTTCATCACAAATATTCTGTGCTGTCGTCTCTTTGTTATTGTCTTTCAGCACCTTTTCTGCCATAAGCCTTAGATTTTTTGTAATACCACTGGTTATGCTAACGCCGGCGCCTTTGTATTTGTTGCCAACTATCGTTTTCACCCCATACATATCCGGAGAGTTAAATAACTTCTTCCTTTCACTGTATCCAACTGCAAAAATCGCTCCTCCCTCAGACTCCTGATCTACTATGCAACGGTCATTCTCGAAGGCGCTAAGCACAATGTCTGCTTCATTATCCTTACGCACTGTTGCGGCAGAACCGAATCTTTCACCTATATACAACATCGGCATGTCTTTCCGTTCTCCCTCTGCATTTACAACATAAGCCTGCCACCAGTTAAAGCTGTTATAAATATGCCTGAGCCACCAGACCGCCATACCCCTTGTGCGAAATACATTAAATCCCTCGCCATTAGTGCTGAAATACCTTAGAGTCCTTGCGGCAACAATTCCAACGGCATGTCTTAATTCATTTCTATTTGTCAATTGAAGGCCATTCTTAGAGATCTTCAAGTTGAATTTTTCAGGAATATAGGCTTCCAGAATATAAGGGTCATCTATCCTTTTAGAGTCAAAGCTATTGTCCCTTATGAATGTAATTTTACTCATTTTTAAATTTCTTTAAAAAGTAATAACTCTCATTATTTCATATACTAACATATAAGCTACAGCACTATGATTATTTATATCACAGTAAAAAAAGATTGCAAATTAAAATCAATTATTTTGAGGCTTTTACGTAATCCTGGGTATAACCACTCATATCGGAGTAACGCCAAAACTGGGAGGTTCCCCATACGTAATCAACATGCTCACTAAGGAACTGGAAAATATTACGGGAAGTACCTTAATTATTGAAATTGATCCTATGGAATCAGCAAAGGCTATGATTAACCACATCCAGAAAAAAAGAAAAGAACCAGGAATTTGACAAGACTAAAAAAGGGAGTTTTGACCGGCATTTTATTGATTAATGTTGTCCTTACTTATGAAAGCAGAGATACTTAGAAAAATTTCCAGGCTTAAATAATCAAATATCATATTCATCCACAGAGCTTTTTTCGGGCTTGCCAGACGAGCGTTTTGGTGGACCCTAAAAATCCTGCAAAAAAAACTAAATTATTCTTTCATAGTGCCGATAATGAATAAAAGGCATTTCCAGAATATCAGCAGAATGCCAAATTGAGGAAAAATAATTTATACATAAACCGGTATTAATGGAAAGAATAAAACGCACACTTTATATCAGCCTTTTTTTACTTGCCCTTATAATCAATCCGGCAGGTCCTGTTTCAACTATGTTTAACGTAGGCCCTGAGCAGGTATATGCCGGAACCCCTGCAATATCCGCCAAAAACCAGTCAGCAATAAGAAAAATTAAGAGCGAACAAACAGAAGCAGGAAGTATAGTTTCAGAACACGTAAACAAAATGAGAAGCGGATTCACAACTGTAAAAATGTTGGAAATTCCTAAAAACCAATTATCAGATATAATTGAACAATGGAGTAGACTTGGGCATGAGGTTAATGCAGATACTATTCACAATAAAGAGTTTATAAAATATTTAATCCGCAATACGGATATTAGATTATTCAGCTATACGGCAAAGGTTCCTATATTATACTTTCTTGTGAAGAACGAAATAGCAGAACCTATATTATATGGTGGAAAGATAAAGAAATTTTTTAAGACAATCACATTCCACGGATGGTTCAGGATTGCTGATGCAGTAGATACGCAAGGCAATTACAAAAGAGGTTATGAACATCTGGGCACACAAAAAGAAATGATCATAGGCTTCTTTAAGGAGGTTTTATCTAAAACCGTAAAAGGCAGTTATACAATTATTGAACTGTGTACCGATGAAAACGGAGAGAGAAAAGGCAGGTTTAAGTTCTTCGAATCTTCTGAGCAAACAGTCCCGACCATTGTACAGCCAATAGATACCATGGCTGCATTTGTATTAATCTACCTGAATCTCGTACCGAAGAATCCGGAAGACATTGGTGTAAAAAAAGATCTTACAAAACCTATTGTTGAAAGGTTAATTGCAAAAGCAAAAACAGAATCACAAGATAAGATTGCATCTTTAATATATAAAAGCCGTCCCAAAACTTCCTCGTAAGTTGACTCTATTTTGCCCCTGATCAATTCATAGACATGTAGGAGGGGTTACACTTCACCCAGCTTACTCATTTATTTTTTTGATCTATCTCGTCTAAATCTTCTTATGCCAAAAAAGGAAAACAAAATTTGTTTTTAACATGACTATTTAAAATGACTACAATATCTGTATAATTTCAAATAGGAGGACTATCATGAAAACTATGGCCATTACCAAATTCAAAGCGTATGCGTTAAAAATTATTGATCAGGTAGCTAAATCAAATGAAAGTCTGGTTATTACAAAAAGGGGAAAACCTCTTGCAGAGCTTATCCCTTTTAGAGAATCTGAGCAAAAACCTGTTCCAGGAAAATTAGCAGACGCACTCGTCTTTGAAAAAGATATTGTAGCACCATCAGGTGTTCCCACGCTCTTATAATTTCCCTTACCTTTAAAATTCATTTGACATCACGCTTAATGAAGTTTACACTTCGAAGTATAAATAAGATTATCAGGAGGATGCAATGAAAGCAACGGCAAAAGACTTACGATTCCATACAAAAGAGTTACTTGATACAGTAAACAGAGGAGAAGAAGTGGTCATCACCTATCGAGGGAAACCCTGCGCTAAGCTAGTCCCCATTAAACACAAGGCAACCAAAAACTCAGGTAAAAACGAACTATTTGGCATCTGGAAAGATTACGACGAAACCAGAAACGTTGAAGGCTACGTAAGAAATTTAAGAAAAGGTAGATTTTAAATGCTTATTGAAACCGATGTACTGATCTGGTACTTAAGGGGAAGCAAGAAGGCACGTAGCGTAATAGAAGGTGAAAAAAGTTTTTTCTTGTCTGTTGTCACTTATATTGAGCTTGTTCAGAGAATGAGGAACAAGAAAGAGTTAAATTGTTTTAGACAATCTCTTCGTAATTGGAATGCACAAGTTTTATACATATCTGAAGAAATTTCCAGTAAGGCAATGTTTTATGTAGAACAACATTTCTTAAGCCACTCATTACAACTGTCCGATGCATTAATTGGGGCAACAGCGGTGGCATACGGCTTGCCGATTCTGACAGGCAACGACAAACATTACAAAATTATCAAAGATATCCGGATTAAGAAATTTAGACCGTAACCGCTCGCCAAAGAAGCATTTACTAACCTGTCAATAATTTCAGCTACAAGGAGTACCTTACGACTTGATATAATCTTTAAAGAAGTTGAAAAGGAGGTAAATATGGCTACGCCGGTTTCCAATAAAATTGAGAGTACTTTAAGGGTAATGCTGAATGAACTAAAGGATGAATGTTTGACCTGTATCAAATTAATCAACCAGTTGGAATTAGATAATTTATCTGAAGAACAAGTTGATGAATTGTCAGGGGAATTAACAGCCTCTGTTACTCATTTAAACATCCAATCTAATAATATCAAAGAAGAAATTGAACAGTAATTATTAATGAAGATTTATAAGCTGTTCAAATCCAAATCTTCAGGTTTTTGTCATTCTGAATTTACCCGCCTGAAACCTTTAGGGCCTATTCCCAATCTCCTCTTAAATTTGTTGACTTAAATACTCTATCAATTTATGATCACCAAGTAATAAGAAATTTTTATATTGATTGTAAGAGAAAACATATGGATGAAAAAGAGGTAACCTCTTGGAATGATTTAGAAGGAGAGTTATTTGACCTTCACAATAAGTATAAAGAAAAGGAATTTGAATTTTTATACCGAGGGCATGCTGATTCAACTTGGAAACTAAGAACAACCTTGGAAAGAAAAGTAGATAGGAAAATAAGTCTATCAGAATACTATAGGTTTATTTCTGTAACAAAAGCAAAGATTGAAACGGTCACAGATAAGACATGGAATATTATGGAAATAAGTAATTACGATAAAAGGCTGCAAGAAATGAGAAGCGATCTTATTACAGATTTTCCAGCATGTGATTATTTTGCATATCTGCGTCACCATGGATTTCCCTCTCCTTTATTAGACTGGAGTAGATCACCTTATATCGCAGTTTATTTTGCTATGAATGAAGCGAATGAAGATGAAAAGGGAAATGTTTCGATTTACATTTATTTAGAATGTCTTCATGGAAAAATATGGGATAATCAGTCACCTGGAATTACTAAGTTAGGGCCATACATTAAAACTCATAAAAGGCATTATTTGCAACAAAGCACTTACACAGTATGCACATTTAATGAAAATGATACTTGGTATTATGGAAACCATGAAGACGTATTTTCATACAAAGATGAAAGCCAAGATTTGTTATGGAAATTAATAATACCAAAATGTAAAAGAAGAGAGTTTATAACAAAGCTTGAATCCATGAATATAAATTCATTCTCATTATTTCAAACAGAGGATGCCTTAATGGAACATATTTTTACATCTGAAATATATTTAGGAGACAATCTCTAACAAAAGCACCAACATGGATTTCAAAAAGCTACTGATCTTTGAAATCAATTATGCTTAAAGTCTGTAAATGACAAAAGACAAAACCGAACTTACTGATGAGAATATTATTATGCGACCCTGCCGGTTGGAAGACGCTACTGTAATCTGTGAAGGTGTGCGAGAGACGATGGGAGAGATGTTAAAGTGGGCGCCGTGGTGTCATCCCGACTACTCTATATCGGACTGCACGTCATGGCTTAGCTCCAGATCCCAAATGTGGTCGGAAGGTATCGAATATGATTTCGTTATATTTGATGCGAAAGACAATACTTTTCTTGGCGGCTGTGCTATCGATCAAATCAACCGGAAGCACAATTTTGCCAATCTCGGCTATTGGGTTCGGTCTAGCCGTACAGGGAAAGGCATAGCGACCGCAGCAGTAAGGCTCATCAGCAGGCTTGGATTTGGAAAATCGGGTTTCACACGCCTTGAAATCGTCGTTGCAGTTCAGAACAGGGCCAGCCAACGTGTTGCTGAGAAAGTTGGCGCCGTCAGGGAAGGAGTTCACAGAAACCGTCATGTTGTGCGTGACAAGATTTACGACTCTGTCATGTTCTCACTGATACCTCAGGATTTGCAGGGATAAAAACCAAATCTTTTTTTACCATTCACAAAGACTAATGTATGTGTTAAAATTTAATTATACTACTCCAACTTATTTTATTAACACTTTTTAAGGCTGAAAATGGCGACAATATTACCTTTCAAGGGATTGAGATATAACCCTGAAAAAATAAAAGATGTTTCAAAAGTAATAACACCTCCTTATGACATCATTTCAGAAGAGGAAAGAGATGGTTATTATCAACTCCACCCGAACAACATAATCAGGCTGATCCTGGGTAAAGATCTCCCTGGTGACGACCAGTCCAACAACAAATATACAAGATCTGCCGAATTTTTCGATACGTGGAGAAAAGAAGAAATACTGATCCATGAGTCTGAACCTGCCATATATGTTTATGCTCAAGAGTTCACATTATCAGGCAAGAAATACGTAAGGAGAGGGTTCATTTCTCTGGTAAAACTGGAGGATTTTCAGACCGGGCAAATATATCCACACGAGCATACACTTGCAAAGCCAAAAGAAGACAGGATGAATTTGATGAAAGCCTGCAATGCAAATTTCAGTCAGATATTTACCTTCTTTGAAGATGAGGATAGTAAAATATCAAACCTCTTACACAAAGTGTCTGAAGAAGCAACTGGCACCGGTTTAAAGCCAGACGTTGATTTTACAGATACCGCTGGTGTAAAAAATTCACTATGGGCTATAAATGACAGTAATATTATTGAAGAAATATCGTCACAAATGAAGAACAGGGCATTGTTTATTGCAGACGGACATCATCGCTATGAAACAGCCCTGTTTTACAGGGATCTGATCAGAGACAACGAAGGGACATCGAAAAGTAATGGTAACATTCCATCTGACTACGTAATGATGATGTGCGTTTCCATGGAAGACCCCGGACTACAAATTCTGCCAACGCATAGATTGGCAAAGAATATAAAGGATTTCAATCCGGAGAAAATAAAAGAATCCCTGAGCGAGATTTTTGAGATCAGTGACATGGGGAATGATTGCAGTACGGAAATATTGATGCAGAAACTTGGCGAGGATGCTCATAAGCATAAGCTTGCCATGTACGTGGGTGGAAGCGATAAAAAGTTCTATATACTGACGCTGCGTGATGAGAGACTCCTCGATCAGATTTTAACGGGTGAATATTCTGAATGGAGGTCTATTGATACCGGAATCTTACATGGAGTTATATTTGACAGAGTACTTGGCATACAGGCAAAAAATATTTCAAAATCGGAAAGTGTCAAATATATTCAAGGCGTAGAAGACTCGGTTACATCCGTAAACGAAGGAGAATACCAGATAGCCTTTTTCCTCAACCCTACAAAAATAGGCCAGATAAGAGACATTGCAACCAAAAGGCATAAGATGCCACCCAAGGCAACATATTTCTACCCTAAGCTAATGACGGGAATGGTTGTCAGGCATATCTGCTAAGAGTGGAGACTATTGCCCTTGAGATTGGTATATTCGCAGCAATCAAAAATTTCTCACTCATAGTTATTTATGAATTATTATCAATTATATTGAAGTGAGCAACTAAAGTGGTGATTTTACTTACTTTACAGTATTTAGACAAAAATTATATTTTTACATAATATTTATTGACTTTAAACCAAATTTCAACTAAAATATTGTGCAATTGAGACTTATCAAGAGTGGTGGAGGGACTGGCCCTGAGAAACCACAGCAACCGGTCCTGGCGGAAAGTCAGGATGTTGGTGCTAACTCTTACCTGCAAGGGAAAGATAAGATAAGAATGTTACGGAGCCTTTTCTTATCTTTATGGTTAAGAAGAGGCTTTTTTATTTATATCTGGAGATGAAAATGAGTTTTGTTAAAGGTCTTAAATGCAGAGAATGCGGAAAAGATTATCCCAAAGAGGCCATTCATGTTTGCAGCTTTTGCTTTGGCCCCCTGGAAGTAGATTACGAATATGAAGGGATAAAAAAAGTACTTAGTAGGGAAAAGATTGAATCACGAGGAAAAACCATGTGGAGGTACAAGGAGCTTTTACCCCTTGATGACGAACCTACTGTGGGAACTCAGGTTGGTTTTACACCGTTAGTAAAAGCAAATAATTTGGCCAAGAAGCTTGGCGTAGATGAACTGTATATAAAAAATGATTCGGTAAATCATCCCACATTTTCTTTCAAAGACAGAGTAGTATCTGTAGCCCTTTCCAAGGCTAAGGAACTCGGCTTTAAGACTGTTGCATGTGCTACAACCGGCAACCTGGGAAACTCTGTTGCCGCACAGGCGGTTCAGGGCAACCTTGAAAGCTATATCTTTATGCCTGCCAATCTGGAACAGGGAAAGGTTATAGGCACTTCCATTTATGGAACAAATATAATTGGCATAAACGGCAATTATGATGGTGTAAACCGGATGTGTTCAGAGATAGCAGATAAATACGGTTGGGCCTTTGCAAATATCAACATTCGTCCCTATTACGCCGAAGGCTCTAAAACATATGGTTACGAAATTGTGGAGCAGCTTGGGTGGAAGGCTCCCAAGCACGTAATAGTGCCTATGGCAGGCGGCTCTCTGATAATTAAGATAGGTAAAGCAATAAAGGAAATGGCAAAATTAGGGCTGATTGATGATTCTGATACAAGCCTTTATGGCGCTCAGGCTACCGGCTCTTCACCGATATCTACCGCAGTTAAAAACGGAAGTGATGTTATTAAACCTGTAATACCAGACACGATAGCACATTCAATCGCTATTGGAAATCCCGCAGATGGTTATTATTCTATAAAAGCCATTCATGAGAGTGGCGGTTGGGCTGAAGATGTTTCTGATGATGAGTTGATTGAGGGAATAAAACTACTGGCATCAACAGAGGGAATTTTCACGGAGACCGCGGGAGGCGTAGCTGTGGCCGTGACAAAGAAACTCTTAGAACAGGAGAGAATACCCAGGGATGAGTCTATAGTAATCAGTATTACCGGCAACGGCCTGAAAACGCTGGAAGCAGTAATGGACAAAGTAGGGAAACCACCCATTATTGAGGCAAACATAGAAGAATTTAATGCGCTTATGGAAAAGAAAGAGGTTTGTACTGCTTAAACTCCTTATTGACAATGTATACAAGATTAAATAAAATGTAGAAACTCATTCATTCAACATAATTTTTCTTTATTGCAATTTTGGTTATTATTTTTCCTATAAACTTATTTTGCGAAGCCTGCCCGACTAAGTCTTTCAGGCGGGCAAAACCGAGAAGTTGGCGACCTGCCCGACTACGTCGTTCGTTCGGGCTGAAAGGAGCTAAGTTCTATTAAGAAGAAAGAGGTAACATTATGCCGGTTAAAGTAAGAATCCCTACCCCTTTAAGGTCATTAACAAATGGAGAAGAAGAAGTTACTGTTGAGGGCAAATCCATTCAAGAAGTGATTGATAATCTCGAAATTAATTTCAATGGATTTAAAGCGCGGCTTTGTGACGAAAACGGACAAATCAGGAGGTTTATCAACTTCTACCTTAATGATGAAGACATAAGGTTTAAGGATAATCAGGAAACCGCGGTCAATGATGGAGATCAAATTTCAATAGTACCGGCAATCGCCGGGGGCTTTAGTTAGTTGAAAGGCATTCGAGGCATTCGAACTTAATTTTTCTTAGATACAATTCGATAAATTAGCGCCCTCTGGGCGGACTTTAACCGCCAGCATGAATCTTGCATCATCAAACCTAAAGGAATGAGTTACATCTACTATCAGCACGAAACCAAGTCTTTAGCTTTAGAATTACGAAATGTAACTCATTCCTTTAGGTTTGAGTCGCCTCACAGTAAAAGGACAATGACATAACCACAAAAACCATAAAGGCTTAAAATGGAAATTCCTATATAATCAAGTTATTATTTTTGATGTTCTTCAATCAATTCCTTAGGTACACTTATTTCTGACACTATCAATTCCCCGGTATATTCTCTGCCATATTCCTTAAAAAAACCCGCTTTGGCAGCAACGAATGTAATTGTCTTAGTTGCTTTCACCGCCGCTCCAAGTACAACACCTTCGTCACAATCCAACCCGGAAGGTATATCGACAGATACAACAGGTATGTTGGATTCATTAATTTTCATTATAAGGGACCTTGCAGGTTCTCTTACCTCACCACTCAGGCCCGTCCCAAATATTGCATCAACAATTATATTACAATCTTGAAGCTCTTTCCCAATCTCCTCGATATCACCTTTCTGTAATTCTTTTATTTTTAAATTCATATTCAGCAGGATTTTCAGGTTTGTAGAGGCATCACTATCGGCAAGGACATTAGTTATCTGTGTTGTTAAATACACAGAAACATTTACGCCTTTATTATACAAATGTCGGGCGATCACAAAACCATCTCCGCCATTATTTCCCTTCCCGCAAAAGATTGCAACTTTTGCCTTATCTGGATCGGGCAGCATTTTTAAAATCTCTTCTACTACATTTCTGCCTGCATTTTCCATTAAGATTATCCCGGGAATTTCATATTCCTCAATTGCCTTTCGGTCAATCTCTCTCACCTCATCCCGCTTTAATGCTTTTTTTGCGTTGTCCATGAATTTATGCTTACGAATTTCAATGTCGATAACACTTCGACTCCGCTCAGTGTGACGTCATCCTGAGCGGAGTCGAAGGATGGTTTTTGTCGCGATAGCAACCTAACTTGAGCAATTATAACTTTATATGAAACTCAAATGTCGATTATTTGTCTCACAAAACACTTTAGTTGTCAATACTTAAAACCCCCTCTTATTCCCCATTTCCTGAAGTGAGTTTAGGGAGATTTAAAAAATAAAATGGGCTTTGCAAACTTGTAGACGAATCATAATTCATCAGTAAAAACTACTTGACGATGCATTGTATTTCTTTTAATATTAATAGTATAAGTTACATTTACAATTTTCAAAATGGACGGTAAACAAAATGGCAAAAGTCAGATGTCCGGGTAGTATGAAAACCATGGTACCTGAACCACTGGAAAGAAAGTGCCCGGAATGCGGCAACATGCTTGAGATATGGAGTGACGAGGAGAAGGCCGAGTGTAAATGCGGCGCAACTGTATTTAAAGACGTTGCTCCTACGTGTGTTGTATGGTGTAGTGCTGCGGAAGAATGCCTGGGTGATATTTTTGACGTAAAACAGATGAAGGAAGATGCAAAGAAGAAAGCGGCTGCAGAAGGAAACCCTGAGTTCGTTGCTCAGATAGGAGAGAAAATCAAGAAAGAGAAAGATAAAAACTGCGCTGAGATAAAAGAGAAAGCGAAGAAAGAAAAAGATTCGAACGGCTAATCCACTTCCAGTTATATAACACTTCGCAAAACCCACATCATAATCCTAACATATCATATTCTTAGGCAAACCCTCTTTAGGCGCTTAGTAAAAATATTTTGACCATTTTTGGCAAAATATTTATTTATTGAGTTTTGCATGATATCTGACAGATAAGCACCAAATAACAAATTCCAAATGGCAAACAAATACCAATAAACAAACACAAAATTCCAAACAAACGGCTCGACTGATCTCGCCGAAGTCTGGTTTTGGTCATTTGGACATTGTAATTTGAAATTTGTTTGGGATTTGTTATTTGAGATTTGCAATTTACTAACTCCTGTTTGGTTCCCGCCTGAGTGGCTGACCTGGAGCAGCCCACAGTGGCGACTTTAGCGGCTGGCTTGTCCAGGTTAGGCAGTGAAACCATTTTTTTCATGCCTCTTTAGCTGTCTTTTTAACCAGTTTATGTGCCTGTCTTACCGGCTCTGGAAGCCGGTATCCACGGCAGGTTTTCAAGACAAGGTCAATGGAAGTATTTAAATCGATCTTATGGCCGGGAGAAACAAAAACAGGTTTAACGTTTTTCCTTGTTCTTAGTACCGCACCAACTATTTTACCTTTTACCGTAAGCTGAGAATGGCAGCCTGCCTCTCCACCTACCTCATTGTATTCACCTATCAGTCTTGTTTTTGCACACCCGATCGAGGATTTGTCTAACAGCAAACCTATATGAGATGCCAAACCTATTCCGCGAGGATGGGCTATACCTTGTGCGTCTAATATTATAACATCGGGTTCTGACTTAATCTTTGCAAATGCCTTTAATAATATCGGTGACTCTCGAAAGCTCAACAAACCTGGAATGTATGGAAAATCAACCTTACCGCTTGCCGTAACCTCCTCAACTCTTTCCATAGTTTGTAAGTTGAATACAACCACACTGGCATAAAATATCTCACTTCCCTTAGTATATGAAACGTCTGCACCGGCAATCAATTTACAATTCTTTGTCGAACCTTTTAGAATAATACTCTTTTTTAATCTTTCCTGTATTTCAACTGCCTTTTTATAATCTACGTTCCATGTATGCAGCTTCAGATATTTCATGTAAATTAGTGTCTTAATAAATTTTTTGACCAATTTTGGCAAAAATTTATGAATTCCTTAATCCCTTCCTGCCCACCAGTCTGTTGTTAGGCGGGAGTTGAAACTACTTGTCTCCGGATAATAAATCCATACCCAAATCTACTGAGCCTTCCAGGATGGTTAAAAGCTCTTTTTCATTTATTTCATCAAGATATTTCTTTATTGCCCTGTTTGACAACGGCTGATTCAGCATCTCCAATAATTCATTCTTCATTTGTTCATCGTTTTTTACTTGCCCTGCAAGCCTCAGAAAATCGCCTATAAAATTCTCCTGGTTAACAAAATCTTCCGTCTTCTTGTCAGGCTTGATTAACAATCGTATTGATTCAGGAAAGATGAATGGGGTTTGGTTGAAAAACCGTTCAACCAGTATCTCCTTTGTTTCTTCTATTTTATCCGTCATAGTTAATTCATGATAAAGCGAAGATGAACCTGTGAGTTTCCATCTTATAACAATTCCCTTTTCATCTTTGGTTAGATTTGAAAGTTCTTCCTCACATTTCTCTGATAATAAATCTACCAACTCAAGCGATGTCGTAATTTCTTTTATATTTATCTCTTCCTGTTTCCACAGAATATTTTGAACCGGTCTGAATTCATATGATATTTTGTAGTTCGAATCTACCTTTATGAAATAACATCCTCTGGGCCCATCTTCATTTATATGACGGCCCTGAATATTTCCGGGATAAAGTATGAACGGATCTTTGCAGATAACTTCCGGAGTATGAATATGTCCGAGTAACCATAAGTCCATATTGCCTGCCCTCAGGTCATTTATTGTACAGGGAGAATAGGGGGCGTGTTCTTTTCTTGCACCTACATTTGCATGGAGCAAGCCGATAGAGAAAACGTCTTTTTCTTTAGCTTGAAATTTAAGAGAGAGGTTTTCTTTTACATCACTTACCTTGTAACTTATTCCATGGATTGTGGTAATTACGTTGCCGTCTTTTTTGATTGGAACCTTTTCCACCTTATCGCCTGCAAGCAGGTGCACATTCTTTGGGAATCTTATTTCTGTCAACCAATCTGATAAAGGGTCGTGATTACCGGTAACGATGATAACGGGTATGTTTGCCTTGTGCAGTCTTTCAAATTGATCCCTCAGCAGGATTTGTGCACACAGGCTTCTGTCCGCGCCATCAAATGTATCGCCGCCAATCGTCAGGAAGTCAACTTCTTCTGCCAGGCAGAGATCTATTATTTTAACAAATGCCTCGTTAGTGGCATGTTTGAATTTATCTGCCAATGAAGGTTCTTTCGTGGTAAGGCCCTGAAATGGGCTGTCCAGATGCAGGTCGGCGCAGTGTATGAATTTGATTTTCATCTTTATAGACGGAATTACAAGATGATCAGGAATAAATATACTTGGCTAACAGCTTAGCGGCAAGAAATGCGGCCTAACAATTGAGGTTGATGCTTTTAATTGACAGAAGATATATCGTAATATTTTAATAATGATACCGATAGTCGGGTTTTTGAAGATGTGCAACCTATGTTTTATTATAAGAAATCTTTGGCGTAGTCTTTATAACAGTTTCCGGAATGCCTCGTTGGCCAATCCCGCATCCCGAACGATATTCCCCATCGTGATAGCGTTGACTGGATTATGTCGTGGAATGGATAGAATTCGGCTTCCGTCCGTCATGATGATATGCTTGCCCTGGCGTGCAATCCAAAAACCTGCTTTTTTCAAGGCACGAACCGCATTCAGGTGATTAACCCCAGGAAGCTTTGGCAAAGCTATACTCTAACCTCAACTTCTCGAATTGTTTTGTTTTGGCTCAATTTCGCCACAACATCCAAATATTCTGAAATAGCATTGGTAATGTTTTCCAGCGCCTCTTCCTCGGTAGCCCCTTGAGAGTGGCAACCGGGTAACCCGGGCACTGAAACAGCAATACCCTCCTCAGAACTTTCTAAAACCACCTTATATCTCATTTGTTTCCTTCCCCCCATTACTCATTATAAGTTTGCGGTGTTATGTTTTTTTGCATGAAATACGACTTTATGACACCTTCCTCTATTCATAACATGATAACAAGCGCCCGGATAATGTATTCTAAGCAATCTTGACATAAAAAACAATATAACATTATTCGGTAGTTAAGTCAACAGCAGCCCTCTTTCGTTCGACCCTTTTCGTTATCATTATACCCACTGGGTTTTTGAACATAATCATTTTAAGCCGTAGTTACCTCTCATACTTACAGGACAACCAGACCTTGAATATGAAATATGTCTGACAAACAAAGAAGTAAGAAGAGTTGTGTATTCTGCTTTCAAGGTGACCCTATCTGCTTTGTTGTTGGAACTGTAGGTTTGGCCGTTACAATTCTAAAACTATTTCCGTAAAATATGTAAAGTAGAATAGCCAATCCAGATCAAATCTTATTCATTACAAATTATCAAATTTTTACTGGTCATTTCTGCAGGTTTCTCTATTCCTAATAGATATAAGATAGTGGGTGCGATATCGGAGAGGGTGCCTCTTTCAATTAATTTAATGTTATTATGGTCTTCGGCAACATAGATAAATTCTACAGGGTTCTTCGTGTGGGATGTCTTCTGTATGCCTGTTTTGTAGTCTATCATTTCTTCTGCGTTTCCATGGTCGGCAGTAATCAGGGCTATCTTGTTCCTTGACAAAATCTTTTCAACAAGGATGCCAACGCATTCATCTACAACCTCTACTGCTCTCTTTGCCGCGTCGTAGTTGCCTGTATGGCCGACCATGTCACAATTGGCCAGGTTTATGACCATAAGGCTGAATTCATTTGAATTGATTCTTTTGACGGCCTCGTCTGTAACGTCATACGCATTCATTTCAGGGTGGTCGGCAAATGTGGCAGGGTCATAGGCGCCCGCAATCTCAATTTGCTCTTCATCAGGAAATGGTTTAGTACTTTTACCATTAAAAAAGGATGTTACGTGCCTGAACTTCTGCGTCTCAGATAGGCGAATCTGTTTCAGGCCTTTTTTGCTCAGAATTTCACCAAGCAGATTATCCATTCCCCCCCTGTCAACCATCGGTTCTAAAATGTTGTAGGAAAATGTATCGTAGTATCTGGTGAAGCCGCAATAAACTATATCGAACTTTTTCCACCTTTCTCCCGGGTAATCATCTTCAATAAACGCCATTGTTAATTGAATAGCCCTGTCCTGTCTATAGTTGAAGTGAATAACAGAATCCCCGTCTTTTATCCCCTCATAAT
>JACZYU010000171.1 GCA_022570935.1 Planctomycetota bacterium | reverse complement strand
AGTGGTTTGTACAGGAAATTATCAGCACAGCTTGAGGACAAGGCTGCAAAGCTTAAGTTTGATGTAATGGCAGATGCAGAACAGAGACATTATGAGAAATTAAAAGAATGGTATGAGGATAATTTCGGTAAAAGCCCGAAAACTAAAAAGATAAAAACAGCAAAAGCCGTCAAAGTGAAGAAACCTGATAAAAAAGCAAGTTATGAGGATGTAATAAAAATAATAATAGATGCTGAGGAAAATGCCTGTAAATTCTATGAAAACGCGGCAAAGAAGACAAACGATAAGGGCGCAAAAAAGCTGTTTGAGGCCCTTATAAAAATGGAGAGCGCTCACGTTACTCAATTCAAAGATGAATTTCGCATAATAACGGAACCATCGCTCTGGTGTGCAGAGGAAGATATTCCATGGATGTTAGAAGTATAGGACTTTATATAGTGTGAAACATTTACGTATATACAATAAGACCTATACAGAATTTTAACAAAATGATGTTATATTTTAAAAAGCTTTCACAACTTTGCGTAAGCAAAATTAATAAGTTAGTGACAGAAAGGAACTAAATTCTATTATGTGGGAAAGAATTGTAGATATTATAAATGAGGGAAAAAAGTTTATCATAACGACCCATCTCTTTTCTGAAGGTGATGCCATTGGTTCAGAACTTGCGCTCAAGCGTTTTTTGTGTGGACTAAATAAAGAGGCCGTAATAGTTAACAATGAAGCACTGCCTGCTGTTTACCGTTGCTTTGATCCTGATAAGGATGTTAAGTTTCTGAAAAATAGAGATGTTAATATTAATCTCAATGATTATGATGCTATATTCATAGTTGATGTAGCTGATTGGAGCCAGTTGGGTGATTTTGCAGACATGATCAAGGCCAGCCGGATTACTAAGATATGTATAGATCATCACCCAACGAATTCCGGTTTTGCTGACATAAATGTTATAGTCAAAGACGCATCTTCTGCCGGAGAGCTGATATATGATTTGATCACCTATATGAATGAGGAAATTACACTGGAGGTAGCCACTCCTTTATACCTCGCAATTGCAACTGATACAGGGTGGTTTAAATTCAGTAATACAAGTGCAACGGCTTTTAAGGCTTGCTCTGCTTTAATAAAGGCCGGGGTGAAATCCGAGATAATATATGAAAAGCTGTATCAGAACAAACACCTGAGCTATTTGAAGTTATTAAACCTTGCGCTTGGTAACTTACGCTCAGAGTGTGATGGCCGTCTGGTATGGACAAAAATGACGAAAGAGATGATTAAATCATCCGGTGTAAAATTTGTGGACACGGATGTAATCATTGATCTAATTCGTGCCGTAAATGAAGTGGAGGTTGTAGTCCTTTTCAGGGAACTGGGGGAGAGAAAAACAAAGGTGAGTTTTCGTTCAAAACACACGATAGATGTAAGTAAATTAGCATCAGATTTTGGAGGGGGTGGCCATGTGCGTGCTGCCGGAGCATCACTGAATGAACCAATAGATATAGCTATTGGAGACGTTATATCTGCAGCAAATGAATTAATGGAGGAAACCACAGCCTGTGTCTCTTCAGGCAGCAGTCTCACATAGTACGGATTTCCTCAACTAATGGAGAAGATACATAGAGCGGCATAGCTCCCCGGACAAAAGGCGCCGAGGACAAGCGCAAGTGCCTAAAATGCCTACCCGCCTGAATGGCAAAGTCGGGCAGGCAACCAAGTTTGAAGTGCCTTAAGTGAACTAAAGTGCCTTAAGTTAAAAAAATATTTTTCCACAACTTTAGCTCACTTCAAACTTTCCGCCTAACAAACTGGCGGACGGGTAGGCACTTTTAACTTTTTCTGAGACTCAATAAACTTTCAAAAAATGAAGTTTTTACGGTGTAATAGTATAAATAGCTTAATTCAGGTAGTAACTTAGATTGTATTCAGGAGGTTATTAAGATGTCAAAATGGGAGTGTTCTGTTTGCGGTTATATATATGATCCGGCGAAAGGAGATAGCATTAGTGGTATTCCACCTGATACTCCTTTTGAAACATTGCCGGATGATTGGGTTTGCCCGGCATGCGGTGCCGACAAAGATTCATTTGAGAAAGTAGAACAATGAGACTCAAAAACAAGACAGCAATTATTACCGGTGGTGGAACAGGTATTGGGAAGGCATCTGCCGTTTTATTCGCTAAAGAAGGTGCTAATGTTGTAATATGCGGCAGAAGAAAACAGAAACTTAAAGAGGTTGAAAATGCGGTTACAAAAGAGCTGGGGCTGAAAACAAAAGATCAAAAAAGGATATTAACGGTTTCATGTGATGTTTCTAAACAGGACGATGTTAATAAATTGATAAATAAGTCAATAAAACAATTTAAAAAAATTGACATACTCTTAAATAATGCCGGTGTGTTTGGAGTACCATCCGTAGTACATAAGCAAACGTTATCAGATTGGGAAAAGGTTATTAACACAAACCTGAAGGGGATGTTTCTTCTGGCGAAAAAAGTTATTCCGAAAATGATTTCAGGCGGGGGTGGTTCAATAATAAATGTTGCTTCAATCCTTGGTATGGTAGCAATACCTGAAGCGTCTGCTTATAATGCCTCTAAAGGCGGCGTCATAATGTTTACAAGGAGTATTGCAGTTGAATACGGAAGGCATAATATAAGGGCAAACAGCATATGCCCGGGTGTGGTGGAAACACCTATGACACAGGGATTGTTGGCAGACAAGAAGACATCGTCGGCGCTGCTGAACCTGTATCCGATGGGAAGATTTGGCAAACCAGAAGACATTGCGTACGGATGTTTATATTTTGCATCAGACGAATCGTCATGGGTTACGGGAACTACACTTACTATTGACGGTGGTTATACGGCTATGTAGTTGTTTTTGAGTTCTTGCTTAATACCTCTTTGATTAAACAGATGTAGCGGAATGGTCATGCCAGTCGCCTGAGGACGACCCTGTGGGCAACTCACAGATCCGACTCGGTCGGGAGGCAGATCTGCCTTCGGCACGACTTTTTACCCGACGTTCCTTTTGGCGGGATTCCAATACTGGATTCTCCGCCTGGTCGGATCTGCCTAGGGCATGACTTGCGAAAAGTCCTCGGCGCCTTTTGTCCGGGGAAGCAAGGTTTGTCATGTGCATGAATGTTCGACTTCCGTAAAAACTTATAAACCTAAATCATGGCTTATTTCCTGCATAGCCTTTAGAGAAATCTCAATAAACCTTTCTAATGGAATACCAAGATGTTCACACTCTTTAATTATTTCTCTATTTACGCTCTTGGCAAATGCCTTTTCTTTCATCCTTTTTGAAATGGACTTAATCTTTACACTTTCCAGTTTTTTATCAGGATAGACTAATGCAGTGGCAATGATCAGTCCGGTAACTGTCTCAGCGGCGGCCAGTGCGAAGTCCAGTTTGGTTTCTCTGCTTATGCCAAGGGCTTCTGCATTGTGACCTTTTATTGCTTTTATTGTTTCGCTATCTATACCGTGATCTTCCAGTATCCTGGACGAGACCAGTGTATGACTGGCGGGATCGTCCTTTGTTTTTTCAAAATCAAGATCATGAAGGAGTCCGGCTAAGCCCCATTTTTCAATATCAGCATTTAACTCTTTTGCGAGGCTCCTCATTATGGCTTCGCTTGCAAGACAATGTTTTAACAGGTTCTCATTCTTTAAGTGACGTGACAATAATTGTAAAGCTTTTTCTCTATCCATATTTAGAAGTTTACCACATAATGCGCAAAAGACAGTAATTATTTCTTTTGTGGTGCACATTTGTAGTGCAGAGAAGATGTTATACTATTGCACCACAAAGCTGAGCTTAGCTCTGTAAAAACTTCTTTTCTTAGGAAGTTTTTTGAGTTTCAGAAAAAGTTAAAAGTGCCTAAAGTCAAAAAATAAGGATTTGTTTTTTTACCACAACTTTAGCTCACTTCAAACTTCCCGACTGAGTCGGACCTTGAAGTTGCTCCGAGGGGCGCCTCGGGCGGCCTGCCCCCGCCAGAATGCACGTCGGGCTGGCGAACTGATTGGCAGGCGGGTAGGCATTTTAGGCACTTTGATTGCGGCTATGCCGCTCTATAACATGATAAGACAAAAGACCGGTGTTGTTCTGGAATCACTTCGATTAAGGATTAAGGATGGTATCAAGACGGCTTCCGTCCTTGGCTTCAAAGGTATTCAGATCGATGCGACACAAAGAGACATAACCCCTGAAACCCTATCACAGACAGGAAGGCGGGAATTAAGGCGTATTATAGATTTAAACAGATTAGAACTCTGTGCCCTTGGAGGTGAATTAGGGATAGGGTTTATCAATGAGAATGAATTCGATTTTCTCATCAATAGAATAAAAGCAATTATAAATCTTGCTCTCGATTTACAAACCAATATTATAACCGTACAAATAGGCAGCATACCAACGGAGACCGATTCCACACATTGGCATGCCGTAAATACTGCCATTGGTGAGATTGGTAGACATGCTGAAAACTACGGATGTCGGCTCGCCGCCAAGATTTCATTTGATAATTATTCAACACTGAAGGACTTTCTAAAATCATTATACACTGAAGGTCTCAGATTAATCTATGATCCGGCATCACTAATAATAAACAACCTGGATCCGATCAAGGGTATACATGAATTACACAAATATATAGTCCACACAAATCTCTGGGATACCAG
Source organism: Planctomycetota bacterium (assembly GCA_022570935.1). Taxonomy (GTDB): domain Bacteria; phylum Planctomycetota; class Brocadiia; order Brocadiales; family Scalinduaceae; genus Scalindua. The sequence continues at coordinate 181 of JACZYU010000171.1, read as the reverse complement.
ACAAACTGAAGAAGGAAGGAACATCGAAGTCCCCATTGGAGAAGGCATAATACCGGTTGAGGAATTCGTCTCTACACTTGAATCAACAGGATATTACGGGTTCTACGTTGTCAATTCCAAAACAATGCAAAACCCCGTTGAAAATATCAAGAAGGGCAAAGAGTTTCTGGATAGGTTTTAA
>JACZYU010000170.1 GCA_022570935.1 Planctomycetota bacterium | reverse complement strand
TAGGTATCGATATCAAGGAAAGTGTAAAAAAAGTCAAATCTTTGATTGAGAAGATGCAGATAAATTATCCTGTGGTTCTTGATTCAAGTGCTGACGTAGCCAGGCTATATAAGGTTGTGGGAATACCATTAAACATTATTCTGGATAAGAATGGGGTAATAGTATACAAAGAAAACAGACTGCCGAACAAAGAGTTGTTAAAAGGTTTATTGTAAGTTTTATTTATATGGGTACACGCTTGACTCAAGTAACCTCAAATATGTGGTATGCATCAAATGAAGAAACTACAGTATATAGTGGGGCACTTGAGCCAACCGTGTAGGCACATATATTTATTTAAGTGGCGCTTACTCGTAGACATTAAAAAGAGGGATGGAATATGGCTATTAAAACGTTAAAGGAAATACTGGATCAGGCTATTCAGAATGAAGACGAAGCTAATAGATTTTATTCTCAAGCGGCAAATACAGTGAATGACCCTTCGGCGAAGGTATTACTTAATGAATTCGCAGAAATTGAATTGAAGCATAAAACTTTATTGGAGAATTTTGATTTAAGCATGGTTGATGAAGAACACCATACCATTAAAGAAGCACATGATTTACACTTAAGTGATTATCTTCTTGATAAAGAGATTACTCCGGATTCATCCATTCAGGATATAATGATACATGCAATGAAGAGAGAACAGAAGGCATATCAGTTTTTCAAAGACATGGCTAAGGTTGTGAGCAGCGTTGAAGTAAAAAATCTTTTTGAAGATCTGGCGGCAGAAGAGTTAGACCATAAAGGAAGGATTGAGACAGAATACGATGATGTAATTTATAAGGAGTTCTAATAAATGGCAGAATACGTTATCATAGGTAATGGAGTTGCCGGTATAAAAGCGGTAGAGCAAATCAGGAAGTCTGATAGTGATGGTAAAATTACTATGGTAGGGGAGGAGAATTATCCTTTCTATTACAGGCCTCAACTCCCGGGATATATCTGCGGTTCAGTCGATGAAGGGAAATTATGGGGGAAAAAGAAGAGTTTTTATGAAGATAATGGTGTTACTTTACTCCTTGGAAAGAAGGCTGTAAAGGTTAAGGATAGTAAAAATGAAGTTGTTTTAAGTGATGAAACCGCAATTCATTATGATTCGCTATTAATCGCGACAGGAGGTTCCATTAAAAGCAGGGAATATCCGGGTAGTGATTTAAATGGCGGAATAGTTCAGCTAAAAACGATAGATGATGCAAAAAACATAAAAGAAAAAATTAAGAATGCAAAGAGTGCCGTAGTAGTTGGTGAAGATTTCCTGACACTGTCTCTGGTGGAAGCCCTGAATAAAAGTGGTATTGGAGTTACATACTTGTTGCGAGGGGATAGGCTATGGCCTGATGTGATGGATAAGGATGCCTCTAAGGTTCTTGAGATTAAACTGAGTGAGAAGGGTATCAAAATAGAGCATGAAACTGATATAAAAGAAATCGTTATTAAAGATAAAGCTGTTCATGGTGTTGTTACCACTAATGATGTATTTATAGAGTGTCAGATTGTTGGTGATATAGATAAACTGAAACCTAACATGGATTTCTTGAGCGGTAGTGGAGTGAATGTCGACGATGGTGTCCTGGTAAATAATAATATGCGTACTAATGTTGATAATATCTACGCTGCCGGCGATGTTGCTCAACTGTCAAATGGTATTGAAGAAGATATTCCAAAGATTAATATCAGATGGCTGAAGGCCTGGAAGCAGGGACAGGTTGCAGGTGAGAACATGACAGGCAAAGATGCAGAATATGATGATATCTCGTGTGTTAGTTCAACACAAGTATGTGGGGTTGACCTGATTTCAATAGGCATTTCAAATCCATTAAATGGTGGTTATAAAATAATGAGAGGTGATTATCCTCATCCTGAAATTGATGTTTATAAGAAGTTAGTCTTGAAGAATGATGCAGTAGTCGGTGCTTTATTTGTTGGTAATGTACTCGAGGCTGGAGAGATAACGAAGGTCATCAGAAACAAAACAAAATATTCTGATATTGATGAGGCTCTTTTGAAACAGATGTTTGATTTCAATTATCCTGTGAGTCCTTTTCGCGGTTTTCTGTGTCCGGTATGCAAGCTTGAGCTTTCAACACCACCAGACGCGAAGGTCGGGGATAAGATTGTGTGTCCTGCCTGCGGTATCGAACTTAAGGTAACTGAACGGATGCTAAAGTAGTAATATCATTTGTTCAAAGCATTTCTAAAAGTTTTTCATTATATTGAATTATATGAATAGTTGGAAATGTAGTAGTTGTGGTTATCAACATGATGCAATGGAACCCCATGAAACCTGTCCTTCATGTGGTAAGGAATGTGAATTTGTAGATGTTACAAATTATGTCCCTAAAATGGATAGGACAGGTAGCGAATGCGTATGTAAGGCGTGTGGGACTGAAGTCAGGGTTGTTAATGATGGTGGTGGCTTCCTTAAATGTTGTGACCAACTTATGGTGTTAAAGTAAATTTAAAGTAACAGTTCAGCTCACCGCAAAGACGCAGATTCACCCTGCTAGATAGGACTTATCCAACGGTCAACTACGTTTATCATATTAATGTGCGCTGATTGTACAACTTACGATTATTTATATTTTCTAACAGGGGAACCGCAAAGAAAAAACTTTTGAAAAATGAGAAAAAGATACAGGAGTAGGGGCGTACCCGCCTGTACCTATTCGGGCATGTTGCAATACTCCCTTACAAAACAACAAAATTTCAGGGTTATTCAGCAATTTTCATCATTTACTTTTAAAAATAATAACTTTGCGAGCTTTGCGCCTTCTTGTCCTCGGCGCCTTTTGTCCGGGGAGCGGTGAACTATTACAATTTAAATATTAATCGAAAATACAATGAAAAACGAGACGATAGAATCAATATTAAAGAAAGCGGCTGACAAGGAGAATGGCACTTATTTACTTTATAAGAATGCTGCAGAAAATGCGCACGATGCACAAACAAGGGCCGTTCTGGTTAAGTTTGCTGAGGAAGAGCTGAAGCATAAACAAATATTGGAAGAGTTTGACATAGGGGAGTTAAAGGATCAGAAAATAGATATAACGGAAGACGAGCATCGGCAGGGGATAACGGAATTTCTGGTAGATGAACATGAAGGCATTGGCGAAGATTCAGACTTTAAGGATGTCCTTGTTTATGCTGCTAAAAGGGAGAAAAAGGCATTCGACTTTTATGATACTATGTCTAAGAATGTGGATGATTCTGAATTGCAAAAGCTTTTTGTCTGGCTGGCACATGAAGAATCGAAACACAAAGAGGATATCGAGGCATTGTTCTGGGAGGTAATGTATCGTTAGTCTAAGCCGACAATTTCTTGCCTGCCTGTCCCTGCCCGTCCGGCAGGCGGGGGCACAGGTAGATAGGTTTATAAAAATTATTTTTTTGCGGAGCAAAACTCCTAAATTAGCGAACGAAGCGAGCTAATTTATATGATAGACTACCATATACATACAAATTTGTGTGGTCATGCAGTAGGAGAAATGGCCGATTACGTTAAGGAGGCAATAAGTTCTGATCTTGAGGAAATAGGTTTTAATGACCATTTGCCTTTGAATGGTGACAGTGGCAAGGAACAGAACCTTTCAATGGCACTTGATGAACTCCCGTATTATGTAAATGAGGTTACGAACCTGCGTAAATCATTTCCGGAGATTCGAATTAAGTTAGGAATAGAAGCCGACTTTACTCCAGGTACTGAGTCTTATACCAGAGAGCTTTTAACAAGGTACGATTTTGATTATGTAATGGGTTCTGTGCATTACATTGGTGAATGGGCATTCGACCATCCCGGAGAACGCAAGGAGTGGGATAGCAGGGATGTAGATACTGTTTATAAGGAGTATTTTGAATTATTACGTAAGTCTGCAAGGACTTTGCTTTTCGATATAATCGGGCATTGTGATCTCGTGAAGAAGTTTGGGAATCGTGCAACTGGAGAGATCTCAAAGGATTTAGATGATACAGCGAAAGTCTTTAAAGAGTGTGGTGTTGCGATAGAGATAAATACCTCCGGCCTGAGAAAGCCAGTGGGTGAAATATATCCGTCATGTGAAATTCTTAAGATATATCGGAAATACGATATACCAATTGTTTTCGGTTCAGATGCCCATACTCCTGATGATGTGGGTAGAGATTTTGATAAAGCCGTATCACTTGCCAGGCAGGCGGGATATCAAGAATTTGTAACGTTTGATAATAGAAAGATGAAGCATCAGAAACTTGATTATAGTAAATCAATTGTAAATTCTCAATAAAATAAGCAGATGATGCCTTCACATCCCCGGACAAAAAGCGCCCCTGCCCGTCCGGCAGGCGGGGAGGACTTTAATCCCTATCTTTGCCTGCTTGAACAGCTGGTCAGAAGATAAAAAGGAATATATAAATAATTAATAAACCATCTAATATTTTTCAGTTGAAAGGAGTCTGATTTATGTCTAAAGACGATATGATGGGGCCATACAGCGAAAAGGTGATGGATCATTTCATGAATCCCAGGAATATGGGAGATATAAAAGATGCAGATGCTGTTGGTACAGTGGGTAATCCCGCTTGTGGTGATGTAATGAGGTTGTACATAAAAGTAGAGGGCGATAAAATATCGGAAGCTAAGTTTAAGACTTTTGGTTGTGGAGCTGCTATTGCGACAAGCAGCATGGCTACCGAAATGATTAAAGATAAGACATTAGAGGAAGCCTCGAAAATTACAAACGAGACAGTTGCTGAAGCGCTGGATGGTTTACCGGCGAATAAGATGCATTGCTCAGTTCTGGCTCAAGAAGCTATAGAAGCTGCCATTAAGAATTATAAGGAGAAGAAGTAATAAAAGGTGGTATCTGGTGTGATGTTTC
>JACZYU010000169.1 GCA_022570935.1 Planctomycetota bacterium | reverse complement strand
ACCATATAGTCAGCAATACTCATAATCTGATCAGCATGTTTCTTGGCTTCGAATTCATGAAACAGAAGAATTGACATGAATCCACCTACTATCAGTGCCGGGATTAGTGCCAATATTATCAACTGTCTCATCAGTCCTAATCCTGAAGATCGTTTGCGGTTCTTCTGTTTTGTATGTAAACCTTCGTTCTTCATTTCAAATATTCCTATAGGTTTGGCGGGATAGGATTTTAATACTGTATAATGTGGATAAAGGTGAAATGTTGATGGTTTTTTTCATAATTCCATCCTTCAACGTCAAATTTCCAAAATCTGTTTTCTGTGCCTTTGGGTTATTCTAATTTTCGGATATTTAGACTTTTTCTTGATTTGAAAACATGATTTGCAGTTTTTTAATTAAATGCAGGCCATTTGAAGAGATAATTTTGTTGATATCCTGTCCATAAGTACATAAATCTCGGGAAATCATTATCTGTTGCTATGACATTTATGCCAATCTTTATTGTCCGATTACCAAATAAATTATCTATTGAACCTGTAAAGATTTCCGCCAGATTAAACATTTTTTTATATTTTATGATTTTTGCTTCTTTTAAACCTGACATTTCTTTAGCTAAAGTTATTGCATCATCCATATAGCCCAGTTGATCTACCAGGCCATTTTCCAGTGCCTGTTTACCGGTATATATTCTGCCATCCGACAACTTTCTAACATCTTCTATTTTCATATTTCTGCCGTCAGCAATAATATTTAGAAACCCCATATACATTTCGTCTACAATATCGTGTAAAACCTTTCTCTCTGCTTCAGACATCTTTTTAAGTGGCGAGCCTATATTCTTCATATCTCCGGATTTTACTGAAGTGTCTTTAATACCGTATTTTTCTGCCAGATCAGCTATATTAAGAAGAGGCATAATTACACCTATACTCCCTGTAACTGTAGTTGGATGAGAGATGATCTTGTCAGCGGCTGCCGAAATATAATAAGCGCCTGATGCTGCAACATCCTGCATGCTGACGATTACTTTTTTGTTTGTCTTTTCTTTAAATTCCAGGATCTCTTTATAAATGATATCACTTGCTGTAATTCCACCACCGGGGCTGTTAATTTCCAATATCACCGCTTTTACGTCATCATCATCACGTGCCTGATCAAGTTGTTGTGTTACGCTTTCAACCATACTTGGTGTTTCCAGAAAAAATTTCCTGGATGATTGTGCTGTAATAACACCTTTGATGGGGATTATGAGTATTTTATCAGTACCTGTCCCTTCTATTACGGTTTCGGCTAGTTTTTTTATCTTTCCTTCTTCCTCATGTGGTGAGAGTGCGCCCTTTATCATGAGAAGCCCCATCAACGAAGAAAAGAATACTACGCTGCAAAGAAAGAAGAATATTGCCAGTGAAGTTGCAATCCAGAAACCTAATCTACTTTTTTTCTTGTTGTCATTCATAATGAATTTAAAATCTGTGGTCTGCTTATTTAATCATCAATTCTGAACTCAGGTAATCCCATTCTCCATAACCTTTCTTCGTGTATGGCAGATATTCTATGCCAATGTGGTCGAGAATCTTTCCTACTACGAAGTCTATCTGGTCATCTATAGTTGTCGGATGGAGGTAGTATCCGGGCATAGCCGGTAGAATACAAGCTTGTGCCTTTGACAATTTCAACATGCCTTCCAGGTGAATAGGTGTTAGTGGTGTCTCACGTGGTACAACAATCAATTTTCTTCCCTCTTTCAGAGTTACACTGGCGGCACGTTGAATAAGATTTGATGCAATTCCATTTGCTATTGAACAGAGAGTGTTCATACTGCATGGCGCTATAATCATTGCCTTGGTTTTTAATTTACCGCTTGAAATAGATGCTGCAATATCTGATATATGGTGATAGGTCACACAGTGGGTTTTTCTGTCTATAAATTTGTTGATGTCGAAGTCGTTCAGGTTTAAGGAGAGATTTAATTCACTTTCCATCACTTTTACAGCAGCCTCTGATACAATTAAGTGAATAGAGTATGGTTTATTGCTTAAAGCCTGCAAAAGACGCTGCCCGTAAACTACACCGCTCGCTCCCGTAATGCCTACTATTATGTTTTCCATTTAAATGATACCCAAAAGTGTCTTTATCTGTAAAAATTTGTTTACATACTTATTAATCATATTTTTTTTATTGTTAATATTATTACAAATTTTAACATAAATTACTAATCAATTACTCTCATAAAAAAGTTAAAAGTGCCTAAAGTTTAAAGTGAGCTAAAGTTGCGGTAAAAAACACTCTCTTCAAAGGGGGCAGTTCCTGGTTATAATTTAGGAATTCCCGCCTAACAAGCTGGCGGACAGGCAGGGATTCAAGAATTTAGGGATTAATTGATTTATCACTCAATTCCCCAATTCCTTAATTCTTCAATTTCTTCAAATTTTTAACTTCCTGCCCGAACTGATTGGCAGGCGGGTAGACACTTTCCTTGCCTACCGGCAGGCAGGAGTTCACTTCACACTTATTTATGTATAAGTATTATTGATTATTAAGATATTGTAAATAGCATGTGTATAAACTGCAATCCCTAAACCGCGAAAAACAAAAATTGCTGACAAAACAAATCCTGCGACTGCACGGAACAAGAAGCTGCTCATTGAAAAACTATCACCTGCCATTCCTATATAATGCATAATAGAGAATATGCAGGCACATATTAGTATACTAAAAAGAGAACCTATTATTGCATTGAGTTTAAAAACTTTAACTATAACCAGATAAAGGATGCTTAATAGCAGAAGCCGGAAGAGTACCTCTTCATAAATTCCAGCTCCTAAAGAAATAATTATACCCTTTATAAAACTCTGTACATATAAATTAGTAATATCAAATGGTAAATATCCATGTACAAAGAACAGGATTGCGTACCCGAGGGAAAAGGCATAAGCTGCACTTTCCAAAAACATGGGAATAAAGATTCCACAGCTTAAGCGGTTTTTTCTCTCAATATAAAATATAGAACAGAAAGAGACAATGATAATTAAGGAATTAAATATCAGAGTAGAGTGATTTCCGAAGATTTCAAATGGTTTTTTTATGATGATGTCAGCAGTGTTTTTTGTTTCTGAACCGTATAAGATTATGCCAATCTCATAAAAGACTAAAAGGGGCAGAATGAAAAGAAAGCTTTTCGCCAGGTTTCTTGAACGAGTCAGATAATCATTCATAGGAAAAAAAGGATTACAAACAACCCGACAGGCCAACAGTAATAAGAGAAAAAATGTAGTTTGCCGATAGTGACGATTTTTATAAGGATACGCAGGGAAATGTAGCCGGTTATTGCGGCAACAACACTTCCGGTTATGAGAAAAGAGATTTCTTCGTTTTTGAGAGTAATAGTGTCTTTCGCCATCATTGCCATTGCCCCCAGGATCACGGGTATTGCCAGTAGGAAGGAAAACCTGGCAGCAGTCTCTCTGTCAATTCCCCTGAAAGTGGCGGCAGCGATTGTTATACCTGAACGTGATATACCAGGGGTAATTGCAAGTCCCTGTACGGTGCCGACTATCAAGGCATCAATAATACCTAAATCCTTTTTATTGCTATTGGGTCTTAAGCCATATTTGGTAAACCAGAGTACGGTACCGGTTACGAGCAGCATATATCCTGTTATTACCGGCTTATTGAAAAGACTCTCAAATGAGCTTCTAAAGGAAAATGCTATTATTACTGTAGGTATTGTACCTATTACTATAAGAAGAAATGTACGGGCATGCATGTCGTTCCTAAAGATGCTGGTAATACTTTCACCAGATATTAACTTTTTAAAGGACGGGTAAACACTTTTTAAAATCATAAATATATCTTTGTAGAAGACTCCAAAGATAGCCAGAAGCGTACCGAAGTGTAATGATATTTCCCAAATAACACCCTGGGTTTCTATGTCTAAAAAACTTTTGAAGATTACAAGGTGACCGGAACTGCTGATCGGTAAGAATTCTGTTAGACCCTGTATTGTGCCCAGTATTATTGATTTTATTAACATTTACTTGGGATACTATCTAATATCGGCCAATTATGGCAGGTGAAAGGATGCCAAGTATATCAATCGCTATATTTAGTGTCAATAATTTTTGCCTTGATAGAAAGAAAAACTACCCTATGTGTGAGGTAAAAAATACACAGTGAATAGAGGTATAATGCATTCCCAAGTTTTAGCGTGGTTTGATGTTGCGTATTTCAAAATAATGTTGACAATGATACCTTGTATGTTAGTATTTTTGTAGTATTTGGATAAATTGTGAGGGAAATACTGTGATGGTTCACATGGAATTATCAAGGATAATGATATCTGAAACGAGCGATCATCAGATAATTGTTCTTAAAGAAAAAGACGGCCAAAGGAGTTTTCCTATTGTTATCGGCTTGCATGAAGCATGGGCTATTGATAGAGCGGTTAAGGAAATTCCAACACCAAGACCGCTTACACATGACTTGCTCTCAGACGTGATAACACAATTGAGTGGAGGCATAGAGAGAGTTGAAATAAGTGATCTGAAAAATAATACTTTTTATGCCAAAATAATCATAAGTCAAAATGGCAACGACGTAGAGATAGACTCAAGGCCAAGTGATGCTATTGCTTTGGCCGTGCAGGGCAACACACCAATATATGTGGCGAAGTCGGTTCTGGAAGAGGTCTGTAAGTGGGAAAACATTTAATAGCATAGAGCGGCATAGCCGCAACCGTTCGGCTGAGTTCATGCCGAAGCCAAGTTTGAAGTGCCTTAAGTGAACTAAAGTTAAAAATTTGAAGAAATTGAAGAATTAAGGAATTGGGGAATTGAGTGATAAATCAATTAATCCCTAAATTCTTGAATCCCTGAATTCCTAAATTGTAACCAGGAACTGCCCCCTATGAAGAGAGTGTTTTCTACCACAACTTTAG
>JACZYU010000168.1 GCA_022570935.1 Planctomycetota bacterium | reverse complement strand
ATCCCGGAAATAGTGGAGGCCCATTATTAAACATTGATGGAGAGGTTATAGGCATCAATACTGCAATCTTCACCCGTTCTGGCGGTTATCAGGGAATTGGATTTGCCATACCGGTAAACATGGCAAAGGCAGTACTTAGAGACCTGATTGATAAAGGAAAAGTTACACGCGGCTGGTTGGGTGTTGCCATCCAGGATATGAACGCATCACTTGCAGAGCAATTTGGTGTAGCTGTTACCGAAGGTGTATTGATAAGTGATGTGCAGGATGATTCCCCGGCCAAGGAAGCAGGCTTCGAAAGAGGCGATATATTAATTGAGTATGATAATAAGGCAATGGGCGACGTTAATCAATTGCGTAATATTGTAGCTCAAACTGAGGTCGGCATAGAAATCAAAGTGAAAGTATTGAGAAAGGGTAATGAAACAGTTTTAACAGTGAAAATAGGCGAACAGCCGTCAGACCTGTTTGCTTCAGCGAAATCGTCTATCGGCAGGGACCTGGGTATGTCGGTGCAGAACTTAACAGAGGAACTTGCTAGAAGTTTTGGTTTTGAAGGTGAAAACGGTATAGTGGTTTCTGCTGTAGAACCAGGTAGTCCTGCTGCTCAAGCTGATGTAAAAAAAGGAGATTTAATAAAAGAAGTTAATCGCGAAAAGATTAATAACATAAAAGAATTCAGAGAGGTTTTGAAGAGTACTGAAAAAGGCAAAGACATTCTATTATTACTAAGAAGAGGCATGCATACGCGTTTTGTTATAATCAAGAGTAAGTAGAATCGCAGATTTTTCTAATGTTAACAGCAGTTACTACAACCTAAATTGAGCCCCGTTACCAGAGTACGGTAACGGGGCTTATTTTTTAAATTCTATTCTTCCTGAGGCATAAACAATCTAATCTGCTTTTCTATTAATGTTTGGATTATAACGGCTGAATTATTATGACAATATTAAATCTGATTCTTAAAATAAGTTCGGTCTTTATAACCCAGCAATAGTCCTTCAATCTTTTTCAGCGATGTTATTAAAAAGATGTAAGCAATGGAATATTTATCACCAGATGGTTTTTATATTGGTAAGTCCTTGAATTTTTTATCCTTTGTGATTATGGGGAGATGGGGAGATTGAGATATTTCGCTGTTGAAACAATGATTTTGTCATGAAGTTCGGGTTATTTGTAAACCACCAGAGAAGGGCATGAGTGTCTGTTACAAAATTCATAAAGGCTTTATATTCCTATTTTGCTTTATAGTGACTTTTTTGCAGAAGCAATATCTTTGTCGGTAACATCTATACCTTTGAGAATACCCTTAAGCGATATAACTTTTTTACCTGTTGGGGTTAGCTTTTTGAGAACTGATAGTTTTAAATCCTTAACTTCTCTCTCAATAGTCTCGATTCTATGGAGGATGCCAACCGTATCATTTAATAGTTCTTGCTTCATAGTGTTTATCCTTTTCTCAAAAAAATCTTTTTCAATTAGCTCTGTTTGGCCCTTTACGAACATGGATATGAATTGATTCTAATGGTTCTCCTTCATTAGGAAAAAATGAAACCGACACCCTTTCCATTCAAATATCTTAGGCATTCAACTATACATGTGAAACGTCAAATCATTTTTTTGATGGTATAAATGATTTAGTTAAGCTGTTAACTTACACTTTTATTCTTTTGCCGTAATCTGAGAATCTTCAAAAAGAGGTGAAAGGTCTTGCAGCCTTTTAATTATTGGTCCCAGTTTTTCAAGAATGTAATCGATTTCATCATCAGTGTTGTATTTGCTTAAACTAAACCTGATTGTTCCCCTGCTTGCAGCAGGAGGAACGCCCATAGCCTGCAGGACATGAGATGGTTCTGCAGAACCTGTTGTACATGCCGAACCCGAGGAAGAAGCAATGCCGACCATATCAAGCAAAAGCAGGATTGCTTCTCCTTCAATATATTCGAAGCTTACACAACTCGTATTTGGCAGACGGTCACTATTTTCTCCAATTATTACCACATTGGAAATTTTGTCTTTCATACCTTTTTCCAGTTTGTCCCTGAGACGTCTGACGGTTGTCTGCTCTTCTTTTACAAATCCGTCTGCTAATTCGCAAGCCTTGCCCAATCCGATAATATAGGGAACATTTTCTGTCCCGCTCCTTCTATTATCTTCCTGGTGGCCGCCAATAAGCAAAGGGTCAATCCTTACTCCTTTTCGTATATACAATACGCCAACCCCTTTTGGTGCGTGAAGCTTGTGCCCGGATATTGACAGGAGGTCGATATGGCTGTTTTTAAGATTTACGGGGATCTTGCCAATTGCCTGTACTGCGTCACAGTGAAAAAGAACACCTTTTTCTTTAACTATTTCACCAATTTCTTCGATGGGAAATATTATACCGGTCTCATTATTTGCGTGCATGATAGAAACAATAGCCGTAGTATCTTTTATGGAATCTCGTAGCTCCTCCAGGTCAAGCATTCCATCCTTATCAACACCAAGTTCTGTTACTTCATAGCCTTGCTTTCCAAAGTATTTGCACACATTCAAAACCGCCGGGTGCTCTACCTTAGTTGTAATAACATGTCTTCTTTCAGGATGTGCTTCCAACGAACAGTGTATGGCATTGTTGTTACTCTCAGTCCCACAACTTGTAAATACGATCTCAGATGTATCTGCTCCAAGAATATTTGCAACCCTTTCTCTGGCAAGGTCCATCTTGTTTGCAACCTGTCTTCCAAAAGTATGTATGCTTGACGGATTGCCGTAGTGTTCCTTAAAATACGGCAGCATTTCTTCCAGAACCTCATCCTCAACTCTCGTTGTAGCGTTATTATCAACGTAAACCAGCTTCATTTATAAAATCTCCATACTAGTAAACTAATCACTCTCTCCAACGTCACAGAAAGATGAAAATCAGATTAGCCTACAAAGTGTTAAAAACCAAAAGTTAAAAATTCGAAATCCTAATAGAGAAATATTTACCCTGTTAGATATGCTTTATTCTTAACGCTTATAAAAATTATTATCTTTTTCATTTTGTAACACACAAATACTGATATCATAATTATCTAACAGGGCGAGCAAATTCAAAACTCAAATTTTCAAATTATAAAAACATTACAATTCTCACAAACCTGTTCCTGATAGAGACAAACTTTCTCAAATGCAGGGAATGCTCTAGAATGTGTGTTTTTACGTTTTGGTTATTTGTATTTTGAACATTTGGCATTTGTTTCGGATTTCGAGTTTCGGATTTTACATTTAGACAATATCCGCACTCAATATAAATCAGTGCGTCTATGCTCAAATAAAGGTATCTCTGCTCTTACCTCCTCCAGTAAGCTCAAATCAACCTCAGCCGTAATCACATTCTCACTGTCTTTTGCTTTTGCCAAAACCCTTCCCCACGGGTCCACTATCATGCTTTTCCCGTAGCAGGTTATATTATTCGGGCTTGTTCCTATCTGATTTGCAGCGACTACAAAAACCTGATTCTCAATGGCGCGAGCTTTAACCAAAGGTTCCCAGTGATATTCTCCGGTAGTCGACGTAAATGCGGAGGGAATAAAAATAATCTTTGCTCCATTTAATGCCAGAGACCTGAAAAGTTCGCAGAATCGCAAGTCGTAGCAAATGCTCAGGCCGGCTTTGACGTCTCCCATATTTACGGTAACTATTCCCTGGCCTGCGGCTACGTTCTCTGATTCTTTATATCTTATCTTGTCCTGTATATCAACATCAAAAAGATGAACCTTTGCATACCTTGCCAGGATTTCTCCGCTTCTTCCAACTACAACAGATGTGTTGTGAACCTTGTTCGCTTCAACCTTTTCAAATATGCTTCCGCACACTATATAAATTCCGTGCGCTCGTGCTTTATCCGATAAAAAATTAATGGTATCTCCCGGTATCTCTTCTGCATTTTCTACCATAATCTTTGTATGGCCACAGCAGCTAAACATCTCCGGCAGGACGACAACGTCTGCGCCATCTTTAACGGCATTATCAATATACTTGTTTGCCAATTTTAAGTTTCTGCTTTTATCCTCGTTTGAACAGAACTGTACGGCCGCCACTATGAATTTATTTCCTAATCCATTTTCTAATTCAGTCATAATTTGCTGCTGATTACCTTCGTTATCTGATCTGTTATTTTATTGAAATATTCATTCCTGGATTTAATATCCGCAAATTCGTGTTTGTCAATTGTAATTGGTTTATGGTAGTAGACGGATATTTTTGCAGGACGCGGCAGTAGCCTATGTTTTGGCCATGCCTCATAGACACCGACTAGTGTGACCGGAACAATCCTGGCATTTGTTTTAAGCGCTAATCTGGCAATTCCCAGTTTGAGATCTTTAACCTTCCCATCATCACTTCTCCCTCCTTCCGGAAAAATGATTAATGCCTTATTTTTTAACAATATTTTAAGTGCGTCAACATAGGCGCTCTTATCTACTTTTGTCAATTCTACCGGGAAGGCGCCAAAAAAACGTATCATGCTTCTCAGGATAGGTATGGTAAAAAGCCTTTCCCATGCCATAAATTTCATATCTCTATATACACCGGCACTCACGATTACCGGATCATAGTAACTTATATGGTTGGATGCTATAATAACAGGCCCGGTGGCGGGGATGTTTTCGCTGCCGTGAAATTCAATCCGATGGTAAATCTTGAAATAGACAATCGATATCCATCGCGCAAGGTCAAACTTAATATTCGAAATAAACAATTGACACCCGCCCTGTACCACAGTAAAATCCCAGACATACAAAACTGAATGTCTATTAATATCTTACCATAACTTAACGATCCCATAATGCGGCAAAGCCCCGCGAAGGAGTTGTCTCATAATAACTTGGACAATTATGGTTTAACATCGTGGTGAGATTGTATAATTCCATTCACCATGAAATTTATTATTTTTAATTTTTATTTTTAAAAAATCTTCGTCTGAAACTTCAAT
>JACZYU010000034.1 GCA_022570935.1 Planctomycetota bacterium | reverse complement strand
CCTTCTTTAAATGTATGTGAGAATCTATGTACCTTAAGATATGTCTCTTGCACCAGATCCTCAGCCTCTTCCCTGTTTCTCGTCATCCTCATTCCAACGTTAAAGAGCGAATCAATGTGTTCCAAAGCGGCTAATTCAAATTCCTTGATTTTGCCTTCTTTTTTGGCAGACTCTCCCATTCATCACCTTGTATAACAATTTCTGGAACAAAAAGGTTCCGATTTAGTACTTAGTACTGAAAAATTGATTGGCATTAGCTACGCTCATAGAATAAGTGCCATATAGCCCTTCTATTTGGAACAATCGTTAGATACTTTTTAGCACCCGGACATCAATAAAGCTGAGCTTAATCGTCTTTATTGAGGTGTATGTAACATAATGTTAGTATTCTTTAAAAATAATCAAAAACCCTCGTTCATGTTATTAAAGTCAGGGAAAAAGGCAAGAAAATTATTGCAGAAGAATGCAGGTGTAAGATTTGGTTAATACCCTCTCATCGTACATCAAAATTTTGTTTACTTTCTTAGTAAATACATTATATTTGAGGTTTTTAACTAAATTGAAAATAAAATTGCGCTGATAACTATCTATATGGGTTCAATTAAATCTCAGAAAATCCAGTATGTAACAATAGTAAAATGTTTTACAACAAATAAGATAGCAATCAGCTTTCAAATTAAGCTAGTTCAAGGAGAAACTTATGAGTCGTAAGATGGTAACAGTTGATGGTTGTACTGCATGTGCTCACGTAGTACACGCTACTAATGAAATTATCACAATTTATCCAATAACACCTTCATCGCCTATTGCGGAGATCTGCGACGCAAAGTCTGCGAAAGGACAGGCAAATATATGGGGGTCTGTACCAAAGGTCAGTCAAATGCAGTCAGAGGCAGGTGTTGCCGGGGCAGTGCATGGCTCCCTCACCACTGGCGCTATGGCCACTACAATTTCAGCATCTCAGGGTCTTTTATTATTAATCCCAAACATGTACAAAATCGCAGGCGAGCTGGCTCCAACTGTGTTTCACATAACAGCACGTTCCCTTGCGGCTCAAGGCTTGTCCATATTTGGAGACCATTCAGACGTAATGGCTGCGCGTTCTACAGGCTTTGCCATGTTGTGTTCCCAAAATGTGCAGGAGGCAATGGATTTTGCCCTCATCTCCCAGGCAGCCACACTTGAATCCAGGATTCCCTTTATGCATTTCTTTGACGGCTTCAGGACATCCCACGAAGTCCAGAAGATTGAGGAAGTCAGTTTCGACGATATGCGCGCCATGATAGACGATGACCTTGTTATTGCTCATCGCAAAAGAGGACTTACACCTGACCGCCCAAACATTCGCGGCACATCTCAAAATCCGGATGTATATTTTCAGGGAAGAGAAACTGTCAACAAATATTATGATGTAACCCCTGATATCGTACAGAAGGCAATGGACAGATTTGCCGGTATAACAGGCCGACAGTATAAACTATTTGATTATCTGGGTACCCCGGATGCAGAACGTATTATTGTAGTTATGGGTTCTGCCGCTGAAGTGGCTCTGAACACAGTTAATACGCTTAATGCCAGGGGAGAAAAACTTGGAATCGTTCTTGTGAGGCTTTACAGACCATTTGACATAAACGCCTTTTCTGAGAGTTTACCATCAAGCGTAAAATCCATCGCAGTACTTGACCGTACCAAAGAGCCGGGTGCAATTGGAGAACCTTTATATCTGGACGTCAGGACAGCCATTGGTGAAATGATGGACAAAGGTATATCTAAATTGAAAGGATATCCAAAAATCGTCGGTGGACGTTATGGTCTGGGTTCAAAGGATTTCACTCCCGCAATGGTAAAGGCCATTTTTGATAATCTCTCACAGGATAAACCAAAAAATCATTTCACAATAGGTATCAAAGACGATGTTTGTGATACCAGTCTTGATTATGATGAGTCTTTTGACATAGGCGAAAAGGGTGAATTCCGCTCGCTGTTTTACGGGCTGGGAGCTGACGGTACTGTAGGTGCAAACAAGAATACCATTAAGATTATCGGGCAGGAAACAGACAACTACTCTCAGGCATACTTCGTGTACGATTCAAAGAAATCAGGCGCAACGACAGTATCTCACCTTCGTTTCGGAAAGGACAGAATACACAAACCATATCTCATTAAAAAGGCAAACTTCATTGCATGCCATAACCCTTCATTTCCAGATAAGATAGACATGCTCTCAAATGCAGAGGAAGGAGCAACTTTCCTTCTTACTACATCACACAATAAAGATGAGGTATGGGATACGCTGCCGGTTGAAGTTCAGGAACATCTTATATCAAAGAAGATGAAATTCTATATTATTGATGCTATCTCACTTGCTGAAGAGATTGGTCTTGGCGCAAGGATAAACATGATCATGCAGACAGCATTCTTTATTATCTCCGAAATCATCCCTAAAGAGGATGCTGTTAGATCAATAAAGACTGAGATAAAAAAGACATATATGAAAAAAGGTGAGGACATAGTCAATTTAAACTATGAAGCAGTAGATAAGGCGTTGCAGAATATTGTAGAAGTGCCGGTCCCTGATAAGGCTACCAGCTGTAAATGCATGCGTCCTCCGGTACCTGAACATGCACCTGAATTTGTTAAGAACGTAACAGCCAAATTGCTGGCCGACAACGGAGATTCTCTCCCTGTATCAGCAATGCCTGCCGATGGTACATGGCCAACAGGAACCACTCAATATGAGAAACGAAATATTGGCGTTAATATACCGATATGGGAACCCGATGCCTGTATTCAGTGCGCTCAGTGTTCGTTTGTATGTCCACATGCGAGCATCAGGGTGAAGGCATACGATCCATCACAGCTTAAGGATGCACCTTCCGCATTTCAGTCAGTAGATGCTACGGGTAAAGATCTTAAAGGGCTTAAATTTACTGTGCAAGTCGCCCCTGAGGACTGTACCGGTTGCGGTTCTTGCGTATTTAATTGCCCGGGGCAGAAGAAGGACGCTGATGGAAACAAGATTGAAGGTGTTAAGGCCATAAATATGAAGCTTCAGGAACCTGTGCGCCAGGAGGAAACAGAAAATTATGATTTCTTTCTCAATCTTCCGGAAACTGATAGATCTAGATTCAAGGTTACAAGTGTCAAGGGTAGTCAGTTTGTAAAGCCGCTCTTTGAGTACAGTGGCGCATGTTTAGGCTGCGGAGAAACTCCTTATATAAAACTAATGACACAACTGTTTGGTGATCGCCTGATTATTGCGAATGCAACGGGTTGCAGTTCCATCTACGGTGGAAATCTGCCAACAACTCCATACACTAAAAGGGCTGATGGAAGAGGGCCTGCATGGTCAAATTCTTTATTTGAAGATACAGCCGAGTTTGGCCTTGGCATGAGGCAGACAATGGATAAGTTTCATGCTCAGGCATTGGAATTGATAGACCGTCTTGCTGCAGATACCTCCTATGCAGATCTGAAAGATTTATTTGATGCAATCAAGGATGCAGATCAGTCGACACAAGATGGTATTGAGGAGCAAAGGAGCCGTATTGAAAAGTTGAAGGAGAGACTCTCCACAAAAGATTCTCCTGAGGCTAAGAGCCTGCTGTCCCTTGCCGATTATATCGTTAAGAAGTGTGTATGGGCTATTGGAGGCGATGGTTGGGGTTATGATATCGGTTATGGAGGAGTTGATCATGTACTGGCGTCAGGAGAGAACATAAAGTTATTGATTATGGATACTGAAGTATATTCAAATACCGGCGGTCAGATGTCTAAGGCAACACCCCTGGGGGCAGTTGCCCAGTTTGCGGCTGGTGGGAAAAGAACCCCCAAGAAGAATATCGGCATGATAATGTCAACTTACGGTAATATTTATGTTGCCCAGGTAAACTTTGGAGCGAATCCGGCTCAGACACTCAAGGCATTCGTAGAAGCAGATGCATTCAACGGCCCTGCGCTGATAATTGCCTATTCGGTTTGCATTGCGCATGGCATGGATATGAGTAAGGGAATAGAGGCTATGAAGAAAGCCGTAGCATGTGGTTACTGGCCGCTCTATAGATATAACCCGGAACTGGAGGCCCAGGGCAAGAATCCCCTGACTATCAACAGCAAGGAGCCTTCAATCCCGTTTGAGGAATACGCCTATCGTGAGAATCGTTACAAGTCATTAAGGACGAGCAATCCGGAAGCCGCAAAAGAGCTTATGAAACAGGCAGAGGCAGACATAATGAGGAGATGGAAATTACTCAAACACATGGCGGCCTGGGATCCTTCGGCATGAGGATTTGATCCCATGTGGGTGGAGGTCTTAGTATCTCCGCGGCTACAGATATGGTTATACAAGCATATGGAATTCAAGCTTTCTGATCATGCAAAAGAACAAATGAAGGATAGAGATATTCCGTCCGAAATGGTTTTGGAAGTTGCCATGAACCCAGAACAAACGTATAATAATGATATTGATGAAACTGTCTGTCAGTCGAAAGTAACTTTCGGAGAAAAAAGCTATTTATTGAGAGTATTCGTAAACCTCACTGAGAAACCACCTATCATTATTAGTGCATATCGTACCAGTAAAATCAAGAAGTATTGGAGGGAATGAATGAAAGTCAAGTATAATGCGGAAGTAGATGCCCTGGTTATCCGTTTTTCAGATGAAAAGATTGATGAAAGTGGCGAGGACAAACCAGGAGTGATTTTGGATTATGATAAGAATGGGAATATAGTAAAGATTGAGATATTGAAAGCATCGCAACGGATCGATAACCCTAGAAATATTGAATTCGAGGTTGCTTGAAATACAAAAGCATTGAAGGTGGATTCGCTACCCGCCTGAAAAACATCGTTGGGCAGGCCGCTTAATCCCCGGACAAAAGACGCCGAGGACTTTCCATTCTACGGCGAAACTCTTATCTTTAACACCGATTTTCTGCAAAACCAAGATCATTCTACAATCTTTTTAAAATCTTCATCATCACAAAGACGCTTGAAATCTTCATCCTTTTTTGCATTCTTTCTTAATTTTGGATCTAATACTATTGCCTTTCACAGGTTTTCAAGAGATTTCCCTTTCTCTCCTTTTAAAGAATAAGTACAAGCTTTATTATACCAGGCACTCGCATGATCAGGTTTTAACTCAATAGCCTTATCATAAGATTTAACAGCCTCTTCATTTTCTCCTAACTTACCTAATGCAACACCTCTATTATTCCAGGCAATCGCATCATCAGGTTTTAACTCGATAGCTTTTTCAAATGCCTCTTTTGCTTTTTCGTCTTCTTCTTTGTAACCATAATCCAGTCCACGATTAAAATAGTCTTCGGCTTCAAGCCCTATGCCTACACCTTCAAGAAATTCTGATTTCTTAGCAAGCTCATCCAATTTTTCTTTTATCTCTCCAGACGGTTTTTCTGTTATAGATAAATTTTTGAATTCATTCTCGTATTTTTCTTTAATACTATTTATATCTTTTTCATATTTATCTATTTTATCAGCAATGGGTTTATTTTATTAAGTGTTTCTTCTGCTTCTTTATATTTAATCTCAGATTTCCCTGCTATATCTTTTATTTTCTCTATATCTTCTCTTAACCGACCAAACGTCTTAAATCCCAGAAAGCCAAAGATTCCACCTATTACCACGATAATTAACGTAAGAAGTCCAACTAAAACACCTATCGCAGAAATAGTGTGATCCATGACGGTTAAAGATATGTCTACGCTCCTTTGAGCCTCTGAAATAATCTGCTCAGGGGTAAGCAAGTTCGCTTTTGCGGCTTGTTGCTCTTTTTGGACAGATTTTGTTTCCTGGGAGAGAGCAAAGTTTTCAGCATATAAAATGAAGAGTATCGATAACGTTCCAATCAATAATTTACTTTGTATATCCACAATACCACCCTAATAATATTTATAAGTGTTATAGCAAATTTAAAGGATATATTTTCCTTTACGGCATATCCAGGTCTTCTACCTTGGGAAGGTCTTTAGTTGATTTCAAACCGAAATGGTCGAGGAACTTTGTGGTTGTGCCATACAGGAGCGGGCGACCCAACACCTCATCACGCCCAGTAATCTTTACAAGACTTTTTTCTATTAATGTCCTAATCATTTGACCGGATTGAACACCGCGGATTGCCTCTATTTCTGCACGGATAATAGGTTGTTTATATGCAATAATTGACAGGGTCTCCAGGGCAGACTGTGAAAGTTTGCTTTCACCACTCTTTTTACGTATCTTTGATATCCATTCGTGGTATTCAGGACGGGAGAGCAGTTGAAACCCGTTTGCAATTTCTTCAATCTGAAACACCCTGTCATGGGTGTCATATTCTTCACGTAATTGTTGAATTACTTCTCGAATCTCCTTTGCTTCAACACCTTCAACGATTTCACTTATCTTGCGTACTGAAATAGGTTCTTGAACGGCAAACAAAAGGGCTTCTACTATTCTCTTAACTTCATCAGGAGATTTATTTTCCAATGGTTGCATTAATTATGATTGTAAATGTATTGTGTAAATGATGTACAATTTTACTACTGCAGGATGAGCATTGCCCACCATTTTGTTTATAATTGAAGAATGTTTTTGGTGGGCGGTGCCCACCCTACGCTAATATCAAAGAAGTCTGGCGAAGGACTAACTTGAATTATACATCTTTTTTCTGTTTTAAAACGATAAACATAGATGTTCTGTTCTGTCGCTTAATGAACATCAATATATCCTCTTCTTGTTGAATCTTCAAGATTGCCTGATGCAATCCGTCAACACTTGTAACAGGCTTGTGCTGAACCTCAATTATAAGATCGCCTTTTCTTAAACCGGCCTTATAAGCAGGACTACCTTTCTGTATGTTTTTTATAATTACGCCTTCTTCACCTTCGTATCCCAGTTTGATTGCCACTTTGCCGGTAAGATTTTGCACAACCAGTCCGAAATCCTTAAATAGATCTTTTTTACTTCCGGCATTAGTCTTTGGCGACTCTAATATAGTAGTGGTAAGTGTGAGTTCCTTGCCGTCTCTTATTACTGTCATCTTCACTTCTTCGTTGATAAAGGTTCTGGCAACGAGGCTTCTAAGATGGAGAAGGTTTTTTATTTTCTCGCCATTATACTTAATTATTACATCACCACTTTTAATACCGGCATTTACTGCCGGGGAGTTTGGTTCTATACCGCTTACTAGTCCGCCTAAATTATTCTTAAGTCCGAGAGCTTCTTTTAATTGTACAGTTATAGGTTGAGCAGTAACTCCTAACCAGCCCCTGGTCACCCTTCCATATTTAATCAGGTCTTCGGTCGTTTTTATTACCACATTTACAGGAATCGCCAGGTTTGTACCAAGATAACCGGCTGCTTGCGTTGTCGGCATAGTGCTGATACCTACTACTTCTCCATTTAAATTAACGAGTGGGCCTCCATAGCTATCAGGATTAATGGCGGCATCTGTTTGTATAAAATCTTCTAATCCCGTAATCTGTATGTTTGATGTTCCTTTCGCACTAATTATACCGCTTGTGATCGTCTGTCCTAGACCGAGAGGGCGGCCTATTGCTAAAACAATTTCTCCTAATTCCAGAGAATCTGAATTACCAAATCTAGCCGGTGTTAAATCTTCAGCATCTATCTTTAATACCGCAATGTCTGACCTTGCATCTGTACCAACTAATTCCGCTTTAAATTCTCGGCCATCGTACAAACTGATGATAATCTCACCCGCATCTTTTATCACATGTTTATTTGTTATGATGTAACCACCCTTGTTATAGATGACACCTGAACCCTGACCTTTTATCCTGAATCCTCTGTTCCGCGTATTTTGTTTTACTACCCTGGTTGTATGGATGTTAACAACAGGTGCTCTAGTATTCTTTGCTATAGAAACAAAAGTATCCGAGAGGACCTTGTTTGCAAAACTCTCACTGGAATAAGAACCAGTGATCAGAAATATATTTATTATGGCGACATAATGCAGGCAGCATCTCGGTAATGACCAAATACTAGTTGCCTTTAGTCGCATCAGTTTTTTCCTCTATTTCCTCATTCAGGACCTTCTTTAACTCTTCCTCGTCTATCACCTCTTTCTCCATCAATATCTTTGCCAGTTTAATAAGCATTGGTTTCTGTTTCTCTAATAACTCTCTGGTTGTCACATAGGTATCATCAATAATCTTCTTAACCTCTATGTCTATTTCCCTTGCAGTTTCCTCGCTATATTCTTTACTGGAACCCATACCCCAACCCAGGAAAGCAGGTTTATTTTCCGGCTCGAAAGTAACAATTCCCAGTTTATCACTCATACCATAATATTTGACCATTCTCCTTGCTATGTCCGATGCCTTCTCAAGATCGTTTTGCGCTCCTGTAGACACCTCGTCAAATATTATTTCCTCTGCAACTCTACCACCGAGCAAAACTGAGATACGGTCTATCAGTTCCTCTCTGGTCATCATATATCTATCTTCAGTGGGTAGCTGAAGTGTATAGCCCAATGCAGCGATGCCTCTTGGTATTATCGAAATTTTCTTTACCTTGTCTGTAGTCTTTAAGGTTGTCGCTACCAGTGCATGTCCGCATTCGTGGTGGGCTACTATTTCTTTTTCCTGCTTTCTTATAATTCTTTTTTTCTTTTCAAGCCCTGCCATAACTCTTTCTATGGCTTCTTCTATTTCACTCATGCCAACGTTATCTTTGCTGCGTCTGGCGGCGAGTAATGCAGCCTCGTTTATTATGTTTGCTAAATCAGCCCCGACAAAGCCGGGTGTCATTGCCGCAATAGATTTGAGGTTTACTTTATCATTAAGTTTTACACCTTTTGAATGAATTACTAATATTGCTTCCCTGCCATTCAAATCCGGCCTGTCAACAACAATCTGTCTATCAAATCGTCCAGGCCTGAGCAGTGCAGGATCTAGTATTTCAGGGCGATTGGTGGCACTCATGATTATTACGCCAGTATTAGTACCAAAGCCATCCATCTCCACAAGCAGCTGATTCAGAGTTTGCTCTCTTTCGTCATGCCCACCAATAGGGCTTGAACCTCTTGTCTTCCCTATCGCGTCAAGCTCGTCAATAAAGATTATACATGGCGCCTTCTGAGCTGCCTGGCTGAACATGTCTCTTACTCTGGAGGCTCCGACACCCACAAACATCTCAACAAATTCAGAACCACTGATACTGAAAAATGGTACTTCTGCCTCTCCGGCAACCGCCTTTGCCAGAAGTGTCTTGCCCGTCCCCGGGGCGCCAACCAAGAGTACGCCTTTAGGGATTCTTCCTCCCAGATTTGTAAATTTATGAGGCGTTTTCAGGAATTCGACTACTTCCTGCAACTCCTCTTTCGCCTCGTCTATGCCTGCAATATCGTCAAAGGAAACTTTTAAATCTTCCTGGGCATAAATTTTCCCCTTACTCTTCCCAAATGACATTATACTGCCTGTAGGACCCATTTTTTTGAAGACAAAACGCCATATGAGAAAGAAAATACCAATAGGTATTATCCATGTAAACAGGAACTGTTGTAACCATGTGTTTTCATAGTTTCCGGAATATTTTACGCCCTGAGCTTCAAGTTCTTTAACGAGTTCAGGGTCATCAACTCTTGCAGTGACGAAAGTTTTCTTTTTTTCCGATCTATAGTCTTCCACCTTCAAGGTTCCCTTTATAAGACTGGATGTAATCTGGCATGACTCAATCCTGCCGTCTTTAACCAATTCCTTAAACTCACTATAAGATATGTTTCCAACTACAGGGTTAAAAAGGTATGAAGAAAGACTCATAAGGGCAAAAGCTGCAATGAGAATATACCAGATGGGGAAGCTAAACTGTTTCTTTAAGGATTCTTTTTTTTGCTGTTTCATGATTTTGACTCACATTGTTTATTGTTTATTATTTTTCTTCTTAACTATTCAAATATATTATACACAATTCACGTATTAGTTACACACCCTATTTTTGATTACACCCTAACCCGAACAAGTCGGCCTCCAAAGCCGGCCCCTGTGTGCAACTCTAGGCCCGCCTCTCCGCCACAGCGGATCTGCCTTGGGCATGACCAGCAGCCCACAGGGTCGTCCTCAGGCGACAAGCAACAGGCGGGAATTATAATATTAAGTAATCAAGTAGCCCTTCAATCCTTAAATTATGATAATTTACTTGTCTGACTCCATGTTTTCTTCTTCCTGTTTCGTATCTTCTTTCTCTTTTTTCTCATCTCCACCGGTCCTTGACAACAAATCAAAAAAACTTTTTATAGGGCGAGTAAGTGGTTTCAACCCGATCATGGTACTTTTCGGATTTGAAAGTGTTCCTGTTATTTGTACCTTTGTGAGGGTCTTTCTGACACCACCAACTACAAAATCCATTAATCCACCAATGAAGGGTATCTGGGAAAAAGTCTCTTTACTGAGACCTGCGACTACAGTTAAATCAATTGTGCCATCAAAACCTACCGTCCCCACACAACCCAATTCTATAGAATCACTGAATACCTCTAATTCTTCTATGTTTATGACTTTATCTTTTATTGAATATTTTATGTTCGCAGCATGAAATGCCTCCTTTTTGGGTATAGACAAATTCAAAAGTTTTAAAATGCTCAATAATGCGGGAAACTCAGAAAGATAACCTTCCCTTAGTTTAACACTTCCTTCGGCTGTAAAATTCTCCAAGCCTTTACCTGTACCCTGAAACTCAATATTTCCTTCACACATCCCTATCCATTTTTGCTGATCTTTTGAAAAGTTCCCCATCAATTTCTGTAAAGATACTTTTTCAAAATTGAGTTTCCCTGCATAAGCGCCATTTGATGATGTGCTATCAAGTTTGATAGAACCATTGACATTGCCTCCATAGCATATTCCATTAAATTTCTTGATTGCCAATTGCCCTTCTTCAATGCTTATTCTGCCGTCTATATCTGATATTGTGACAGGGAAGTTAGCAAATCCAATCCCGCATCCCTTAGCATCAATGATGATTGAATGCCTGTTCTCACCACTCACATCATTGATTTCATCGTCGAGAGTTACATCTACCCATCCAGCAGGTTCGACTTTTATCCATTCGTTTCTAAGTAGTTTGGGAAATTTATCTAACAACTCTTCAGTCACCCTTAAATCAAGAACATTAAATAAATTCTTCCTGTTTTTATTTCTCAGACTAATTACACCGTTAGCAGTAGCATGTGAGAGTTGGCTTCCTGTAACGACGTAGCCTCGTAAGCTCTTAAACTGAATATTATTCTTGTCAATTACTATCCTACCCATAATATCTGATACTTTAACAGATAACCTTACAGAATCTATCTCGTTGCCTTTACAGTCAACCGTTATTAAGTATTCATCCTTACTGCTATCTTTGTAACCAATGTAATTGATCGTTAGGTCAACTTGCCCTGTAGGCTTATTCTGAGACCATATTTCTTCACCTTTCTTCGGAATACTCTTAATTATTTCTTCTGTCAAATCCAGATTTGGAATTGAAATCGTAAATCTCTTTTCTTTGCTTTTCAGATCCATCTCACCATCAAATATGGCACGGTTCATCCTGGGTCCATTTAAAAGATATCCACTCATATTCTTAAAATATATCTTTTCCCCATCATTTTTGATTAATCCAACGATATTAGATAAATTGTAAGGGATGTTTGGATAGCCTGCCTTAACTCCCTTGCATATTGCTTCAGCCGAATAATCAACTATTGATTTGTCTTCATTACTTTCATATTTTATTGTCAGGTCTATATTGCCTTCAGGTCTATGATCTTTCCATACCTTTTCTCCTATATCAGGAATCATTTTTATAAGTGTCTCTGTAAGATTAAAGTTTGGAATGCTTAGATTTACACTTTTTTTTGCGCTACCAACTCCAAAGAAGGCATCAATTTCCCCATGTGACGATTTCCCTTCATTCTGTACATCTCCCTTTATGCTCTTTAAAAATGTGCCTTCTCTGGAATATTCTAATTTACCGTTAACATGTTTTATTAAAAACGGCCACTTTATGTATGTCACTTCACCGTCAACAACATCAAGTTCCAGCAAATAGTCCATCTCCCTTTTGCGGTCTTTGTTGTTGAAATCAAGAGTACAATCGAAGTTAAACTTTCCCACAGGTGAATATGTCTTCCAGAACTTTTCTCCTATAACGGGTATTTCTTTCATAAGTTCTTCAGTCATAGTCTGGTCTCTAAGCCGAGCGACTAACTTTAGTTCTGGTGTTGCAAGATTTGTATCAATATCAAGCTCTAATCCCTTCCAGAACCCATCATTTATAATACCTTTAATGTGTAAATCTCTTAGCGAACCCCCAATTTGCTGGCCAAACAAATCCACGTTTTCAATATTTAAAACACCGTTTCTGAATACTTTATCAAATACATGTACATTACCGGCCTTGACAATAACCCCACCCCTTAGTTGATCTGTTGGATATTTTAATCCTGAATGATCCAGAAGTGCCTTTAAACCGTTTAGAAATCTCCATATTGCGCCTTTTTCCCTGACTAGGAATAATTCGGGAGAGATAATCATAATACTGTTTATTAAAATCTCTCCTCTTAATAAGGCCAATGGTTCGTGTCTGATAATGATTCTTTCCGCATTTATGCGTAGATTCTCCGGATTTTCCCCTTCAAGTTTAAAATTACTTAAATTAAGCCCTTTGAACAGGTCAAAATGAGCATGCTCAATGGTTACCTTACCTCCAGTGAGGGCTTCCAATCGCTTTGTAATCTTTGTCTTGATTGCCTCTTCTGATGTAAATATTCTAAGAGTGACATATCCTCCTATGAGAATACACCCGATCACAGAAAATATTATAATTAATATCAGCGAAACTTTAAATTTTGGCAAGAATTACTCCTGTAAATGAATACGTTAAATTCTGGTATTATAGAAAGATACAGCCATTTTGTACCTATTTCAAGTATAAATTCACTGCTAACCTGTCTTTGCAGATTCGGCAGCTTGACAAAACTTACCGGATTGGAAGTTATTCCTGTTATGAAAACGTCATAAAAGGGATTTTATGACTGGTTGATAGTGTAAACGGAGAGATTGTGGAAAGATTCTTTTTACGTGGTTTCTTTATTTCAAGTACAGTATGAAGGGTATTTTGATGTGTTACTACATAAAAAGTTAAAAGTGCCTAAAGTTTGAAGTGAGCTAAAGTTGTGGTAGAAAACAAATTTTTTATTTTTTAACTTTAGGCACTTTAGACATTTCAAACTTAGTTGCGGCTTTGCCGCACTATGACACCTTAAGATGAAATCATATTTTCATTGTGTAAATTTACGAAAACTATTCTCCAAAGAATGTATTGTCTGTCATTCTTGGATTGAATTTACTGTAAATCTGTTTCATATTTATGGTCTCATCTGCCTCTGATATTAGCCGCATCAACTTCTCCTGCTCTTCCTGGAGAATTTCCTGAAATGACTTTTCATATTTTTTGGTTATTTCTTCATCACGAATCTCAGTGGTGAAAAAATGAGAAAGCATTCTATTTATTTTCATACAGTAACTCCTTTTGTCTAACTTTCTGTACCTATATTGTATTAAATTATCGTTCTTGAAAAATACTATGAAGCAAGAGAAAGAGTTACTGCGATGTCAGAACAGTTTAATCTATTGATTTTATAGTTTACTTCAGCAACTCTATTTATCATTTCTTTCACATGTTCATCTATTTTCAAAAATACAGTCCCAATACCAAATAAAAGAGTATCTGGATGTTTTATCACACGGGTAACTACCCCATCACATTTTATAGCAGGTGCGGATCTTGAAAAACCAATTTTTAGATCCATGATTGTACCTACTTCCAAATTGTTGCTGGAATTAAAGAAGATACCTCCTGCCCCCAAATCATTTACAGCAACCATATCCCAGGTTCCGGCTGGCTTAATCCGGAATCTTGTCATATATGGTTTTTCTATTCGCTTAAATCTTCTTTTTTCTACAATATCATACATATAAAAGCTCCAAAAGTTTTCCTGTTATTATCATTATCGCCATATTTGTTATTGCCTTTAGCTAAAAACTCAAAACTTCCTGGAACATTTTATGGTTGTTTCCAGGAAAGGTATAACTGCTGTATTAGTTCCTTAATAATTTTTTTGACCAATTTTGGCAAAAAATTAAAATTTAAGAATTCAGGAATTGGTGAATTCAGGAATTCCTCAATATTATAATTC
Organism: Planctomycetota bacterium; assembly: GCA_022570935.1. Taxonomy (GTDB): domain Bacteria; phylum Planctomycetota; class Brocadiia; order Brocadiales; family Scalinduaceae; genus Scalindua. The sequence goes on along the minus strand of JACZYU010000034.1, from coordinate 5,088 downwards.
CCGCCTGAGGACGACCCTGTGGGCTGCTTCAAGATCCGCCCCTGGCGGGAGGACGACCCTGTGGGCAGCACACAGATCCGACTCTGTCGGTCATGCCAGAGGCAGATCCGCCGTGGCGGAGAGGCGGACCTTGAGTTGCACACGGGGGCGACTTTAGCGGCCGACTTATTCGGGTTAAGATTTATGACAAGAGGATGGATAAACAAGGAAAGTAACTGTTAAAGGCTTATGATTGTGAAGATTGCTGAAGAATATAGCATCAGGGAAGAAAAGGAACGATGAGTAGAAGATTTAATATAGATCAATATTCATTTAAAGCACGGTCTTGCCACACTGTAATATCAGTCGGCTTCCTTCAATTTATTTCTCAAGAGAGCATTTTCATCATTTATTTTTGCAATACGCTTATCTATATCGTTTATGAAGACACCTATTATCCTTTTTACTTCTGTATCATCAGTGTCAGCACGTTCTAATTCTAAACTGTTTCGCGTTAATGAAAGCGCATCAATTATCAAATCTCTGCCCTGGATTTGAGTCTGTATGATTTGTTCTCTAGCCTTTAAGGAATCTTTTTGTAAATGCTCTATAGCTTCGGCAGCTTTATTGGCCTTGAAAAGGGCCTCTTTCGCAGATTTCCTTTCAAAGGTTGTAAGTAACAATAAAATTATGGCTACAGCCATCATGATAGCAGTTATCAATATTCCCGTCTTATTAATAAGAGAGAACATCTTGTGGCGATCAACAGCCGTTTGGCCCTTGGCAGCAGATTCTTTAGAATCTGCTTCAGTATCTTTATCTGCCTGAATATCGTCTGCTTTCTCAGTAAACCCTTCGACATCATCTTCACTTTCGAGAAAGGTACTGATTGAACCGGCAGTTGATTTGCCACCCTGAGTATCGTCTGTTTCTTCGGTAAGGTTTTCAGGATTAGCATCTGTAGCAATACCCGACTGGTCGTCAGTTTGGATATCACCCGCTTTCTCAGTAAGAATTTCAGTATCAGCAGTACCTTCAATTACTGCATCAGTGGTGTCATCTGCCTGGTCGCTTGTCTGGGGGTCTTCTGTATCATCAACTACAACTATCTCATCTGTTTGGTCGTCAGATTTGATATCGCCTGCACTCTCAGTAAGATTTTCGATATCATCAGTACTTTCGGAAACCGCCCCAGCTAAGTCTTCTACCTGATCGCCAGATTGAATATTATCTGTCTTCTCCTTAAGGCTTTCAGCACCGGCAGTGTCTTCAATAGCAACTACCGTTGCGTCACCTGTCTGATCTTCTGTCTGGGTATCTTCTGCTTTTTTCATAAGCCTTTCTGTTTCAGCAGCGGCTTCGAGAATTTCATCGGTTACGTCTTCTGCCCGTTCGTCAGGTTGAATATTATCTGTCTTTTCCTTAAGGTTTTCAGCCCCAGCAGAGCTTTCAACAACGGCTTCTGTTGCGTTACCTGACTGGCCTTCTATCTGAACGTTTTCCACTTTCTCCGCAAGATCTTCAGTATCAGCAGTGCTTTCGGGAACCGCCTCAGTCACATCACCTGTCTGGTCTTTAGTTTGGGTATTTTCCGCTTTCTTCGTAAGGCTGTCAGAAACTTCAGGAATTTCAACAGAGACATCAGCTTTCTTTTCAGGTATTTTCACTGATTTCTTAGATTTCTTCCTGGCTGCTTTCCCTGCCTTCCTGTTTTTCCTACGTTTTGCCATCAGGTATCCAATAAAAGTTTTACATTTATAATGTAATAAGTAGAAATCTTATCCTCTATCATTTTCTTGTCAATCAATTTATTGCCGTATAGTGAGTAATCGAAACTATCCAGTAAATATGAAATGCAAAACCCATTCTTTTCACTTGACTTAAATAAAACGTATCTTTATTATTCCGTTTCATTGCACAAGTAGATGTGCATAAAACATTAAATCCTTATATAATCAGGATCAACAATGAATTAAAAAAGGAAGGTTATTATTATGAAGAAGAGCAAAGCATTTTCTGCCATTTTAACATTTATGTTGTTGTCGACAATACTTTCACTCCAATCTTTTGCCGGTGGCCTGCCAACACATTCAGAAATCAAGAAAGCCCTGAAAAGTGTTGTTGGAGAGAATAACGGAGGGTTTGGTCTTAATATGTGGGCAACGGTAGTTGACAGGGATGGAGTTGTAAGAGCCGTAGTTTTTTCCGGCAGTAACAGAGGTGAACAGTGGCCGGGCAGCCGTATTATTTCAGCACAAAAAGCAAATACGGCAAATGCCTTCAGCCTTCCGGAACTGGCATTATCTACAGCCAATCTCTTTTCAGCAGTTCAGCCAGGCGGTAGTTTGTACGGCCTTCAGCATAGCAATCCAGTTAATACAGAAGTGGCTTATCGTGGACCATCAGAAAATATAGGTACTATAAATGATCCTATAGTTGGTTATAAGATTGGTGGAGTAAATGTATTTGGAGGCGGTTTAGCGTTATACAATAATAATGGTCAACTTCTGGGAGCAATAGGTGTAAGCGGTGACAGTTCATGTGCAGACCACAATATTGCATGGAAGGTTCGGCATAAACTCAACCTGGACTATGTTCCTAAAGGCGTCAGCCCGACTAAAGATGATAATATTGTCTACGACATAACTGACAGTGTCAGTGCAGGCGGGTGGGGCCATCCTGTGTGTTCACCGGATGCAGCAAAGATTGCCGGAGAACTGCCGAAGACACATCCTGTACGTTCCAGGGAAAAGTAATAAGTATCTGATTTTCTAATTCAATGGTATTGTCTTTCTATCTTAATCTTTTGGTGTTGAAGCTTTAGTCATTTATCCTAAGCGACTCATACCAGGTATGAGTTACATTTCGTTTAGCAGGGGTTTAAAATCCCGACAGAGTCGGATCTTGTAGCAGCCCCAATGGGCGCCTCGGGCGACTTAAACCCCTACTAACATTTTAGTGGATGTAACTCATGGCTTTAGCCTTGATGATACAAAGGGTTGACATCCGTTTACGATAAGAGGCAACTCATGTTAGCGATTACCGCTGGTTCAGGTCACGCCTTAGGCGGTCGCCTGAGGACGACCCTGAAGCAACCCACAGACTCGCCTCTGGAGGGATCTGCCTTCGGTACGACTTGCCAACCAGACATGTCTTTCTGGCAGGTAGCCTGAATCTAAACGTTTCGGTTCAATCTACAAGATTGAACCGGCAATAAATATAAATGAAGAAGTCACAAGTAACTTCTCAATAAGTTGAGGTAAACACTGTAATTGCGACACAGTCTGTACGTCGTTCTGGCGGGTACGCCCCTACAAGTAGCACATTGAAATTCCTATAAATCAAATTCGAAGGATATAGATACTTCTATGGATAGCACACAGATTATTGCAACAGAACTCGCTCTTGCAAAACCAACAGTTGAAAAGGTTCTATCACTCTTCGCCAAAGGCAACACGGTTCCGTTTGTCGCCAGGTACCGTAAGGAGATAACCGGTAGTCTTGATGAAGTTGCTCTCCGAAAGATAGAGGAGCGTAATATCTACCTGGGTGAACTTCTACAGCGCAAAGAGACGGTAACAAAGACTATCAACGAACAAGGCAAGATGACTCCTGATCTTGAGAAAACTATCCGTGAGTGCCTCACCAAGAACGAACTGGAAGAAATCTACCTCCCCTTCAAACCCAAAAAGAGGACCAGAGCTACCATTGCCAGAGAAAGAGGGCTGGAACCATTGGCATTAAAGATTTTAGGAATGGAAGATGGTTTCGATCCTGTTGTCTTTGCAACAGAGCAAATGACGAACTTCAAAGACATAAAGAGTGTTGATGATGCACTGGCTGGTGCAAAGGATATTATTTCAGAGATTATTTCAGAAAATGCAGATCACCGAAGCGTTGTCTACAATTACATGCAAAAAGAAGGACAGTATGTTTCAAAGGTAAAAGATGAATACAAAGATAAGAATACAAAATATAATATGTACTATAACTACCGTCATCCTGTCGAAACAATCTCCAGCCACAACATGCTTGGTCTAAGGCGCGCGGAAAACGAAGGAGTAATTGGTTTTACAATTGAAGTGTCAGATGAAGAAATCCTTACGAAACTTGAAAATAATATGATTGGAAGCAAGAAAAATAAGAGCGCAAAGATGGTCTTGGAAGTGGTTAAAGATTCATACAATCGCCTGATGAAAATATCTGTAATTTCGAGGATACGTCTGGAAAATAAAGAAAAGGCTGACGAAGAAGCAATAGAAACCTTTGCCTCCAATCTTAATAATTTACTTTTGACCCCTCCCGCAGGTGGTTGTCCTATTATGGGAATTGATCCGGGCTTCCGTACCGGTTGTAAAATTGTAGCGCTGGATAATACCGGAAAACTCCTTGATGAAACAGTAATCTATCCCACTGAACCCAGGAAGGATTACGAAGGTTCAGCAAAGGTATTATATGACTGGTTTGATAAATATAATATAGAGCTGATTGCTATTGGCAATGGTACCGGATCAAGGGAAACAGACAGGTTTGTTCACCATACATTGGATCAGGGAAAGCCAAAGGGATTTAAGGAGAAAATAAAAGTCGTAGTAGTTAATGAATCCGGGGCGTCTATCTATTCCGCATCTGAGGTTGCGGCAAAGGAGTTCCCTGATAAAGACATTACTGTTCGCGGGGCAGTAAGTATCGCGCGTCGTCTGCAGGACCCATTAGCAGAGCTGGTGAAGATCGATCCGAAGTCCATTGGTGTGGGTCAGTATCAACATGATATCCACCAGAAATCGCTCAAAAAGAAACTGGATGATGTTGTTGAACACTGTGTCAATTATGTGGGAGTGGACGTCAATACCGCTTCAAAGGAATTACTCTCCTATGTAGCCGGCATCAGCAGCGGCCTGGCGGAGAATATTGTGAACTACCGCAACCAGAACGGATTATTCTCAGACAGGAAACAGTTTTTAAAAGTCAACAAGCTCGGCCCAAAAGCGTTTGAACAGTGTGCGGGTTTCATGCGTATCCGCAATTCCGACAACCAACTGGACAATTCAGCCGTTCACCCTGAAAGCTATCATATTGTAGATACGATTGCCACGCACCTGCAGAAGA
>JACZYU010000167.1 GCA_022570935.1 Planctomycetota bacterium | reverse complement strand
CTGATATGGAGGTTTTGCTTGATGAGATCGAGGCCTCTGATGAGATTATCCTGGGTACCCCCACACTGAATGCGAAGGCGCCAAAACCCATATTCGACATTATTTCAAGCCTTGTAACACTGAATATCAGGGGCAAGGCAGCGGCTGTTTTTGGGTGTTACGGCTGGAGTGGCGAAGCCGTACAGATAATCGAAGACATCTTAAGAAGTTTACGTTTCAAGATAGTTGCTGAAGGTTGTAAGTTAAGGATGGTACCGTCTGAAGAAGCGCTGAATGAATGTGAAGAATTTGGCAGAAAATGTGCATCGGCTATTTAATGCCCTGTTTGAACAGAGAACTACAGATTAAGCGTAATGCCTTTCCCCACCTTTTTTTACTCTAGCAAACATAAACATCCTGTTGGATATTTCAACTCCCTCATCAGTTGCTTTCTTAATAGTGCGAAGTCCATCCGCCAATTTTCTATGATCTTTATAGCTGTTCTCAAGCAACTGTGCATTACCGGAAATGATTGTAAATATGTTAATAAACTCGTGGGCAACTTCAAAGATTATTGTTCCTCCGGATCTCAATTTTTCTGACTGAAAGAGTGTTTCTTTCAATTGCCGCTGTTCAGAGATTTCCTTTATTAGTTCTGTGTTTTTCTTTTCCAGTTCCTTTGTATGTTTTGCTACCTGTTGTTCCATGAACTCGTCTAAAAGATCAACGGTACGGTCTATGTTTTTATTATTCTCAATGAGAAGCGTTTTAATCTTACTCTTACTCATTTTTGTACTCTGTTTTGCTATTTATCATGCCTATAAACCCTATAAATATGTGTATCGGATAGAGTTAAAAAAGGATATTAAAAGGTTAAAGATGTATTCTAATTATTATCAAAATATGTGCCAATATTAATAAAATTAGTATTACTGGTTATTGGAAGATCGTTATAATAGCTTAAGATGCGAATGGATAGTGGCTTATGTTATTTCAGGGAACTTTTTTTATTTTGCTTATTGGGTGGACATAAAGAAATTAGATTGCGAAAAGGGTGTCATGGCACAAAAGTGTAACGCCACACTTTTGTGCCATGACACCCTTTTTTGGCTGTTTATAACAAAGTATTAATCAATAGAGTCTTTTCTGAACCTTCGCAGTTTTCTGACGTATTTGGATATTGGTTTCTCATTGCTTCAATCTGTCTTTGTAAATATAATATCCAATATTAGTTTGTACTTACACTTACAAAATAAATTAAAACGCCATCAGAAGTGCAGTCTTATATTGCTTTATCATAGAGACTGGGTTTAAATAATGAAACAAAGTACAAATGAAATGATCAAGAGGATAAGGTTTCATGGTAGAGGTGGTCAGGGCATGAAGACCGCCAGCAGGATTGTTGGTACGGCTTCATTCCTTGAAGGATTTTTTGTCCAGGATAGTCCTTTATATGGCGCAGAGAGAAGGGGTGCGCCAATGGTGGCTTTCACGAGATTATCTAAAGAACCAATTCTTGAGAGAGGTATTATAGTCAGTCCTGACATAAACATGATAGCCGATGAAACATTGTTAAATGATCAAACTGCAAACGTGTTTCAAGGCACATGGGAGGGAACCGTAACAATAGTCAATACTCACTATCCTGCTTCTCATGTAAGGAATGTTTATGGAATAGTCGGTGAAATTGTTACCCTTGATATAACGGAAATAGCCTTAAATGTTATTGGGGAATCTGTGCTCAGCAGTACAGCTGCGGCAGTTGTATGTAAACTTACAGGAATGATAACCGAGAGTTCATTAGAAGAAGCCGTAACCAGGGAGTTGTCTTCAATAAACCTCAAAAAAGAACTTGTAGAGAAAAACGTTCAAGCCGCACTTACATGCTTTGACAGAATACCAGAAACACACCCCCATTATTTTGAATCCATAAAAGAAGATAAGAAGGATGAAATTGTAAGATTAGAATATGCTGATCCGTGTCTTGGTTCACCCAGTGTCTATGCAAAAGGAACCACAAAATTAAAGAAGACCGGTAATTGGCGTTTATTCAAGCCTGTCATTGATCATGAGAAATGTTCGCGGTGTTATACCTGTTTTGTTTACTGCCCGCATAGTTGTATTTCTATTGATGAGGAGGGTTACCCTCAAATTGATTATGATAATTGCAAGGGTTGTCTTATCTGTTTTTGTGAATGTCCAAAGAAGGTAATTTCAAAAGATCGTGAGGTAAGGACATGGTGAAAGAGATGCTGACTGGGAATTCCGCTGCCGCATGGGGGGCAAGGTTATCAGAAGTAGATTATGTTCCCGCATTTCCTATTACTCCACAGACGGAGATAATTGAGACTTTATCACAATGGATAAATGATGGGGTGATGAATGCTAAATTTACCAACATGGATTCTGAACATTCCATGATCACGGCAGCAGGTACTGCAGCTGCTACAGGGGCAAGGGTGTTTTCTGCAACTTCCAGCCAGGGATTATTGTACGGCTACGAAATGCTCTACAATGTAACAGGCTGGCGTGTGCCTCTTGTTCTCATCAATGTATCAAGAGGTTTATCAGCTCCCATCACACTTGAACCTGACCACAATGATATCCTTTCCGCCAGAGATACCGGCTTTGTACAGATACATGCAGCGACTTGCCAGGAGATTCTGGATACCATCCTGATGGCTTACAGGATTGCTGAAGATAAAAGGGTGCTTTTACCGGTATTGATTAATATGGACGGATTTTATCTCTCATTTACGAGAGAACCGGTCGAGATACCAGACAAGGAGGAGGTAAGTAAGTTTCTACCGGAATATAATCCCAAGCATGCTTTCTTTAAGGCATCAAACCCAATGTCACAGGGCGTAGCTGTACTGGGTGGGAGTGTGTATTCATATTTTAAGTATCAAGTGCATCTGGCATCATTAAATGTGTTAACCGTTCATGATGAGGTTGCCGGGGATTTTAAGAGAATATTTGGCAGATCGTATTCTGCAATTGAATCCTTTAAGATGGATGATGCAGATTATGTTATAATAATGACCAACTCTTTTACCATTAAGGGTAAAGCAGCAGTAACCAAATTTAGAAAAAACGGCCTGAAGGCAGGTCTCCTGAGATTGAGGCTTATCAGGCCGTTTCCTTCTAAGGAGCTAAGGACTTTACTAAACGGTAAGAAAGCCGTAGCTGTTATAGATCAGAACATCAGCCCTGGTTCCGGGGGAATTCTTTTTAATGATATCACGACAGCGCTCTATCATGAGCCTGATAGACCGGAAGTAATATTATCTTTTATTGGTGGGTTAGGGGGCAAGGATATCAGTCATGCGGAGTTCAACCACATAATTGAAGAGATGGGGAAAAGTATGAAAACAGGTGTTGTTCCAGAAACGCAACTTCTGTATACAAAAGGTGATTTAGAGCAAATAAATAATCTGTTAAATATTGCAGGTAAGACTTCAGGGGGATTAGGGGGGATTGAAGAATTGAAGGATTAAGGGATTAAGGGATTATAAGTCCTCCTAATTCCTCAATCCCGGAATTCCTTAATTCCCCCAATTTCTCCCTTTTAACTATGTCTATGGAAAACGCTGCTTACAAAAAATTTAAGGATATCTCAAGAGAGGAGCATATTTCCCCGGGAACGGCGTTATGTACCGGTTGTGGAGGACTTCTCGCCTTAAGGCTGGCGTATAAGGTTTTGGGCGAGAATGTGGTTATTGTGAATGCTGCCGGTTGCTTTACGTTGCTTTCAGTTTATCCATACAACCCCTTTAATTCGTCATGGATGTATACGGCGATGGCCTGTGCCCCTGCAGGTGCGCAGGGGATAAGAGACGCTCTTGACATACTTATAAAAAAAGGGAAATTAAAAAGTGAGGAGAACTTGAAAGTGGTGGTTCTTACTGGTGATGGCACGGCAAACGACATAGGATTGCAATCAACATCAGCAGCAATATACAGGGGATTGGATTTTTATTATTTCTGCTATGATAATGAGGCTTACGCTAACACAGGTTTTCAGATGTCAAGCGCAACTCCTTATGGCTCAAGGACAAGCACATCACTTCCGGGAGAGATAAACCCTCAAGGAACTACTCAAAGGAAAAAGGATTTGTTTGAGATATGGAGAGCACATAAACCGCCATATCTGGCAACAATCTCTCCATCAGACCCCGTTGACCTGTCTAATAAGTTCGAAAAGGCATCGAAGTTTGAAGGGCCGAAACTCTTTATTGCCTTGTCTCCCTGTCCCCCCGGATGGTCATTTGGAGCATCAAATTCGGTAAATATTGCAAGGCTTGCAGTACAGACGGGTATCTGGCCACTGAAGGAAGCTGTTTATGGAGAGGTTAAGCACACCGTTATTCCAAAATTTAAACCTGTTGAAGAATATCTCAGGACACAGAATAGATATGATCACCTTTTTAATCCCGTTAAGCAGGTTGACATCATAGACAATATCAGGAAAGATGTAGAACGCTATTGGGAACGTTATTTAGGCACTTAACAATTTTCTAACCGATTACTGTCCAGAACATACACAGGTTTTATTGGTATATCCCAGCCTCAAATCAAACTGCTTGAAATAGAATCAGAAGATGTAACAGAAGAAACTGTTGAAGGTATAACATAGCGCAATATCTTAAATATTTTCTATCAAAAATTAAATCTATTACGCATTCTCAGGCATTCGTCTGAATCGTTTATGTATTTATTGTTAAGATCCAGGTTTTTTTTAAATTTCCCATTTGCTTTCATATGGTGTATTTTAGTATTGTACTATTTCCTCGTCAATAATTATCAGGAGTCTAAATCTTGCAGAAAAAGGAAATTGATTCAGAAGACAAAGATCTCACTTTAGATATAGTTGAGACTGCGATGGCAGAAGAACTCAAGGCGAGTGGTTTGTACAGGAAATTATCAGCACAGCTTGAGGACAAGGCTGCAAAGCTTAAGTTTGATGTAATGGCAGATGCAGAACAGAGACATTATGAGAAATTAAAAGAATGGTATGAGGATAATTTCG
>JACZYU010000166.1 GCA_022570935.1 Planctomycetota bacterium | reverse complement strand
GTTAGGAGTTTTGTTACTTGAATATCATCTTTGCTGGTGGAGGTACGGGTGGGCATTTAATTGCCGGCCTGAGTATAGCACAGGAAATATCGTCCAGATTTCCCGGTGCGAATATAATCTTCTTTGGTACAAGCAAGAAGGGAGAGTCAGGGTATATAGGGAAGAGTGGCTATGAGTTTAAACAAATTAAGGCATGTAAGTTTGGATCATTTCTTCGCTTACCGGTCTTTATCATTGTTTCCTTAATCGGAGTAATATATTCCTTAATTAATATTATTAGAATTAAGCCTGACATAATAATTGGTTTGGGAGGATATGGTTCAGCCTTACCTGTGGTTGCCGCATACATCGCCGGAGTGCCAATTGTCCTGATAGAACAAAATGTTATACCGGGAAGAGCCAATTTAATAATGGCAAGGTGGGTGGATACTGTCCTGTGCCATTGGGAAAGTACGAAAGGGAGGTTTAAAAAGGTGCACTCTGTTAGTGTTACCGGTATACCGATAAGGAAGGACGTTATAGCAAATGAACCAGAGACTGGTAAAAACCCATTCGGTCTGACTCCTCAAGGAAAGACATTGTTGGTGATGGGTGGTAGTCAGGGATCTCAGGCTATAAATAAAGTAATATTGCAAAGTATTCCGGAACTTAAGGCTTTAATTCCGGATTTGCAGATTATTCATCTCACCGGAAAAGAGGGATATGAGGAAGCGAAAGACGTTTATGATAATCTGGGGATAAGTTCTTTTGTTTCCGAATTCTCCAATGACATAGGTATTGCTTATAAATTGTCAGCTCTGGTTATTTGTCGTGCGGGAGCAAATACTATTGCAGAGATATCTGCAGTAGGTATTCCCGCAATCCTTATACCTTACCCGTATGCGACGGATAACCATCAATATTGGAATGCTTATGAACTGGCGAGGATAGGAGGCGCCGTGATCATAAAGCAGGATGAACTGAAACCTGAAAGACTTACAGAGTTAGTATCAAATTTATTCGGGAATAATGAAGAGCTGGATAATATGAAGAAAATAAACAGAAGCTTAAACAAACCTTTTGCGGCAGAACAGGTTGTAGATAAAATATGTCAAACGCTTGAAGCGAAGAAGACTAAAAAAAAATTAGTTAGTTTCGCTCGCTTACGTTTTACATGAGGTTTCAGGTGTAACTCAAACCTGGTTTGATCTATGCCAGGTTCGCCTGTTCTGCGTGGGAACCGGAGGCATGACGAGCTTCGTCATAATTTAATGAGGAATTTCAATGTTAATGTGAAAGTGCCTAAAGTGAACTAAAGTTTGAAGTGCCTAAAGTTTCGGAGGCGCTTTCAGCGCGAATTTTATTTGTAATAGATTGTGCCGTAGGCACCCCTTCACTTTAGCTCACTTTATACTTCCTGCCCGAACTGATTGGCAGGCGGGTAGGCACTTTTTACAAAGTCGCCGAAGGCCTAATTTAAACAATAAACTATACAGAAAAAAATGAACCTTATTTCACAAGAATATTATCAAGGAATAAATAAACAACACTGTCAGGATCTTATTGATTATAGCAATGACTATGGAAAATATATTTACTTTATTGGTATTGGTGGCGCAGGTATGAGTGCAATTGCTAAGATTTTGATAAACGAAGGTTATGTTGTATCCGGTTCAGATATGGAATGTTCTCCGATAACTCATGAGCTCGGAGAATTGGGTGTCAGTATTAACACAAAACAGGATGGTGAAGGTCTTGATCCGGAAACAAGCCTGGTAATAAGGTCCGCCGCCATCAATGAAAATAATCCTGACCTTAAGAAGGCAAGGACATTGGGGTTGAGGGTCGTTAAGTATTCTGAGTTTTTAGGATCTTTAATGAGAAGAAAATGTGGTATTGCCGTAAGCGGTACACATGGTAAGACCACAACAACTGCAATGATTTCTACAATACTTAAAAAGACAGGCCATGAGCCTGGCTTTGTAATTGGTGGTAATGTTGCAGAGATCGGGGGTAGTTCTTGTGTCGGCAAAGGAAGTTATTTTATTGCCGAGGCATGTGAATATGATAGAACGTTTCTGAATCTGACGCCTCAGATAGGCGTAATCACTAATATCGAAGAAGATCATATGGATTACTATAAAGATATCGATGGGATAACGGATGCTTTTACAGAGTTTGTATCCTTAATTCCGGAAAACGGTTTGCTTGTTATAAATAATGATGACACGAATATAAAGAAGGTTGTCAAGAATGCGAAATGCAAGGTTGAAAGTTACTCAATTACAACGGTATCTGATTTTCCCAATAAGGCTGTTCCTGTTCGAAGCACTTTAACCTCGCGAACATATCCTGGCGGATGGATACAGAGGTATGGGAGGCCAATGGTTGATGGTTCTTGTGGAAAAACATACCTTGGATCAAACGCAAATTGGCTTGCCGTCGTGTACTATACAGACAAGGAGAGAAATCATTTTGCTGTATTTAAAGAAGGAGAATATTTTGGTGACTTTTGTCTCAAGACACCCGGGTTGCATAATGTGTCGAATGCGCTTGCTGCAATATCTGTTTGTAATCACATAGGTTTAAATGGAAAAATTGTGGGAAAAGCATTGGCATTGTTTAATGGTGTAAGTAGACGTTTCCAAACTATCAGTAGTAAGAATGGGATTACAATTATTGATGATTTTGCGCACCATCCTACAGAAATTAAGACAACATTGGAAACTGCAAGATCGATCTACCCTTCACAACGGATTTGGTGCGTGTTTCAACCACATCAGTACAATCGCACAAAACTTCTTTTGAAAGAATTTGCCAAGGCGCTCACACTTGCCGATAAAGTAATTATTGCTGATATTTATGCTGCAAGAGATTCGGTTATAGAAAAGTTATCCGTCAGTTCGCTGGGCCTTAAACGTGAATTGCAGGAAATGGGTGGTGATGTTGAATGTATTAAAAGTATTCCTGAGATTGTAAGCAGCTTGCGTTCAAGTGTGAAAATGAATGATATTATAATGATCATGGGCGCAGGTGATATATGGAAGGCTGCTTATGGCCTGAAAAACTACCTCGAAAATGAACATGATTAGTAGTCCGGAAATTATTGAAGAAATATTCAAGTATGATGTGCCCCTGCAAAGATATACTTCTTTCAGGACCGGGGGTGCGGCAGAGATATTTGTGGAGCCAGGGAATACGGCAGAGCTTAAGAAAGTGCTCCAATTCTGTAAAGATGAGCAGAAGAAGGTGTTCATTTTTGGGAAAGGAACTAACCTCCTTGTTAATGATAATGGAGTTAAGGGTGTGGTGATTCATTTAGGAGGAGTCGATTTTAAAAGGATAGAAAGAAATGGCAGATATGTGTCCTCCGGAGCTGGCGTGAACCTCCCGCAGCTTATTCGAAAGACGGCCTTATGGGGATTAGGAGGCTTGGAAGTATTAGCGGGGATTCCTGGTAGTGTAGGCGGTGCCGTAATGATGAATGCCGGAGGGAAATACGGTGATATAAGCGATACGATAAGCTCTCTGACTACAATGACTTTTGATGGCAAGATTACAAACCTCAATCGCAAGGATGTTGAGTTTGCATATCGTGAGTGTAATCTTAGTAAACAAATAGTTGTTAATGTAGAATTCACACTGAAGGAATCAAAAATAGAAGTAGTTCTTGAAAAGATGGACGAAATCTATAAAGAAAAGAAGGAGAAACAACCTTTATCAACATTTAATGCCGGCAGCATATTTAAAAATACACAACACTTTAAGGCCGCAGAGCTTATTGACAAGGCAAATCTTAAAGGGCAGAAGGTAGGAGGTGCTGTTGTTTCAGAAAAACATGCAAATTTCATAGTAAACACAGGAAATGCTACCAGCGCAGATATACTTGAACTCATAAAGATAATTAAAGAAACTATTAAAAAAAAATACAATGTTTCACTGGAACAAGAAATACAGATTTGGTAATCATTCTTTTTGCTGACATATAAAATGCACAGAGAATACAGAAAAAATAATAAAACCCGATACAAAAATATTAGGGTACAGTCTGTAATTCTCTGTGCATCTATACTAAAACCAGTTTGGTTTTTGGCTTTTTTTCCAAAAACAGTTTTGAGATGGGTATAAAATATCAACAAAACTGTGCCTGGTTCTGGAAATTGTCTCCGCATTAAAATGAAAGGAGGGTTTCACACTTTATGTTTGAGATTGAGAATATATTGGGAATTGTTGTGACTGACAGAGATGGAATTATAAAGTCTGTGAGCCATAATAATGGCGATTTGAATTCCAGTCTAATTGGGACCAGATGGTACGATGCCTTTTCGATATCTGTTGAGGAATCCCATAGTGTAGAAAAGGAAAATCCCAAGATTTTCAGATTATGTGAATCCGGGAGAAAAATATCTGTATCTCCTTCTTATGATGAAGCAGGAGATGTATCTGGATTGCATATTCTGGTAGAAAAAGATTATGGAGGGAAAAACTATACACAATTCCTGAATAAAGTATCGTGTCTGGGGGAAATAGTTCCCGGAATTGCCCATGAAATCAATAACCCGCTGTCATATGTGTCGGGATGGTTACAGCTGTTCCTTGTTGAAACAAATGATACTGATCCCAGAAAAAAGACTTACGAGGCACTTATCAAAGAGTTTGAACGTATAGCCACTTTAGTTGGCAGCTTGCTTGAATTTACAAAACAAACTCCAGGATCAAAAAGAATCTTTGATATAAACCAGGTAATCGAGGACGTAGTGACTATGATTGGATATACAATGAAGAATGAAAATATTGAGATAATCAAGAATATGTTGCCATCTGAGATAGAGATGTATGGAGACAGTAACAGGCTGAAGCAGGTTTTTCTCAATATGATGCAAAATGCAAGAGAAGCCATGCCAAATGGTGGAGCTATTTATTTAAGTACTAATCTTGTCCATGACAATTCAGTCCTGATTCAATTTCGTGATACAGGATGTGGTATCAGCAACGATCAGTTGGATAAGATATTTTGCCTTTCTTATACTACTAAAGCCAAAGGCAAGTGTGCTGGCCTGGGACTGTCAGTATGCAAAACTATTATCAA
>JACZYU010000165.1 GCA_022570935.1 Planctomycetota bacterium | reverse complement strand
CCACATCAAAATACCGGTCTTCATCAGGAATCCACATTGATACGGTTTCATCCACTATACCGGGTGGATAACAATTTGTCATTTCAATAAACGGTTCATAATCCCACTCCTCAGCACCAGCGCTTGCCATGCGTGCCCATAAGGTACCAAATGGACTTTCCGAAGAACATCCGGTTTGAGGTGAGGTTTCTTGTACGATGTTGTAGATAGGATATTGATTCTGTCTTGTGAGCCAGACATTTTGAGATATCTGATCCTGATTTTCTGCCAAGGTCCAATCAGCCCAATTTGCTTTGGAAAAATAAATCTGATCAGCCTCTCCGGAGTATTCAACGTTGAGCGCCCATCCCAGGATTCCTGTAGTCGACAGATTATTGATCTCTAGAGTATATGATGAAACGGCTCCGGTATAAAGAGTATCGATAAATAATGTGTCAGAAACTGAAATCTCACCGTTAAGGGGATTTTCCAGAATATAAGTCCCTCCACCACCATCGGCCACATAGAGTTTGGAACCATCCACAAAAACATCCTGTGCATACCCTTTTGTGTCAAAATAACCTATTTCAATGGGATCTTCAGGGTCGGCAATATCAATTAATCTTACCCCGTCCCAGGCATTAATGACATAAGCATACTGACCGGCCACTTTAACATTTCGGGCTTCTTGCGTATACACAGCCCCAACGGAAACAGGGTTACTTGGATCGGTGATATCCACTGTATGAAGGTATCCTTCATAACGATCAGCCACATACACATAATCTCCTTGCGCTGAAACACTTACCGCATAATCAAAGGTTTGTAAACTCCCCAATAAGGATGGCGTTGTCGGATCACTGATGTCCAGCACATACAGACCTCTCCAAGTATTCGCGAGAAAAACATTATCTCCCAACACATCAATCCCTCGTGGTGAGGAGGATAGCCCATCATACTGTCCCACGACAAATGGATTTTCAGGGTCGCTGATATCCAGTATTATCAAATCTACGGATCCACCAAGATAGACGTAACTACTGGTGATTGTAATAGCATTAACATACATACCGTCCCAGGTACTTACTATTACCGGCAAAGATGGTACACTTATGTCCACAATCTCAAGCTTGCCATTATTAATAACATATACATAAGACCCGCTTCCCGTAATCTGGTAAGCATAATCCATTTCCAGACGTGCCAATTTTGTAGGAGTGGATGGGTCCGCGATATCCAAGACGATCAAACCATTTCCTGCTTGGACTGAGTATAATATATTGTTTAGAACATAGGTGTCATTGTTATACCCACCGGTATTATAACTTCCTATCAGTTGTGGAAATCCCGGATTAGTAATTTCTGCTATAAAATATCCATCGATTCTCCCGGCTATATTCAAAAGGGAATCGTGAATTTCAGTGCGATAAGCATAGATTGATTCGATATTAGAAATGTATACGGGAAATTCTGGATTTGTGACATCGATAATCTGCAGACCTCCGTTCATGTCGGAAATATATGCGAACCCATTCAAAACGCTTACATGAATAGCTGAAGCCGGTGTATCATAATTGGCTATCTCTGCCGGGTTGGTTGGATCGGTTACATCAACAATTCTAAGTCCATTTTGAAATTCCGGTAGATAGGCAACCCCGTCCACTACCTGAACATACCATGATCCCCTATTTGACCATGAAATGCCTAACAAGGACGGGTTTACATGGTCCGTGATATCCAGAATATATAATCCTTGTTGGGTCGCGACATAGGCAAGGGAATCAATTACTTGTACATATTCTACATTGATATCGGGGCCCGGAATGTAGGTTGATATAAGGATCGGATTTGTCGGATCGGTAGTAATCCATCGGTACCATTTCCAACATAGGCATAACTATTGAATACTGACACACACCAACTTTGGCCTTCAAAATTTATCGCAGCTGCTTCAAAAGGCGCTGACGGATTGCTCACATCGATTATACGAAATCCATCACTCCAGTTAGCAACATAAACATAATCACCGGCTACCTGTAAATAAGCAATGATACTTTCCGTTACATGCTCTCCAACCTTGACGGGATTGGTTGGATCTGAAATATCAATTATTTCGATAACGGTGCCATTCCCGATGAACGAAAGGGTACCATCCGATACGACTGACCGGCAGTCGCCATAGGGCCAACGTCCGATAAGGTTTACATTTTGACTTTCATATTCAGCGAATAACGTTGTTAATAAAAGCAAGACTGCTAATAAACATAGAATTGAGTTTGAGAATTGGATACTCTTAAGTTGTCGCATACCATACTCCTTTGTATTGATTGCCTCTCTAAATTTCGAATAACCCATTATGATATAGCTCCTGTATAATGCTTATACCCTCTACCATCCAGTTGTAAAAGAATATTTTGAAATAATTGTTTGGGATAATAATTGAATTTTAATGGACATATACATACTCTCCCATCTTGTAAATGTCACCTCAACCGGTAAAATTATTAATACGAATAATCTGATAATATTCTATAAGCATAAAGAATTATTTAATTGATATAGAAATATAAATAATCTCATTTAATATATCCATTTGTCGGGTTTTGTAGACTCACCGCCACTAAACATATATCAAGACACGGATTTCAGGGTTAAAACGTTCTACCGGGACTTGATTACAGAATTGGTCATTGACAGAGAACGGGTCAGCTCCTCCATCTGGAAACCTATCCTGGGGAAAAAAGTATAGTAACAAAGAGGACTATAAAGGATAAAGAAGAGAATAGAAGTGGACCCCCAAAACTGAGCAGTTGGTTAGTGTAAATTCTGCCTGCCCTATGAAATGGGAGACCTATTTCTATAGAGCATGAACTTAAAACGAAAAGGAAAAGCAGAACATGAGTAAAAACCGACGTAACCATTCAGCCGCATTTAAAGCAAGAGTAGCCTTGGAAGCCATCAAGGGGGAGAAGACCATGAGTGAACTATCATCATTCTATGTCCTTCATCCCGCCCAGATCCAGAAATGGAAAAAGCAGTTATTAGAAGGATCAAAAGATGTTTTTGGTGCATCAGAAAAAGAACGAAAACATAATGACTCAGAAGTCAAAGAACTCCATGCTAAAATAGGTCAGTTGACCATGGAACGTGATTTTTTATCCAAAGCGTTCGGTCGTTAGATATGGCTGGACGCAAAACAACAATCCAAGATGATCAGAGTTTACCCATCATAAAAAAATGCACCTTAATGGATGTGAGCCGTTCAACGTTGTACTACACTCCTGTTGAACAAGAGCCCGATTTAGAAGAGCTGGAGATAAAGAAGGAAATGGACAAGCTTCATATTAAACATTCTTTCATGGGTTCACGAAGCCTACGTGATCAATTGCAGCTCAAGGGATACAAAATAAACCGCAAGCGAGTTCAAAGACTCATGAATGAAATGAACATTCATTCTACAGCACCCAAGCCAAATACAAGCCGTCCGGGGAAGCAGCATAAGATTTATCCATATCTTCTGAAGGACCTGAAGATAGATCGAGCCAATCAGGTATGGGCCACGGATATTACCTATATCCCAATGGCCAGAGGCTTTCTCTATCTGGTGGCTATTATGGACTGGTACAGTCGTAGAGTATTGAGCTGGCGATTATCCAACAGTATGGATACAACATTCTGTATTGAAGCATTGAATGAAGCCACTGCAAAATACGGGACACCTGAAATATTTAACACAGACCAGGGAGCACAATTTACCAGTGATGAGTTTACGGGTGTGTTAAAGTCAAAAGAGATAAAGATCAGTATGGATGGAAAAGGCCGCTGGGTGGACAATGTATTTATTGAGAGATTATGGCGAAGTCTGAAATATGAAGAAGTTTATCTCAATGCTTATGATACAACAAAAGAAGCCAGAGAAAGCATTGGTGAATGGATTAAATTCTACAACCATGAAAGAACACATCAAGCTCTTGGAAGAAAAACACCGGAACAAGTATATTTAAACAGCAGGTCAATAAAGGAATTGGCTGCTTAATGAAAAACCCCGCAGAATTTTACAACTTAAAAGTAAAAAAAACTGTCCAACCTATGGGGTCCACCTCTCATGGAAAACGTGGTTATCGGTATAAGCAAGCACATGCCTTAGCGTTGGATAGAAGAAAAGGTAAAACCAAATCACCTATAGATAGAAGCACTTGGGCTTTGATTGAGATGTTGATCAGAAACGACTGGTCTCCGGAACAAATACATGGTTGGATGAAAGAAAACCTGATTATTTCTGTGAGCCATGAAAGAATTTATACCCATATTTATCAGGACAAGGATAAAGGTGGGAATCTGTATACTCATTTACGCGGTAGGAAGAGATACAGGAAACGAAATGGATCGAATGACCGACGGGGACAGATCAAAAACAGAGTCAGTATTGATGAGCGGCCTGATGTCGTTGAACAACGAAGTCGAATAGGCGATTGGGAAGCGGATACGATTATCGGTAAAGCCCATAAACAAGCTATTGTGTCTTTGACAGAAAGAAAATCCGGACTTGCTCTCATTTATAAAGTGGAACGACGAACGAAGGAAAAGACCGAAGAAGCAATAAAACAAATGTTGTTGACCATAAGGGAAAAAGTTCATACCATTACATCAGACAATGGGAAAGAGTTCGCCAATCACGAGTCTATTGCTAAAAAACTTAAATGTGGCTTTTATTTTGCTCATGCGTATTCTTCCTGGGAAAGAGGCACCAATGAAAACACCAACGGTCTTATACGGCAGTATTTCCCTAAAAATAGGGACTTTAGAACCATAACAGATGAAGAAATAATCCATGCCATGAAAAGACTTAACAATCGTCCAAGAAAAAGACTTGGGTTTAAAACACCCAATCAGGTATTTTTTGGAGATGAATCAAATGTTGCCTGTCTGCCGACAGGCAGGCACTTACTACTTGAATCCAAGGATTGATAAACACATCCTTCATCTTTGCCAACTCTTTTTCCGTTACCTGATTCTCTAAACGACTAATGGTTGGTTGTGATGCTAAATCATCTTCTTGAACAGGTAAACGATCCAAAGCCATTTTTAA
>JACZYU010000164.1 GCA_022570935.1 Planctomycetota bacterium | reverse complement strand
TAAACAAAGGATGTGGATTAGTTGGTTTAGACTTAAACTCGGGATGAAATTGTACTGCTATAAACCATGGATGGTCTTTCAGTTCGATTATTTCCACTAACTCATTGTCCATAGTAAAACCACTGCAGAGCATCCCTTTCGGTGCAAAAACATCTCTGTATTTGTTATTGAATTCATACCTGTGCCTGTGTCGTTCGGAAATAATCTCCTGGCCATAACTTTTGCGGGCAATAGTGTTTGGCTCAAGCCTGCACTGTTGCGCTCCCAATCTCATAGTACCGCCCTTTTTCTCGATATCCTTCTGTTCTTCTAACAGGCATATAACCGGATCCGGTGTGTTAGAGTCGAACTCGGTACTGTTTGCGTCTGCAAGGTTGCACACGTTTCGTGCGAACTCTATAGCCGCGCAATGCAAACCTAAACACAGTCCGAGATATGGGATTTTGTTTTCTCTGGCATATCTTACAGCCTCTATCTTCCCCTCGATTCCCCTTTCCCCGAATCCACCCGGTATTAAGATTCCTTTGCATCCCTGGAGAAGTTTTCCCGCACCCACCTTCTCGATATCCTCGGACTCAATCCTTCTCTGCTTTACCCTGGTTGCATTAGCGATGCCTCCGTGTGTTAATGCCTCATAAATTGATTCGTATGCAGATTGGTGTCCGATATACTTGCCGACAATAGCTATTTCAGTATCCTTCTGTGGATTCTTCAGGACTTCCATCATATCGAGCCATTTGTCAAGGGTGCCTCCTTTAGAATTTAATTGAAGCTTCTTTAAGATTATTTTATCAAGTCCCTCTCTAACGAGTAGTAAAGGTATTTCATAGAGATAGGGTTTTACATCTAGCTCCTCTATTATAGATTCCATGTCCACGTTACAGAAAAGAGAAATTTTCTCCTTTATTTCATCAGAAAGTGGTTTTTCAGTTCTACATATCAATATGTCTGGTTCTATTCCCGCCTGGCGTAACATACCAACACTATGCTGTGTTGGCTTTGTCTTTATCTCATCCGCAGCCCGGAGATAAGGTATAAGTGTCAGGTGTATATACAGAACGTTTTCTTTACCTATTTCCCTGCCAAATTGCCTAATGGCCTCTAAAAACGGCTGGCTCTCAATATCTCCAACTATTCCACCTATTTCTGAGATTACTACATCTGTATCCGCAGTTGCAAGCTTACGGATGCAATCCTTTATCTCATTCGTTATGTGAGGTATTACCTGTATGGTCTTCCCCAGATATTCTCCCCTACGCTCTTTTGTTATTACTGAGTAATAAATTGAACCTGTAGTACAATTACAATCCCTATTCGTAACAGCATTTGTAAACCTTTCATAATGTCCCAGGTCGAGATCTGTCTCGGCGCCATCTTCAGTAACATAAATCTCTCCATGCTCAAACGGGGCCATCGTACCTGGATCAACATTCACGTAAGGGTCAAATTTCTGTAAGCTTATTTTGTAGCCATGGCTCTCTAAAAGCATTCCAATCGATGCCGCATTCAAGCCTTTCCCCAGGGAAGAAACTACACCACCTGTAACAAATATATGCTTTGTCATACCAAACCCTTTATTTTAAATTAACCACAGATTTCGCAGAATTTTCTTAAAAATGAAAAAGTATTCATTAAGTTCAACCTACGAATCTTTTGTAATTGAGAGATTCTTCTCCAAAGTTTAGAAGTAATCCAACTTTATTGCGACTAATTGTAAGACTGTTTATCAATTGGGCTTCATCAACTTTTGTTAATGTCTTTTATGCTTTTATTTCTACTATTACTTCTTCACAAACAATAAAATCTGGAATATAGAATTTCTTTAATTTCTGATTCTTGTAGAATATTTCCAATCTGGGTTGAGAAGTAAATGGTATTTGTCTTAGTTTAAATTCAATCTCCAGGCATTCTTGATATACTGCTTCCAGATGTTTCGGGCCTATAAAATACTATGAACATCCCTGTCCGCCGATAGCAATGTCATTGAATTAAGCAATAGCCCTTAAGTTCGCACGGTATTTCTGTAATCTATAATTTGATGGTTTCCGAACATATTGTCTACCTGGCCTTATTGGTAATATGTCTTGAACAATTTTGTTTTTAATAAACTCTATTATTTGTTCTATAGAGTTTTCTATAAACAATGAAACAATCTTCTCTTTAACATAATATAATGCAGAAGTTCTGTTTTCTTGATAATCATATTTGCGGTTTTTCGATTTCCGATTTATTTCATCCTGTACGTCTTTTTCTCTAGTAATTATTGCTTGTAAATTACTTAAGAACAGTGATGCATAAAATTCTTGATAAATTGCATGAGGAGTCTTTCCCGTAAACGATTCTACCTCAATTGCACATTTGATTGTTTTGTATTCTTCTTCAATTCCCCAACGCAAATGATAAAGTTCTTTAAAAAGAGAATACGGATACAAGGAGTCTTCCAAAAGAGAGGTAACCAACACTTCTTTTTCTCCAGAATCAAGAATTACTTTTATCAATCTCACTTTTAACGGTTTTGCTTCTAGGCCTAATTTCAAACACTGCTTACAAGCCTTTATTCCAGGTTGTAGAGTAACAATCTTTTCTAGTAGATCTGATTTTAAAAAATATTCAACTTCCTTAAAAGCGTTTGAAGGCAGCCGAATTAAAAAATCAGCTCCTGTTTGTACAATAGCAAGCATCAACCACAAACTTTTATAACCTCTATCCAAGATTAGCAAATCTCCATTGGAGATATGCTTTAAATGTTTTACCGCAACGTGACTTTCACTTACACTGCAAGGGTTGAGGCTAAAGTCTATGGCGACTTTATTAACTATATCAAACAATGATGACCCTAAAGCAAGAGGCTTGGCATCTGATTGTTTATTAGCTCTACCAAATTCTGAAATTATATCCTCTGTCTCTGGCAGTTCTATACGTAATCCGTCAACCGCTAAAATTCTTTGTATTCCATTTTTCGCAATCGCAATAGAGGAATCGTAAGTATAAAAATTATGCACTAATGTATCATTAAGAGCAATAAATACTTCAGGAAGCAATTTTCTGCGAGCATGGGTCAATGCACCAGCTGTTATTTTCTGCATTTGGCCTAATGCCTGGAAGAATTTATCTAGTTCTCTTTTTATCGAAGCTTTACCCAAACGCAAAATAGCAAGAACAAGATAACCAAAAGGAAGCTTTCTCTCCCGCACAAAATCTTTTGCTGACTTTTTATATTTGTCACAAAATTCATCAGAAAAAAGGGTATTTTTAATAGAACTTATGGTATAATTGGCATGGCTGTCGCAAATGCCAAAAGTGTACCAAACGCTTCTGTTTTGCTCAATTTATTTAAAATACTTTTCATTAGTCTCCCTCCGCTAAATAATTTTGTAAATAATACTTAAATGTGTCGTATTATACCGTTAATTGACTGTAAAGTCAATATATATAACAGCTTATGCTTAATTCAATGACATTGCTGTCGGCAGACAGGGTGTCTGTCTTTTGTCTTGCCTTGCTTCTGGCATCTTGCCTCTTTATGTTTTCCAATCTTCAATCGCCAATAGTTCAATCGTCCATTCAGGCTCGTCCCGAACTATCAGTCCGATTCTGGTACAGTATGACAGGCAGTTAATTTATTCTTAAACTCTTTTGTAGTCGAAAGGATATCTTTTGAGCTTATGATTGCCGAACACACTGCTACTCTTGAAGCTCCGGCCTTCAGGACATCACCCAGATTTTCAAGGGTTATAGCGCCTATGGCAAGAAATGGGATGCTGATTTCCCTGGAAATCTCCCGAATAACTTCGAGCCCTATAGATGGTTCATAATCTTTTGTCGTGGTAGGATAGACGGGTCCGATGGCAATATAATCGGCGCCATCTTTTTGCGCCTGCCTGGCCTGTATTATATTGTGTGTTGATATCCCGATGATCTTTTCATTACCAATAATCTCTCTTGCTTCTGTTATACTTATGTCATGTTGACCTAAATGGACGCCCTCGGCATTAAGTTCTCTGGCAACATTTACGCGATCATTAATGATCAATAAGGTTCCTCTTTTAGTCGTTATATCACGAATCTCTCCGGCCAGTGATACGAATTCATCATCAGATATTGTTTTCTCGCGTAATTGTATGGCATCTGCCCCGCCATCAATGACAAGTCTTGCCGTTTCTCTAACTGATCTTGCTGCAATTTTGCTGCTTATCAAGACATAAAGTCTCATTCTATGAAGATAGTCTTTTATTGTCATATTTTTTAGTTTTTATGGCTTTCCGAATATATCGTTCTATGGGAATGACGTAAAATTCTTAACATAATAGCCCAACCTGGACGAGCCAGCCGCTAAAGACGCCCCTGTGAGCAACTCAAGGTCCGCTCCAGGCGGGAACCAAAAAGGGGATAGATATCTAATATATATTCTGGCTCGACCAAGTTGTAAAATGAAACCCTATCTACCTGTGCGTCGCACGCAGACAGGCGGTTTTCAAACTTTCCCCGGACAAAAAGCGCCGAGGGCTTTCCCTTATTATATAAAAGAATAGCTAAATTTTAAAGTTGTTTGATTTGTTATTAAACATTTTTCTTTAACACACAGAAGGCATCGGCGTGAACTCAGCCGAACGGTGTGGTAAAACAGTCTATAAGGTGACAATTTCCAGTCAAAAAAAGCAAGAAATTGCCGACTTATAGACTGAGTACTTCAAGTTTTATCTAATTTGATTTGACACGTTTTTTTGTCCTGTTATAATCCACATGAAGAAATGTAAAACCTCTCAAAACGAGTCCTGCCTTGGCGAAAGCAAGAGAATATTGCGGTTTATTTGGAATTTTTGATTGCGATGATGCAGTAGAGAAGGTCTTTAGTGGGCTTTATTCTCTACAACATCGTGGTGAAGAAAGTGCGGGAATAGCCTCTTCTGACGGTAAAAGTATAATACATCACAAAGACCTTGGATTGGTAAATGATGTTTTCTCTCCAGATAGCTTGCGCAGGATAAAAAATCCACACGCCATTGGTCACGTCCGTTATTCTACTTTTGGCTCAAGTGATAACATAGACAATGTACAACCCCTGGTGGTATTATATTCCAAGGGTGAAGTTGCAATTG
>JACZYU010000033.1 GCA_022570935.1 Planctomycetota bacterium | reverse complement strand
TTATTGCGGACTCACCTTCTGTTTTTGATACCGATGAGGAGCCTTTCATTTCAAACGAATCGTATTTCCTTTCAAGTGGCCGGAGAAGTTTATTACTTATAACACTGTAGCTGAACAATGTTAATATGATCACACCAACCGATACCAGTATCTTTCCCGCTTTCTGTTTAGTCGTGAACCATAGCAAATATAGGCCTAAAAAAGAAAGCAAAAGGCTTAAAGGCAGGGGATACAGGAAACTTGAAATAATCTTCTTGAGAATAAACATTTATTTAATGAATCTGTAATATACTATTACTCTGTAAAAACTCTTTTTTTAGAAAGTTTTTTTCGTGTCATAAAAAGTTAAAAGTGCCTACCCGCCTGTCATGCCCAAGGCAGACTCGCTGTGGCGAGCCAATCAGTTCGGGCAGGCCGCCCGAGGCGCCCCTCGGAGTAGCTTCAAGGCCCGACTACCAGTCGGGAAGTTTGAAGTGCCTCCGGCTCGTAGAGCCTACGCCTCGGAGAGAGCTAAAGATGAGAAGAAGTGACTAAAGTGAACTAAAGTGTAAAGTGCCTAAAGTTGGGGGAAAATGAATATGTATTATTTAAAAATTAATGATTCCCGCCTTTTTCCTAACTTTAGTCACTTTAGTTCACTTCACACTTTAGGCACTTATTTATACTTTAGTTCACTTAAGGCACTTCAAACTTGGTTGCGGCTATGCCACGCTATTTTATTAACTAATTTGCTTACATATTAGTCTGAACCGTCCATTTTAATCATACTAATGCCAACTATAGATAAAATCAATATTTATTTCTATCATATACCTGCTAAATACAGGGGTTACAACTTGACATTATATGAAGGCAGGTGTATTTTAAGAATCCTATGAATCAAAAATCTATTCCAAAGGAATTTTATAAAGACAAAAAAGTAACCGTAATGGGATTGGGATTATTTGGCGGAGGTGTTGGTGTAGCCAAATTCCTTGTTTCTCAGGGTGCAGACGTAATGGTTACAGACCTGAAAAGTGCTGAGGAATTATCAGCATCTATTAAACTCTTAAACGACCTGCCTGTTAAGTTTCGGCTTGGGAAACACTCAGAAGAAGATTTTGCAGATGCGGATATGCTGGTTGTCAACCCCGCTGTGCCAGATGATTCCAGGTTTTTACAAATTGCGTGTGATAATAATGTGTATATCGATTCTGAACTGAACATTTTCTTCAGGCTTGTCCCTGCACCCGTAATAGGGATTACCGGCAGCAATGGTAAGTCGACAACCACATCCTTGTTAGGAGAGATGCTGAAGGAAGCAGGGATTAAGACATGGGTTGGCGGAAACATAGGTATTTCATTATTGGAACATCTTGATGAGATAAAACCGGATGATGTAGTTGTCCTTGAGATATCAAGTTTTCAGCTTGAACTCCTCTCCAGAATAGAAATGAGTCCGCACATAAGTATAGTGACAAATATAGCGCCAAATCACCTTGACAGACACAAGACCATGGAAAATTATATAGACGCTAAGAAGGCAATTATTCATTATCAAAAGGAGGATGATTACACAATACTGAATTATGACGATCCGACATTGAGAGAATGGGAAAGTGAATGCAAAGGCCATATTCTATGGTTCAGCGCCACAAAGGAACTGGAGAATGGAGCTTTCCTGAAAAATAATGAAATTATTATTAATCATAATTCTAAAAGAAACGTTATCCCCTGCCCAACACAAACTAACATAAAGGGTATTCATAATAGACAAAACATAATGGCTGCATCATATGCGGCCATCGCAATGCATGCAGACGTTGGGCCTATTAAAAATGCGATTGCAGGATTTACCGGGTTAGAACACCGATTGGAGTATGTAAACACTATCAAGGAAGTGCAATATTACAATGATTCAAAAGCAACAACACCGGAAGCCGCAATTGCCGGAATAAAGGCCTTTGATAGCCCAACAATATTGATTGCAGGAGGGTATAATAAGAAAGTAAGCTTCAGTCAGTTTGCACGAGAATGTGTAAAAAACACAAAATACATAATCCTTATTGGAGAGACTGCCAATAACATACAGGAACTTATTCAAGGCGTAAAAGGTGAAAAAGCAGAACCGGAGGTTTATGTGGCAACATCTCTTGGTGAGTCGGTGAGAAAGGCATACGAGATTGCTGAAGCCGGCTATGTCGTTTTACTATCACCGGCATGTGCAAGTTACGGTATGTTTACAAACTATGAAGAGAGAGGAAAAAAGTTTAAAGAACTAGTTGGCCACATTGCAGATGCAGAATAATCCATGACAGCATATGTCTCAAATTGAAAAAAAAGATTTCTCACGCAAAGCCGCAGAGATCGCCAAGACAATATAAAAAATAAATTAAAAGTCTTTTTCCCCTTTGCGGTTCCCCTGTTAGATATAACTTATCTAACAGTCAACTACGTTTATCGTGATTAACGTGTGCTTATCGTACAGCTAACGGTTATTTTACGTTATCTAACAGGGTGAATTAGCGGCTTTGCGTGAGAATTAGTAATTTAAACTTGTTTGATTGAAATGACTGACGAAATTGAGCACAATAGCTCACGTAAAAATCTACTTAAAGAAACTGCCATAGGTATCGTTAAGCGTCTCAGAGAAAAGAGCTTCAGTGCGTTATTTGCTGGTGGCTGTGTTCGGGATATGCTGATGGGTAGTGTCCCTGAAGACTATGACATTGCAACAGACGCCCGACCCGATGATATTATAAATATTTTCAAAAGGACGGTTCCTGTGGGCATTCACTATGGGGTTATCCTGGTCATAGAGAATGGCTTCGAATTCGAGGTTGCTACTTTCAGGTCAGACGGTACATACACTGATGGGCGTCACCCTGATACGGTAACATTCTGTGATGTCAGGGGTGATGCATTAAGGCGTGACTTTACCATAAATGGAATGTTTTACGATCCAATTGATGACAAACATTTTGATTATGTTGGAGGGAGGGATGATCTAAAAGCCCATCTGGTTCGAGCCATTGGTGATCCCTCTGAGAGATTTAATGAAGACAGGTTACGAATGATAAGGGCTGTTCGTTTTGCATGCAGGTTTGACTATAAGATTGAAGACCAGACTGCAGAGGCTATAAAAAAACTTTATGAGAAGATATTAACCGTAAGTATGGAAAGGATTAGAGATGAACTCCGAAAGATATTGACCGGCCCAAACCCACATACGGGTATCAAGATGATGGACGATCTAAACCTCTTGAATGAGATCCTTCCGGAAGTAACGGCAATGAAGGGTGTAAGGCAGCCGGAAAATTATCATCCTGAAGGTGACGTGTTTACTCACACCCTGCTCACATTATCAAAATTGGTTGACAATAGAAAGGCGGCAGATAGCGGATTCGGCAAGCTCACCGCCCTGAGCTTATCGAAGGGTTGGGAGTTGGCAATGGCGGTACTCCTTCATGACATAGGCAAGCCCGTAACCTTTGAAGTTGCAGACCGAATAAGGTTTAATAACCATGATAATATTGGCGCCAAGATGGCTGAAAAGATATGCGAGCGGTTAAGGATGTCGAATGCAGAAAAGGAACGTATAACATGGCTGGTAAAGAGGCATCTCTATCTAAGACATGCACAGCAGATGAGGATAAGCAAGCTGAAGAGGCTTTTTGCTCATGAAGGTTATCCTGAACTTGCAGAGCTTTATAAAGTAGATTCACTTGCCAGCACAGGGGATCTTGAGGATTACAACTTTTGTCAGAATATGTTTGAAGAATTGCAAGAGGAGGAGATAAAACCGGAACCCCTCATTACCGGTAATGATTTAATAGCTTTGGGACTAAAACCCGGCCCAATCTTCTCAAAGATCCTGGATGCAATAAAGGACGATCAATTGGAGCAAAAGATTACGACTAAAGAAGAGGCATTAAAAAGAGCAAAGGAACTTGTGTCAATAGAATCAAGTTAAGTCGCTATCACGACAAAAGACTATCCTTCGACTCCACTCAGGATGACGTCACACTGAGCGGAGTCGAAGTGTTATTAACTCTTTCTGAAAGGTAGAAAAACAGTGAAGGTCATAATAAAAGATTTAAAAAGAGAATATAATGGGTTTTTTAAGGTTGATAAGGCTGTCCTTCAACACGAAAAATTTGATGGTTCGATGAGCAGGGAGATTGACAGGTTAAATTTCGATAGGGGAAACACTGTAGCGGTTATCCTCTATAATAAGACTAATAATTCTGTTGTTCTGATTAAACAATTTCGCTATCCGGCATATGTGGACGGTGGCCCCGGATGGTTGATAGAATGTGTTGCAGGGATAAAAGACAACGGTGAAGTTTCAGTCGCAAGGAAAGAAGTACTGGAAGAGACCGGCTATAAGGTCGATGAGCTGAAATATCTAACTCGATTCTACCCGAGTCCCGGAGGATGCTCTGAAAGAATATCCATATACCTTGCTTACGTTGAAGCGGAGGGTGAGACAAAAGAAGAAAAATACTTTGGCACAGGAAACGAAGATATTCAGGTTATAGAGATACCCCTGGCCAAGACATTTGAAATGATTAAGAACGGAGAAATCTGTGATGGAAAAACCATAATCGGCCTTTTCTGCCTTCGTGATGAATTAGAGAAAAGATAGATCGCGATAGACAGAGGTTTAACCTTGCTTTCACAAGGAATCCAGAAAGAATATGAAGGCATAACAAGCTAATGAAGAATAAGACTGTATTCGTTGATATAGATACTCAATTTGATTTCATGGATCCCCAAGGGAACCTTTATGTTCCGGATGCAGAAGACATAATCGATAACATTAAAAAACTCTTTGACTATGCGAAAGAACATAAGACTAAAATACTATCTTCAACAGACGCGCACACGGTTGATGATCCGGAGTTTAAACTCTTTCCCCCCCATTGTGTGAAAGGCACCTCCGGCAATCAAAAAATAGAAGCCAGCACTTGTAAAGATAATATCTTAATTGAAAACATAGAACAGGATATTACTGAATTCATGCTGGATCACGAGCAGATAATCATAGAAAAACAGTCACATGACATATTCGACAACACGAATATAGACAAAGTTATTGTTCAACTGGATGCGAGTGATTACGTTGTTTTCGGTGTGGCAACAGACTATTGTGTAAAATTTGCTGTCCTTGGACTGTTAAGACGCGGGTATAAGGTTACCCTGGTTACAGATGCAGTTAAGGCAACAACACAGGAAGGAGAAGAAAAATCTTTGAATGAAATGAAAAATGCCGGAGCAGTTTTCACAACCACAAAGGATGTCGTAGTAATGTAAATCTTAAACTAGAGATGTCTAGGGAGCATTCCTAAATTGTTGTAATACGACAATATTGGCCGGAAATATGGAGTGCATCATCCCTGCCCGACGAATGGCAGGCGGGCGTGATGATGCGTATTAAAAGTGACACCTGTCTGCCGACAGGCAGGCGGTCACTGCACTCCAAAAAAACAACTCTATACAACAATTTGGGAACGTTCTCAGAGGTTTACATTATAGTACCTTTTCATTAGTATGAAGATACTGTAGTTTGTGTATAATTTACAATGTTGAAAAGATTTGTAATATATTCAGTCTTAATTATATTATTCATAATGATTTTCCCGATATTCATAGAAAAAAGATTAATTTTTCACCCGGACAAAAGTAACGACAGTGCAACGCCTGATGTTTACGGCATTGAGTATGATGATGTTACATTCCTGACTGAAGACGGCCTGAACCTGAACGGCTGGTTCGTCCCAGGAAAAAAATCCTCACCCGATGCTGACCTGCCCGCCTCCCGGACGGACATGCATACACTCCTATGGTTTCACGGTAATGCGGGTAACATAAACCACAGGCTTGAAAACATAAAGATGTTACATGATAGAGTACCAGTAAATGTCTTTATCATTGACTATCGTCAATTCGGTAAGAGTGAGGGCAAGATATCCGAACAGGGGACATATCTTGATGCAAGGGCAGCCCTTGCATATTTACATTCACGAAAGGATATAAACAGTGAAAAGATCATCTTCTTTGGCCGTTCCCTTGGCAGTGCCGTGGCCGTTGAACTTGCCTTGAAGGAGAAATGCCGCGCCCTGATTCTCGAAACTCCTTTTACGTCTATAAAGGAGATGGGTAAAAAGCTCTATCCATTCCTACCTGTTAGTCTTTTATTAAGGACAAAATACGACTCTCTTGCAAAGATAGGAAACATAAAAGTACCAGTCCTTATCATGCATGGAGACAAAGATAAACTTGTTCCAATTGAACACGGAAGGAAGCTGTATGAGGCAGCCAATGAACCCAAGGAATTTTACACCATCCCCGGTGCCGGGCATAATGATACCCATATTGTGGGTGGTGAAGAATATTACGATGTAATCAGGAACTTTGTCAATAAACTGTAAAAGGGGACAGGCTACTTTTTGTTCGATACCTTTTTAACCCAATTATCCACACCATATTTATTCCAAAAAGTAGCCTGTCCCCTTTTACTTTAGTAATTTCTTTATAACCTGCATTGCAAGCATGAGTATGCGGCCGTCATAGTTCTTAATCATTTCTATTACTGTATCATCGCCGCCTTTGTCCCCGACCATCTTCTCCAGTTCGTTCTTTATATCGTTATCGGATTCTTTCTTCTTTATTTGGTCCAGCACGTTACATATTCCTGATATATCTGAGTCCTCCAGGGAGTCCCTCAGCTTTGATATCAGTATCTGTATATTATCATCTGCGACTGTACCCATTCGTTTGGCAAGATTCCTGTCCACCAGCTTTCTCTTGATCATCTCGTCTACTTCTTCAAGTTTATCAAAGTGAATCCCCGCCTCTTTTTCCCATGATTCAAGTTGTTCGATTGATAAAGCCATTACCTTCTCTCCTTTTCATATTTTATGAATGCGTCAGGTAAGCAATCAATTATGTCGGAAGCTATCATTGATAATTCGCCCTTCTTCTTTGCTGCAATATCACCTGCCAGACCGTGGATGTAAACGCCAAGCTGTGAAGCATCAAATACGTCAAGCCCCTGACCGATTAATGATACAATAATTCCCGTAAGAACGTCACCAGTGCCGGCCGTTGCCATACCAGGGTTACCCGTACGGTTTACGTATACTTTTTCATAATCAGCAACTATAGTTTTATCACCCTTTAATACCAGAACGAGTTTTTTCTCGTCGCCTGATTTCTTTTGAATTGATTTAACAAAATGCGCGGCCGTATTAACTCTCCCTTTTTGCACGTCCTTTGCTGAACGAAGACCTGTTAAGCGCGACATCTCTCCCGGATGAGGTGTTAATACTACGTCTTTTTTTGTCTTGTGCAACACATTCACATTATTTGCTATCGCATTAATCGCGTCTGCATCAATTACCATGGTACGGTCTATGTTTTTTATTAACCAGAGGATGAGTTCCCTTGTCTCCGATTGTTGGGAAAGACCCGGGCCTAATGCTACAACATCGTGTGATTCACACAACTTCAGGATATCTTTTCGGCCCTTGTTAGACAGTGTAGATGCCTTTGTCTCCGGCAGGGGATATGTCATTACGCAGGTCAGCTTCGTCTCCATTATAAGGTTCAGGCTTTCAGGTATACCCAATGTAACGATACCTGATCCGCTTCTCAACGCAGCTTTGGAACAAAGGTATGCGGCGCCTGTTAGGCCGGGAGAACCGGCAAGAACTAACACGCGTCCATAGCTGCCTTTGTGAGTATTTTTTTTCCTAGGAGTTAATTCAGGCAGTTTTTTTACTTGAACCATAATTCTAAATATAATTTGTCATTTTACCACGGGGAGCATGAAATAGTTTACATCCTTTTCTCTCAATCTGCCAGAACAGGCAGACAGGAATGCAATAAATATTTGCTAAAACCAGGGAGGGATCAAACCGCTATCATTAGTTCTATGGCATCATAGTTCACGGCAGGAGAGACCTCTTTCCTGCCCGTTTTCGCTTTTGTGGTGCTCAACAAATCAAGATTTTTCAGCAACCCTATATCTTGAGTTACATTCTTGATATCCCTATCTGCCAGCCTTGAAAGTTGATGTAAGGTCTTGGGGTGGTGCTTCTTTATCAGACGCAAGAGTTCAAGCCTTTTTGTTGTAAGCGCCTTCCGAAAGGCGTCTATGTCCTCATAATAAATACCAACCTCTTTCTTTACTTTTTCTCCTCTCTCAATTGCTTTGCATGTTTTAACAAAGTCCTGAAGTACTTCTTTGGTGCTTTTTATCCCAATCTTCACCCTTTTAACTCTCATAGTCCTTCCTCCCTGTGCCTCTGAATATCCATATAAAAGTCCTCTATCAATTTTTCGAGGCTCTCAAACCTGTAAGGCTCTTTCCTGTCTCCATAGCGTAAATGGTCTCCCTTACCCTCTGCATTATCGTAACCAATTACTCGCTTGCCTTTCACAATATATACAAGGGAGTATTTGTATCCATGCGGCTTATCAGAGGTTGTCTCGACTTTCCATACCTTAACCTCTATTATATTACCATCACTGCTGTAGACCTTATCATGTCGTATAAGCCCTGCCTTCACTGTGGGTATGATATACCAGTCATACTATGAAAATCAATATATAAATTATTTTGTGTTATTTATCAGAGATGCAACGTATGCAGCCCCGAAACCATTGTCTATATTTACAACGGTAACATTTGCGGCACAGCTATTTAACATTGCCAGGAGTGGAGTAATACCGCCAAAACTGGCGCCATACCCAACACTTGTCGGCACACCGATAACAGGACGAGCCACCATTCCTCCCACCACACTGGCAAGCGCTCCTTCCATGCCTGCAATAACTATAAGCACTCTAGCGGCAGTAATGTCTTTTTTGTTTCTAAGCAGGCGGTGTATACCGGCAACTCCTACATCATAAAGTACCTTTACATTGTTTCCCATTATTTCCGCAGTCTCTTTTGCTTCCTCCGCAACAGGAATATCTGAGGTACCGGCAGTTACAATTAATATTAAACCCTTCCTCTTTTTTGAGCGGGAGTTCTTAATAACTATCGTTCCGGCCACATCATTATATCTGGCCTTTTTAAATTTCTGAGAAACACATTTATATATCTCCTCATTCGCACGAGTTGCCAATAAATCAGCCCCGTTCTTAGTTATCTGGGTGGCAATCTTGAGAACCTGCTCCGGCGTCTTACCTGCGCAGAATATCACTTCAGGAAACCCGCAGCGTATAGTTCGATGAGTATCAACCTTGGCAAATTCCAGGTCTTTGTATGGCATGTCCTTAAAACTATGCAAGGCTTTCTCTATTGTAAGTTCGCCTTTTTTTACTTTTGTTAAAAGTTTCTTGATAGAGTTATCGTCCATAGTCAGTACCTTGTTACGTACGATCTGAAATATACTATTACACCATAAAATCTTCTTTTTTCAGAAGGTTATTTGAGTCTCAGAAAAAGTTAAAAGTGCCTAAAGTAAGAAAATAACGGTTTAAACTGTTTAAACGGCTTAAACGGTTCAAGCCGCGTCTGTTTCGTTTAAGGCACTTCAAACCTGGCTTTGGCGTGAGCTCAGCCGAACGGTTGCAGCTATGCCGCGCTATGTTATTTAGTAATACTTACTACGGCATTGCCTCAACCTCAAGTCCCGAAAACTCTTTTTCATCATACTTATAGTATGCCAGTCCTGCCACCATAGCGGCGTTGTCCATACACAATTTCTTTGAAGGATAATAGAGTGGTATATCCCGTTGCTTTGCAGCATCTGTGAGTTTTTGCCTTAACCTGGAATTGCAGGCAACACCACCACCCATGATTATACTTCTGGCAAAAAATTTAGTCGCGGCAAAAATGGTTTTGTTTACCAGGACATCAACAACTGCTTCCTGAAAACTTGCCGCAAGGTCTGCAATCTCCCCGTCCTTTAATTCCGGCATTTCGCCGGCATTCTTTGAATCCTGACCCCGGCAGTGATACAAGACTGCCGTTTTAACTCCACTAAAACTAAAATCAAGAGAGTCCTTTTTCAGATAAGACCGGGGAAACAAAATTGCCTTCTCGTTACCTTTTTGAGAGATAGTATCAATCTCCGGCCCGGCAGGATAGCCTAATCCTAAGATCTTACCAACCTTATCAAACGCCTCCCCTGCCGCATCATCAATAGTCCCTCCCACCTGTGTATGCCTTGTTTCACTTTGTGTCAGGAACAAAGAGGTATGTCCACCCGATACTACAAGGCTGATTGCCGGATAATCAATATCTTCATGTTCAATTTTACTTGCGTAAATATGTGCATGTAAATGATTGATAGTTATAAGCGGAATTCCCAATAACCAGCTCAACGTCTTGGCAGTCGTAAGCCCGATTAATAATGCGCCTATAAGGCCCGGTGTATTTGCCACCGAGATTGCGTTTATATCATTAATCTTAATATTAGCCTCTGTAACGGCTTTGTCAATCACTGTTATAATAGTATCTGTGTGTGCACGACAAGCTATTTCTGGAACCACACCACCAAATCTTGAGTGAAGTTCTTGTTGGGATGCTACTATGTTTGAATGGACTTTTATACCGTCTTCTACTACAGAAGCAGACGTTTCGTCACAAGACGTTTCGATACCCAGGATTATCATATCACATTAGAAGAATTTCTTTAACGGAGTTTATTGGGAATGGATAATAATTCCAGGATTGTATGTGTGTTCATTAAGGGCCTAATCAGTTCCTGTTGTTTTGGCATAAAGCCTTATGCCTTTCATTACGTCAATCGCCCTGGAAAGTTGTACATCAACAAATTTTCCTTCATCATCACTATCTTCGATCTCCTCGAAAGGCTCTTTTCGGTCTTTTGTACGTATGTCTGCAGCATTAGCCATGATCAGAAATTTATGCAGTTCTCTTACTTCCTTTTTTGTAAGGTCCACCTTTATATCCGGTTCAATACCTATTTTATCAATCAGGGTGCCGGATGGTGTGTAGTATTTGGCTGTTGTCAGTTTCAAGGCAGTATTTTTATTTCCTATTGGTATCAAACTCTGGACAGAGCCCTTTCCATAGGTTTTAGTCCCCAGTAAGAGGCCGCGGTTGTGATCTTTGATGGCGCCTGCAACAATTTCAGAGGCACTTGCACTGCCACTATTGACTAATATTATCAATGGGAAGTTTTTATATGTTCCTGATCTATGCGCCTTATATTCATGTTCTTGTGACTTATGCCTGCCCTTTGTAGAAACGATGATACCTTTTTTAATAAACTTGTCCGCCATGTCTACTGCAATATTCAAGAGACCGCCCGGATTAAATCGTAGATCCAGGATAAGAGATTCCATTCCCTGTTTTTCTAATTCCTCAATTGAAGCATCCAGATCAGTTATTGTATTGTCCTGAAAACCGGTAACTGCAATATAGCCAATCTTACTTTCTTTATTAACGATCCTTGTGCCACGCGTGCTTTTAATCTGAATTTTTGCCCGTTCAATAGTTATGTCAACCGGCTCTCTTTCTCCCTCATGCAACACCGTTAATGTAACCTTAGTATGGGGTTCGCCACGAAGTATTTCAACAGCTTCACGAATTGTAACATTTTTTGTCGATTTTCCATCGATCTTGATTATTTTATCCCCAATAAACACTCCCGCACGAAAAGCCGGTGAATCAACAATTGGTGTCAGAACAGTTAAAACACCGTCCTTTACAACGACTTCAATACCCAGCCCCTCAAATACGCCTCCTGTTTCAATCATCAACTCTTCGAGATGTTTTGAGTCAATATACTGGCTATATGGGTCCAGGCTGCTAAGCATACCTTTATATCCACTCTTAAGCAGCGTTCTGAGGTCAACTTCATCAACGTATTTATTCTGTATTTCCTTTATTACGGTTATGAACTCTTCAAAATCCTGATAATAAACACCCGGATCAGTTTTTTTCTCTGTTTGCGCATGCAGGCCGCATGGGGTTAAAGAGAAAAAAATAATTACTATCCAGATAAAATTAAAACAACTCCTTGTTGCTAACACTAAAACTTCTCCTTTATTTTAGACATTTCCAATTGATCGCCTCAGACTATCTCGTTCAGACTGGCGGCTATACTTCGCTATGTATTTGGTGGGCAGAGCCGGAATCGAACCGGCGACACCGGGATTTTCAATCCCGTGCTCTACCAACTGAGCTATCTGCCCTGGAATATCATGCAGGGGTAATTATTCATGAATTGCCCCTACTCTGTTAAGACCTTTTTCAAATGCCTATTCGTGAATCTCATTTTGTCCCGCTCCAGCTGTCGTTTCAATTCATCAGCGTTTTCAAACTTAATTTCTTCCCTCAATTTATAAAGAAACTGGACTTCCAAATCCTCTCCATAAATCGATTCATTAAAATCAATTATGTGAACCTCGACCAGAGGTTCGTTATCATTTGTATTTTCCTCAAATGTAGGGCAAGTCCCTATATTGGTTATGGCGTTGTATTCTCTGCCATCCAGAAATGCCTTAGTAGCATAGACTCCGGAAGGAGGTTTTATCTCATGGTGAAGATTAAGATTGGCAGTGGGAAATCCTAATTCCATTCCGCGACCAAGACCCTTAATTACCGTACCAAACACGGAAACACGCCTGCCCAGCATTCCTTTCGCTTTTTGCAAATCCCCTTGAATAATTCTTTTTCGTATGGCTGTGCTACTTGTTATTTCACCTTCGAATTCTGCAGGTTCACACACAACCACTTCGAACCCATATTTTTCCGCAAAATTACAGACCATTGATGCGTCGCCCCTTCTATCCTTGCCAAATGAGCAGTTAAATCCGAGCACGACTACTTTGGCCCCGAGCCATTCATGAATTATCTTAGCTATAAAATCCTCGGCACTGATTTCTGCAATTCTTCTATCAAACTTCATTACAATTGATATATCAACGCCCAGTTGCTCAAACAAGACTAACCTGTGTTCGAGTGATGTAATGCAGGACTGTTGTTTCTGTGAAAGAAAACTTTTTGGATGGCGACCAAAGGTCAGGATTATTGATTCTCCGTTTTTTCTGTTCGCCAGATTTATAGTTTTTTTAATAACCTTTTGATGGCCTAAATGTACTCCATCAAACACCCCTAATGTAACAACAGGCCAGTTAAGCTTCCTTTCTATCTTTTTATTAATACCAAAAACTGTATCCAAATTTACCCTCTCAGCCTCTTCTTTTTCCTAATTGAGCCTTTTTGCTTACCCAGGATTCCCATTCTGTTATAAATGCCAATTGCTTTTCCATTAGATACTGTGCCATTATTGAATCCTTTTTCTCTTCAAATTCCTTCGGATCAACCTTCTTTCTGTCTACCAGCATTATCACATAACATTTTTTTGCACCTTTGTCTTCAACTGCAATGGCTGACTCTCCAACTTTCAAACCAAAAACAATTTCAGCAATTTTAGCTCTTTCCTGCCCCAATATCTCTACATCATCATCTTCGCTGATAATTCCCGGCCTGCTGATATATTTTGTTCCTGTTATTTCTATCTTACCTGCCTCATCTTCAATAAATTTTATGCCTTCTTCAAAGGACGTCTGGTTAATCTTCTCAAGGCATTTTTCTGCAAGCTTCTCTGCCTCTGCAAGTGCCTTTTCATAACTCAGGTCCCTGGCAACCTTCTCACGAACTTCTTCATAAGGCGGTATGCGCGGTTCAATTCTCTCTATCACCCGAAAAATAAGTTTACCGTCCAGAGAACTAATGGGCGGAGAAGGATCGTTTACATCCCGGTCAAATACTTGCTGGGGAAATTCCGGAAGATCTATCATCACTTCTTTCAATTCATCTTTTGCAAAATAGTTTGTTCCATTATTCCGGTTTGTTGGAATAACATACGCAAGGCCATATTTCTCCGCAAGCTCAGGAAAACTGATAAACGCCTCCTTGTCAATCATCTCGTATATTTCTTCATCCGCATCAGCAATCTGTGTGTTAATCATGGTACCTTTCTCTTTGAAAGACAAATTACTTATAATTTGATCCTTCACTTCCTCAAAGGGCTTGAATTCTGATACAGAAGCTTCCTCTGAATCTTTTTCTTCGGCTTCCTTTCTAAACATAAGGTCCTTTTTCTCTTCGTAATAATTACGCATTGCTTCATCAGTAATACTAATCTGTTTTTCTGCTGCGTCATTCCTTGCCATCACATATTCTATCTTAACCTTCTCAGGTTCTCTATAACCCCATATTCCTTCTTCAACATTCGGGAAGGCGTTACTGTGCTTATCGTAAAAAGATTTAATTTCGTCTTCCTCAACCTTAACATGAATGACAAAATCTCTGGCGTTAAGGGCTGCATATTTTATTTTTACTTTTTCATTTTCCTTGATGTATCTCTGAAATGCCTCGTCTCTGGTAATCTTTACTGAATTTCTTAAAAGGTATTGAAGTTTTCTGGTTAAAAGATATTCCTTAATAGTCTTTTCAAACTGACGCTCCGTCAAATGGAATGCTGACCCGAGCATACGCCTGTATCCGTTCTTGTCAGCAAAGGCACGCGGATCAACAGGAAAGAAATTATGTACCTCCTGCGCAAGTTCTTCTTTAGTTACGAAAACACCCATTTGCTCAGCCTGGATAAAAAACGTCATCTGTCTCCAGACCATTTTAGCGACAGGCTCTTCTGAATCCCTGAAAAAGATCCTCGCCCATCTGGTCGCAGTATCACTAAACTGTTCCTGTGTGATTTCTTCACCAAGGATTTCTCCGATAGCAGGTTTTGGTATTATAAATTCTGCCGCCGGACCAATTCCCCATATTACCATCAAAAATACAACTAAAATACCTAAGAGTTTTTTCTGATTTTTTCTAAACCAACTTGTCGCTGCCATATATACCTCACATTATGTTATTCTAGACATAAAAAACTAAGCACAGGAGACTCTTTATTATAATGAATTTCCTGAATTTTTGTACAAATGCGAATTTTGAATTATATAATGCATCGTTATAACTATCAACTGCTTTTTGTAATAATTTTGTTTTAATTTATTTGGTAGAATATTGGTAAATGTGCTAAGCTGAGAAGCAGTGTATATGTTGATTCGGCCTCTGGCCTTCCTGCCCGACTGCAGGCGGGAAACCACCCTTACATTATACCATACATTCGTTACAGTAGGTGGATTAAAGTCCTCCCCGCCTGCCGGACGGGCAGGGGCGTTTTTTGTCCGGGGAAGCGAAGCGAATCCACCTTTATTATCTACAACAAATTGGGAATGCTCCCATCTCAAACCCTATAACTTAAGCTAAAGGAGTCAGAAATTGATTAAAACGAACAAAGATAAATTAGTAATGCAATCAGTAGTAGGACAAATATCAAGTCCCACTTTTGCAAGTACGCCTTATGTTATCAGCGCTGACGGCAAACCACTGGTTCTTCCGAGTGTTGGTGGAATTACATACAACGTCAGGGTTGGAGACCCTGCAATCGGCTGGGCTGCCGATCATGTGGAACCGGGAGTCAGTATGACTAATACAGAAAAGTCCATCGGAAGCTGGTCGCCAAATGCGGGACTTAACACGCTGGCATGCGCAGGAAATGAAGTAAAGGTTATCGCAGGAGAAGCCAAGGGAACAAAAGGTTACGTAATTGGAAAACACGGCGGTATAGAACACGTGATAGTCGACTTCCCTCCAAAGACCCTTGAAAAAATGGTGGTGGGAGACAAGATGCAGATAAAGGCGTATGGAACAGGATTAGTCCTGACAAATTACTATCCTGACATACACGCAATGAACATCTCTCCCGGCCTTTTGTCGAAGATACCAGTAAAAGAAGTAAAAGGTATCCTCAAATTCCCGGTAACTCATATAGTCCCGGCAGCAATTATGGGATCGGGACTGGGCTCCAGTCATAGCTACTCAGGCGACTACGACATCCAGATGTTCGATAAGAAAATCGTAAAGAAATTCGGACTTGAAACACTCAGGTTTGGAGATTTCGTGGCAATATCTGACGCGGATCACTCTTATGGAAGAATATACAAAACAGGCGCTATTTCAATCGGCATCGTAGTCCATTCAGACTGTGTTATCGCAGGCCACGGTCCCGGTGTAATGACAGTACTCACCTCCGGCAAAGGCAAGATTAAGCCCGTAATAAGCAAGAAATCAAATTTAGTACATTATTTAAAACTAAAATAAAACGTAATAGTTCACCCTCTCCCCGCTTAAACGACTTACGTCTTTCAGGCGGTGGAGAGGGTTTGAACAATTATACAATTCTTTTACTACATACCTGTTACATCCATGAGGGTAAATATTCAATATGATAAAGGTCAATAATCAACCAGAAGAGCTTTGTCCAGGCGGTCGTAATCCTGCGAAGCTTATCCGGATCGTCCCTCAGCTCCTCGGCAAACAGGTTAAATAAATATTGATGGATGTATCCCCAGAGCGCAATGTTCAATCTCATTGGTATGTAAAGTTCTTCCATCCCGAAGGTGGGAACATGTATAGCGCCAACCCAGCGAACATGATTCAAGAACTCTTCGTCCCATTTGCATTCTAATATCCTGAGAAGAAACTTTTGCTGCTTTGCCCTTCGAACGTCAACGTAATTCTTAGC
The DNA here is from genome assembly GCA_022570935.1 of Planctomycetota bacterium. Classification (GTDB taxonomy): domain Bacteria; phylum Planctomycetota; class Brocadiia; order Brocadiales; family Scalinduaceae; genus Scalindua. The sequence continues at coordinate 3,163 of JACZYU010000033.1, read as the reverse complement.
GATCTTTCCTGTTTCATCCCTGAACCACCTGGATAACCATGGGTCCTTTATCAGCTTTTCATAATAAATATGGTCAAGGATTTTCTTCAAGTTTGCGGCAATTATCTCTTTTGATTCTTTAATCGCCTCTGTATCCTTATCAGTAAAACCCACACATTGAGCCATATACTCAAAGCGCTTTACGATGTTCACACTTGTTTCCCTGTGAAGGTCCCATGCCTGTTTAAATTCTGGAATATCTAAAACCGGCGTCGGCTTACCGGAAGATATTTTCTCTTTTGCCTCCATGGGATACATCTTCATGTATGCGTCTGACATAATTGACATCTACTAATACTCCCTTCTTAAAAAAATGCTCTTATAATTACTAAAATATACCAAACTGTAATGATTGTTAAAGAGTAACATAGTCATATTGCAAAGTCAACTACTTTTTAAAAAAATCCTATGTTCTTGATATAACTTAATTTAGTAGATTATAGAAGTTAATTTAATCATAAGTTTACGTAAGTTACAGAAACAAATAGGCGTTGACTGTAATACCTTGATAAAGGCCTGGTTACATGAAAAGACAAATGAGGAAAGTGCCGTTAAGTGAAAAACGAAGTTCTGCTCCCATTTGCTCCTTTTCATTGGTATGTGATGAGAAAAAAATAATACTTTATAAAAAAGGTATTTACATAGGTATTGACAAGGGTAGTAATAATAGTTATACTAACGTTATTATTTTGTATCACGATTGGAGGGATATCATGAAAACAGCCATTTCAATGCCAGATGATTTGTTTAAGGATATTGATAAACTATCAAAGAAGCTGAACTGTTCGCGAAGCCATATATTAACCAGCGCAGCAAGAGAATACATCGAAAAGCTTAAAAACAAAAATATTTACGAAGCGATTAACAAAGCATATTCAGAAAAGGAAACAGAAAAGGAAACAGTTCTTAGAGAAAAACATAAAAAGCATTATGCCAAAATGCTCAAGGCGGAGAAATGGTAATTAAACAGGGAGATATATTCTGGGTTAATTTAGGAACACCGTCAGGCTCTGCTCCTGGCTTTCAACACCCTCATGTTGTAATACAGAATAACATTTTTAATCTCAGTAAAATTAATACAGTAGTAGTTTGTGCATTAACATCTAATCTTAAACGTGCCAAGTCACCTGGAAATGTACTATTGACAAAGGGAGAAGCAAACCTCAAAAAAAGCAGTGTAGTAAATATTTCTCAGCTTATTACGGTTGATAAATCTGACTTGATTGAAAAAATAGGTGTGCTGTCACCAGGTCGTATTACACAAATTATAAAAGGAATTAAACTACTAATAGAACCAAAAGAACTTTTATAATAATTGCTATATTGCTTAGAATCGATTCCATAGAATTAAAGGCTAAATGTAGCCAAGGGGAGATTTGACCACCCTTATTTCCTTTACTTCTTTTCTCTTTTAAAGGAAGGATTGATTTCATTTTCTGATCAAAGATAGACTTGATGGATTGAATCACAGAGGAAAGAGACAAGAATTATGATTGAAGGCCCGCTCTGCGGTCTGGGCCAGGGATTAAAGATTTGGGATTCCCGCCTAACAGGCGGGCAGGCTTGCCTACCGGCAGGCAGGGAGGAATTACGAATAACAATGACTAATTCAGGCGCTCCTCGGAATAATTTTTATAACCAAACGTATTGTATTAATCAGGTTTTTGATTCTTTTATAGATTCTGGAGATTTGTTTTTAAGATAAAGATAAGCTATAGTTATGACACCGATTATGAATGCAATTATCAGGAGCTTAATCTCTACAGTGTGGATAGTTTCAAAAGCCTCTTTTTTATCAATCTCAACCAGTAGCACCCAATCAACAGATTTAAAATTCAGTGGTGTGTATGCGCTCAGTACTGGAACACCTCGATAGTCATCTATAATTTGTGTACCGGCATTTCCATTAAATGCATCCCTTGTCGCTTCTGTATCTACCTTTTTCTTAAGTACTGTAGTCTCTTCAGAGAACCTTGAATTTGATCGCATAAAGCCGTCTTTACCTACCAGATACATTTCTCCTGTTTCTCCCAATCCTTTCCTACGACTCAATATGGCATCTAAATGAGAGAAAGGGATTTCTGCTAGTAACACACCCAACGTCACCTTATTGTCGTATAATGGTGCAGCAAAATAAGCAACAAAGTCGTTTTCGTCATGATGCCATGTATAATCATCAAAGGAAATTTCCACCATACCTTTCTTGAATATCTTAGCAATCTTTAAGCTACTGTTTTCGGGCGTAAGTAAATTAATGCCAGTATACTCGTCTTCCTTTGCAGAAAATACCACATCACCATCTATGTCAACTAAAAAAATGTTTGTGTAGCCATAATTAGAAACGTAATGATTCATTGACGGCTGATAGATATCTGTAACTTCCATATACTTGGCGCTCTTGATGCCAGAACTTTTGAAAGCATGCGCAAAAAGAGAAAGAGCTTGTGCCGTTGTCGGGTTTCCTGCAAGGACATTTACGTCACCAAGCCTTTCATGGAAATAACTTTCTATCTGATCAACTAAGAGCTCCCTGGTAGTAATCAGGTGATTAAAGGTTTTTTCTTTTATCGCTAATTTAAAAGCAGTGTAACTTATAATAGGAATGGATATTAAAAAAATAAGAAAAGCTATTCCAATTGTAAGAATTGTATTTTTTGTTTTTCCCATTCTGGAAAATCCTTTTAAGTTAATTAGGAACTGTTTTTGAATAGATAATTAGAATGTGATAAAAGTGATCTGTAACTGCCTCTTGTTCAGGGATATTATAAAAGAGTGGGTTTAATTTGCAACATGGAAATACCAAGAGTATAATAATGAGACTATAAACTATAGCTCGGTGCAAAAGTATTGCAACAAAATAAATTATTCTAAAAGTTCAGCAATACAACATCGAAAATAAATACCGCGCATTTTTCCTAGGTCTTTTGACATTTTAGAAAGCTTTTTTCGAGCCAATTTTTTTATCTCTTTTTTGGTTTTCGCTTGATGACCTTTCAACTCTTGATGTTTCAAGTGATTCCAAACCTGCTCATCTGGATTCCAGTCGGGAGAATAGGACGGCAAATAGAAAACATGTAGACGCTTCTGGTTTTCAATGAAGATCTTTGTCTTCTTAGATGTGTGA
>JACZYU010000163.1 GCA_022570935.1 Planctomycetota bacterium | reverse complement strand
CTTCGCATTAACACACTTACCAATACCGCAATGTTTCGCGTGATCCATCACTTTCACACGCCAATGCGCAGCTAATTGGCGAATAAACAATTACCAATTTCAATACGTTTCAATTGAATAGAACAATACAGCATAGCTGGAGTAAACCAGATTACACAGATGGCACAGATTAAAAAAAACAGTTTATAAGCCGACGTTAATTAGTGTGAATTCGTGCCTTTTACTCGCCCGAGCTTGTCCTCGGCGCTTTCCAGTCCGGGGAGCGCTGTTTGTCCGGGGGGAATTAGTGTCTAAATAACCAGAAAGGAAAGTAAAACGGTCAATTCACTTATCTCATTTACTGCGCCAAGGGTATCACCTGTCATACCGCCAATTTTCTCTTTGGCATAAGAAACGAACAAAGCAACCACAATGGACACTATAAAGAATATAAGAATTCCCGTAATTCCACAAAACAAAAATATAAGTATTCCCGGTAAGATCAAGGAAAATAAGGCATGTCTTATTTTGACGTTTTCAACAATTATTTTCCCCGTACCCCCTTCATCTCTGGCATAGCTTGATAGCGCTGCGCCCAGTACTTGAGACCATCTGCCAATAGCACACATAAAGAAAAGTACTTTACCCTTTTCACAAGCATTGAGATATAAAGGGTTCAAATCCTTTATTATCTCGTAGTCGGAAATAACGGATAGCGTAGCGATAGCTCCCGGATCGATTGAGATAAGGCAAATATATTTCAGGCCTACAGTACATATAAGACATAATGCGCCATAGCTCCCCGTCCGGCTGTCCCGCATTATATTGAGCCTTTTCTCCCTGGTACTCCCTCCAAATAAGCCATCACAGGTATCTGCAAAACCATCAAGGTGAAAACCACCCGTCATAACAATATAGACTATCAGAATTATGGCATCGGCGACCGCATTTGGAAAGAACCAGGTTGCGGGAAAATAAATAAATGTCAGCACAACGCCCATCAACAAGCCAATTATGGGAAACCAGAACACTACAATCCCAACCTTTGGCTCTCTCTCACACCATCTCTTGCCTGTTGGAACAATTGTTAAAAAATTCAGTGCCCAGAGAAAATCCTTCAAATCACACCTTCCCTTTAATAAGGATAACAATAAAACGCTATGCTGGTTCAGGCTTTTTAGTGTTTAGCTTGAACAACTCAAACCTGAAGGTATGAGTTACATTTCGTTTAGTAAGGGTTTAAAACCTTAAACCCATACTGACAGATTAGTGTATGTAACTCATGGCTTTAGCCTTGATGTCGAGAAGGATAGATAGCCGTTTGTGAATAAAGCCCACTAGATGTCTGGCGAAGGCTTAATTTATTTAATAACATCTCCCTCCATATACCACGGAATGTCAATTCCCATCCGGTCCAAGACAGTAGGTGTCACGTCCATTATTTGCAGATCATCTCTCCTTTCAGAATGATATCCATTATCACCACTCATCACAAATATCCCGTGCCGGGAGTGATTTGCATCATCGGCGCCTGTATCATTCTCATTTGCCCAAACAGTATTGTGCCCTACACTACCAATAGACCTCCAGGCCAAATCTCCGTAATAAACAATCAAATCCGGCGGGATGTTTCTGCATTCTGAATAGATTTCTTCCGGCTTAAACACCTTTGTATTTATCTTTTGCCCGGTCTGATCTCTCTGATCTTCAAGTGCTGCTATCAATTCATTTCTTACAAACTCATAATTCTGTTTCGGGATTATTCCGTTAGGTTCACGATCTTTCACGTTAAAAAACAGACGCCCGTAGTAGCCCCCTTCACCCCAGACCATGGTCTTGCCCCAGTCAATCATATGTTTACTGATTTGAGTAACCTCATCAGGATAATGTATCAGCTTAAGGTATCCGTTATTTATTAACCATTCATTTATGCAGATTCCCCCCTCCATCATCATGGCGCCGTGATCCGACACTATTAAGACAATGGTGTCTTCGTCCAATAACGCAAGAGTTTTGCCTATTTCATCATCGATATATCTGTAATAGTCAAATATAACATTCTCATATTTATTGCCCGGCAGGTATCTCGGATGCCTGTTATCAAAGAATCCCCAGAAGGCATGTTGTATCCTATCCGTTCCCATTTCCACCATCATCAGGAAATCCCAATCTTCATTTTGTATAAAGTGCCTTGTAAGTTTAAACCTCTTTCCTGTCATTTCATAAATCGTATTTAAAACCTGCTCCTTGTCTTCGCCTCTGAAATCTTTTACGTCCAGGATATAGCCGTCTGAAACCCTTTCCACCTCATGCCTTAACCCGTCAGGATACGTAAACTGATGATTTTTGTCCGGTGTAAGGAAACAGCTTATCATTAGTCCATTGTTAACAGGCTTGAGAGGGTATGTCAGTGGCACGCCTATAACGATAGGCCTTTTACCATGCCTTGAGAGTATTTCCCAGATGGTTTCTTCCTTAACCGTGCTCGAATCAGCAAAAATTAAACCTTCATAATCATAATTGGCTCTATTTCTGAAACCATATATTCCCAGTTTACCGGGGTTAGTGCTTGTAACCATTGATGCCCAGGCTGGACAGGTGATCGCAGGTATAGTGCTTTCCAGTTTGCCAAAGATCCCGTTTGATACAAGACGCTTTATATTAGGCAGGTAATCAAGCCACTTATCAAAAACCAGTTCCGGCGGAGCAGAATCCAAACCAAATATTATTGTTTTACGTTTAGATGAGATCATAATGTTTCAAAATTCTATAATTATTATAATTTAATTGCTTTCTCAAGTTACATACCTACGGTAGCGGAAACCTTCAGGTTTCCACGTTCATGGGATAGCTGGCAAAAATGGTTACATGAACATTAGCATCCACCCCATGGTGAGTGGAGGTCTAAAGACCTCCGCTACATTTTATTCAACATAAAATAAAAATTCCTATACAATAAAATATCCATCCAAATTGTTAGCAAAGCGAACTAAGTTACAGAAACTTGTTCAGCAACTGTAACAGTTTCCAAATCATAATCAAGATTGCCTAAACCAATTTTGTGGGCATGTTCAAGTTGTACAGTATAATCGATCTTTGGCCAGATATTTTTGAAATAATCTTTTCCTGTGTGTTCGTTTATTATGTCTATAGTCGCTTTTTCAACAGCTACCGGATCTCTGGAAACCACTATGCCGATATCGGAAATATCAGGTTCAAAAGGTTTGTCCATACAATCGCAATGTTTAGTTATGTGTGTAAGGAAGTTAAAGAATGCCGCTTTATGCTTCTTCTCTTTTAAAATGGCCAGACAATATTCTGCGACCTTTTTTTGTAAATTTGCAGTGTCCTCGTCCCACGCAATCTTAACAGCATCGAATTGACAGACGGCAAGACATTCTCCACAGCCGATACATATTTCAGGGTCAATCACTGCCGTATCCTTTTCCATGGTAATTGCGTCAGCAGGGCACCAGATCTGACATACCTTGCATGTTGTGCATTTTTTCCTGATAATTTGAGGTATCACGCCGGAATGCTGGGCTAATTTGCCTCCCCTTGCAGATAGCCCCATACCGATATTCTTGAATGTTGCCCCCATGCCGGTAGCAAGATGCCCTGTAACATGGGCAATAGAGATAATGGCGTTTGATGCCTTTGCCACACCTGAAATATAAGCGTTCTTACACAATTCCTGGTTAATATTAACCATGTAATCATGCTCACCCAAGAGCCCATCGCCAATAATAACAGGCGCCCCTGTGTTTTCTATAGTAAATCCATGCTCGTGAGCGAGCATTAAATGGTCTATTGCATTAGAGCGTTTTCCTACGTATAGAGTATTCGTTTCAACCAGAAAAGGCTTACCGCCGCTTAACTTTACCTTATCCACAGCCGCCTTGATTAACGGGGGTTTAAGATGACCGATATTCCCCTTTTCACCAAAAGTGGTTTTTATCGCAACCATATCGCCTCTTTTAATAATCTTCTCGAGTCCGGCAGCATCGTAAAGAAGCTTCACCTTTCCAGCTAATGAGACAAGTGATTCGCCGTTCCTGGTTTCAATAAAAAACACCTTACTCTTCTTGGACATTTTAAATTTTGAATTAATATAGGTCAGGCATCTTGCCTGACCATTGACAATTCCAAGGCAAGATGCCTTGGCTATTTTCGGAACAAAATTTAAACAGATTAAGAATTATAACACTGCATTATTTGTTTGTTAAGTACCAATTCAGAAATTACTTTTTCTTTAACATCCTAACGAGAAACAGTAGGTCAATTCGGAATGTTTAAATAAAAAACTCCATTCAGCATAGTTTTATGTAAAATAACAGTTGATTTATACTACTATATTTAGTAGCATGTAAAAATGGGTCGGGAGAAAAGAGGTGGGTATCTCATTGAATGGTGGATAGGAGACCATCTGCCTAAACACGTACACGTATACAAAGGCGGGAAAGAGGTGGCAAAAATCGAGTTGCCTGGATTTACAATATTAAAAGGGAAAATGAATAAAAAACTCAAGAATGTTTTGATGGAACTTATCAAGGAGGGAAAAATATGAGAACCTCTACTTTTAAATCAGCTAAATTCTCTAATAAGAAAAAACAAATTGACGTTTCCTACACATCCGGGAAACAAGTGAGTATCCATTACGGGCACCTTGGCATTAAACAAAATATTAAGAAATTATGGGTTGATAAGGAAACGAGAGGGAAAAGTATAGGTATTATACTTGATGATGGTACTATTGATTATATGCCCTATGATCAACCATTGGCTATTATTAAGGACCCGGAGTACATGCTCCAAAATCACATTGAACATATTATTGCACAAATTAAGGAGGTACTTGAAAAGAAAAAAATCTCTAAAAAATATTTAGCTCAACAGCTTGCTACTTCAGATAATCAAATTCAAAGGCTTCTCAATCCCAACATCCTCAATAAAAATCTCATTCAACTCTATAAAGTTGCTTCTCTTTTAAAGCTTGAGTTTGAAATCTATTTAAAAAGTGCTGCTTAAGAATGTCGGGTAGAAATACGGCGCATGCACCTGTAGGTAGAGAGTTTCCGTCACGCACCCTTTCGGTTGTGCGGCGGGTTCCTAGTTCCACCATAGCCCACGATTCCGCAAGCCCCCTTCTCATCCCGTA
>JACZYU010000162.1 GCA_022570935.1 Planctomycetota bacterium | reverse complement strand
GTAAGGTAAGAGTCAGGATTCCCATAAGCACAGCCCAATTCCCGGAAGACACACATCATAATGACTGCAGGAATGTTGCCTTGTGTGACTTCCTGGCAAGACGGTTTTATCATTCCATTAAAAAACACAATACACAAAGGGAAGGTTCAGGGAAGAGCGGGATTATCGAAATAGATCGTCCGGGACAGGAGGTGCTCAAAACCTCTTCTATGGTCATAAAAAACGATTATATAGAAGCGCGCTTTCTGGTCGGCCTCCCGGCATTTGGCCGCAGGATTGCCGGCAGGATAGCCGCCAACATGTTTTCAGAAGTTATTCCTCACGTTGTAAACGATTCATTATATTTCCGGGAACTTCCTGAAGATGAATTGTACCGTCATATTGAGACCGTTGAAGATGCTGAATTTATCAGGGAAAAATTATCTGAATTAGGTTGGATTGCATTCGTAGCGGATAATGCCGTGCTGCCCAGGGCCAGTGGAGTTGATCCCCGGCCGCTCAGATCAGAACGACTGGTACCTTTTGAAAGCTGTCAATCGATGAGAGTCAGTATTGAATTACCCAACCATGGCTCAATAACTGGAATGGGTATCCCTAAAGGTGTGATATTGATTGTGGGCGGTGGGTATCACGGAAAATCTACACTCTTAAATGCATTGGAGTTTGGGATCTATAACCATATCCCGGATGATGGCCGTGAGTTTGTAGTAACCAATGCTGACGCGGTCAAGATAAGGGCGGAGGACGGACGCAGTATTCAGAATCTGAATATAGACCCCTTTATCTCCAACCTGCCTTTTGATCAGGATACTACTACATTTTCCACTGCTAATGCTAGCGGGAGTACCTCTCAGGCGGCCAACATCCTGGAGGCATTGGAGGTAGGCGCCAGCACACTTTTACTGGATGAGGATACGCTGGCGACAAATTTCATGATTCGTGATTTGCGTATGAAGGCCCTGATCGCCAAAGACAAGGAGCCGATTACGCCATTTGTAGAACATGTGCGGAACCTCTACGAGAAAAAAGGAATTTCCACCGTACTCGTAATGGGAGGGAGTGGCGACTATTTCAGCCTGGCCGATGTAGTTATCGGCATGATTGAATACAGACCTTTTGATTTAACCGCCCAGGCTCATCAAATAGTTAAAGAGGATACTGCGACAAAAGATTCTCAAGCTACGCCGCCGTCAGATATTCAGCGTATTCCCACACCGAATGTACTGAGTGCCGCAAAAGGAAAAAGGCCGGTAGATATCAAAATAGATGACCTTTTGTATATGTGCTTTGGTGAACATAAAGTTCAGGTTGGAGCAGTTGAGCAGTTGGTACACCCCAGTCAGTTGCGGGCAATAGGATATGCCATTCATTATGCCGGCCGATATATGGACGGACAAAGAAGCATAAAAGAGATATGCCGGTTAGTATTGGCTGACATACAAGAGAAAGGGCTGGACTGCTTAAGTGAACGTGGAATAAGAGGTGATTTTGCCGAATTCAGAAGTTATGAACTGGCCGCGACCATTAACCGTTTTCGAGCTTTAAGGGTGGAGCAGAGGTGTTGAATTTCTTACTCAGTCTGATATCTCCCAAGGCAATATTTTAAAAGTTAAAGTGTTATCTTTTAAGCTTGTTTTTTAGGCCTTTAACAATTTTGTTGATATGTTATATTATTGCAACTGCTCAAGCCACATTTATAGTCTATAAATTTATAGTAGTTATTATAAAACTTTTAATAATAAGGAGAAAAAGTCATGACCAGAAAATATTCAAAATATTTTTGCATGTTTACAATAACGATGGTTTCTCTTGGATTGTTTAACTCGGGATGCACTCTCCAGCCGACAAGGACAGCAGCCCTGGAAACAAAGATGGATACTCTGTCTCATAGTGTAGAAGGTCTGGAACCCAAAATTAGCGGACTTAAAACAAAGCTTGATGAACAAGTAGCAGAAATTGAAGCCTCACTAAGCGCGCAGGGAAATTTGCTTCAGGAAATCAAACGAGATCTGGATTTAGTTGAAGAGGACAAAGGCAAAATGAAAGTACAACTGGATGAACTGGAAACTCAATTAAATAGATTCGAATCTCTTTCAGAAATAACCAGTGCGGAAACTAAGCTTACAGAAGAACTGTTAGACGGCGCAATCATATTATACAGGCAACAAAAATTTGAAGAAGCTATTTCAAAATGGGAAGAAATTTTAGCACGTGATCCTGGCAAACTTGAGGCTAAATTTTATATAGAAATCGCAAACGACAGGATCAAAGAAAAGGCAACACTTGAAGAACTAAAAGCATTGCTTATCCAAAGAAAGTAATCAATTTTGAATTTATTTGGTTGATGGTTTGCGTGTACTAAACTTTTTTTCCAGTTCCTGATATTTTTTTATGTCAATGATTTCTTTGTAGTCTTGAAATGATGATGTGTTTTCAAATCCTGAGGTAGTACCGTTTTCTTTCAGGAAGCGGAAGCAATCCTCGATTGCCTTTGTCGCTGCAAACAATCCTGAAAGTGCAAAGACGCCCAGTTTAAAACCAAGTTTTCCTAATTCCTGTGCACTCAGGCAGGGAGTTTTTCCGCCTTCTATCATGTTTGCCAACAGTGGGACATCGGGAAGTAACGATGGTATTTCCTTAAGTTCTTCTTTAGTTTGTGGCGCCTCAATAAAGATGACGTCAGCGCCTGCCTCATAATATGCTTTTCCACGCCGGATTGCTTCTTCCAGACCCAACTCCGCACGTGCGTCTGTTCTTGCAACAATTACCAATTCACTCTCTCCACTGGCAAATCTGGCTGCACGAATTTTTTCTATGTGTTCTTCCATAGAGATCAAGCGTTTGCCCTCAAGATGACCGCATCTCTTTGGCCATTCCTGATCTTCCAGGATGACGCCGGCTATCCCCAAATCGATAATATTTTTGATGGTGCGGATGACATTGAGGGGACTGCCATAGCCTGTGTCAATATCGGCAATAAGTGGTATATCTACAGATCTGGAAATATGCCCGGCGGCATTTAACATTTCGGTAGCCGTTAATAGACCCAAATCAGGGTAACCAAGGACTGACCCTGAAATACCGAAACCTGAAGTAAAGATAACCTCAAAGCCCGTCCTTTCAGCTATCTTTGCCGAGATACAATCATATACACCGGGACTCAAAATAATGCCCGGTTCTGATAATTTCTTACGAAGTAAATCACTACACTTCATTTCTTTTTCTTTAAGCAAATAATAAGAAATGGTAATAGGGGATTAAATAAGTGAAAGATTTTGTGCCTCCCGTTGGTTCTCGCCAGTCGCCTGAGGACGACTCTGTGGGTAGCTTCAAGTCCGCCCCTGGCGGTCATGCCGGGGCAGATACCACCCTGGCGGAGAGGCGACCCTGTTGGGTAGCTCACAGATCCGACTCTGATTGTTTATCAAACTATTTATGAATGAAACTTGTGATTTTTACCTTTTTAAGAGGGTATTATAACTTGCTTGGTTGAAATGTATGTCGTTCGTTAACACATCTACTAATCCGCAATCTTGCATTATTGTTATTGAAATGCAATCGGTTAAACTCCATGCTTTGTCAGATCGTTCTTCATACAACTTCCAGCCGGATGACCATAATTTTTCATCTACAAAGACAATTTCAATGCGAGGAGAACTTTGAAGTCTTTTATAAAATTCTACAACAGCAATTCTAAATTTTGGGTTACAAAGCGAATTAGCAACTTCATTTAAAATAGATGTTGAGGTTACAAAACTAAATCCAGATTTCATTAATTGTTTATATTTAAGATCAAATTCTTCATGAAGCTCATCGTCTGCATTCAATAGGGCAATCCAACACACCGTGTCAACAAAACACTTATTATTCATTATTCATTTTTCGTTTTGGAATACCATATAAGTAGTGATCATGTTCTGTTGCCAAGTCGGTAATTCCGGTTTTAACTGCTAATGAAGCAAGGTCAAATGCCAAATCAGATTCCACCTTCTCGGTTGGTTCGTCCTTTTTAACAAGCTCAATGTTTAAAACATAGTGCCCATTGATCTCTAATTCAACAGGTTCTTCAGGACATAACACTTTACCATCAAAAACAGCACGAATTTTTTTCATCATAATTTTCCTCGTAATTATATGCTACTGAAAGTATAAGTTTTCTCTTTTAAAATTGTATAGCTTGTTGTAGCCTGAGTCAACTTTAATAAGTTGATCTTTGGGAAAAAGGTCAAGAAACAAACAAGATATGCGTTGCTCTTGTGTCTTTGCCACAAAAAAATGTCCATATAAAATTGCCGTGATATTTGTGTTCTATGAGGTTGGTTGTTTCAATTATTATTAAATCAAAGAACCGTTTATCCTCGCCAGTCGCCTGAGGACGATCCTGTGGGTAGCTTCAAGATCCGCCCCTGGCGGGAGGATGACCCTGAAAATCAATTCACAGTTTCTGCTCGGTAGGGAGGCAGATGTGGACGCTTGTCTAATAATTGATTATTGATTCAGCAATTTTTAAGTTTATAATTGGCTAAAGCTTTGTGTTAAATTTAATGGTGTGATGGAAAGGAAAGAAATTAAAAGAAGAAAAAAACATAGCTCGCAAATTGGTAGTATAATATATTTTGTGTAAACTTCTGAAGAGAGATATATTATTTCCAATTATTAAACCTCCTCCTAACCTTCTTTTTAGTACAAGCATTTGTCAAGACCCTTCTGGACAGCCTAAGTTTCCTGTTATAGTACTCTCTAGCCCGAATATATAATATTTTGGATGGAAATCTAAGCTGTGATTAATGGGGCTACTGATTTGTTTTTCCGTATCAATAGGTACAATTGGACAAACATGTATCGCATAAAATATTAATGGTAATGCAATAGAACAAACCGAAAATCCTTTTAAACCCAAATCTTGGGTTTTGTTTTCCATAATCTACTTGATCCCTCTAATTTCTATTAGGTAAAATAATAGGCTTGCCCTTTGCTAAAGCGTTTAGAATAGGTTTAGTGTATAGGTAAGGTAGTATAATACTCCCCATAAACTGGACATAAAATAAGGCATTTTTAGATGTACTTGTCGCCTGGAACAATATTAGAATTAGTTGATCTAGGAGACAAGATTATGAAAAACAAACGTTGTAACCATAGTGCACA
>JACZYU010000161.1 GCA_022570935.1 Planctomycetota bacterium | reverse complement strand
ACTTGCCAGAAGACTCCACACTGGAAGATGTCCAATACCATCTTTATGTACTCGAAAAAATCCGAAAAGGTCAGGAATCCATTAAAGACGGTAAAGGTATTTCCCATGAGGATGCCAAGGTTCGACTTTCAAAATGGATTACAAAATAATCTGGTCACCTGATGCTCTGGAAGACATAGAGGCAATTGGGGAGTTTATCGCAAGAGATTCTGAGTTTTACGCTGAATCCACAGTTCAAAAAATCTTTGAAGCCCCTCAGTTACTTATCCAGCACCCTCAATTAGGCCGGGTTATTCCAGAAATTGGCAATGAATCTATTCGAGAATTATTTGTTTTCCAATACCGCGTTATCTATGAGATAAAACCAAAAGAGATCCATATTCTTACCGTAATACATGGAAAACGTCTATTCGATAAAGATGAAATATAACCATCGCATCAAGACCTACGTGAAACAGCTTGTCACCGTTCTGTGATTTGCTGGCTATCAATGTTTTAGAATTATTCTCCCGATTAACTGCTGAGTTTCACTCTGCTGATTCCTAGCGTTAACCGATAAAAATTAGAAAAACTGAGAACAAATTACTCTCTTATTAACCGGCAATAGAGGATCGCGAGGAAATAAAATGAACGACAAGGTTATTAAAATTCTTTATGTCGAGGACGATATTGACCACGCAACTCTTATCAGCGAATTAATCAAAGAAATTAAGAACGTCCATTATAAACTGACACATGTCCAACGGCTCGATGAAGCATTGCTGGAGCTTGATAATGGAAATTATGATATTATCCTGCTGGATCTGTCCTTGCCTGACGCACAGGGAGTAGATACAATCACCAGGGTTTGTGAGAAGGCGCCGGATATACCGGTCGTGGTAATGTCGGCTACGGATGATGAAACTATGGCAGTTAAGGCATTACAAAAAGGCGCCGAAGAGTATCTGGTCAAGGGAAAAGTGAAGAGCCATTCACTTTCACGCATTTTACGATATGCCATCATGAGACATAAGGGGAGAGCAGAATTACACTCTCTCTCACTTGTTGATGATCTTACGAGTTTGTACAATAGAAGAGGTTTCATGCTTTTCGCCCAACAGCAGTTAAGTATATCGGTACGAACAAAGCGTGGAATGATACTTTTTTTTATCAAATTAGATGACCTGAAGGAGATCAAAGGTGAATCCGGTCATCAATATGGAGACCTGGCTTTGATAGAAACAGCCAAAATTCTCAAAGAAGTTTTTCGTGACTCAGATATTGTTGGCCGCCATGCTGAAGATGAGTTTACGGCCATTGCAATAGAATCCTTCGATGCTAATAATGAAATTATTATTACGCGTTTGCAGGATGATCTGAATTCCCGTAATAAACAGGATAATCGTCTATACGAGCTATCACTGAGTATAGGAACAGCATATTACGATACAGAGGAATTATGCTCTGTCGAAGAACTGATAAATCGTGCAGAGGAATCAATGTATGAACAAAGAGAGAATAAGATGGAATCATAATTCATATAGTTTGCACGATAAATTATTTTTTTAAGCTCTGTGGCTCATATTCAGGTATATCCGATGACCAGGCAGAGATACTGTAAACATTTCACTCCAATAATGTAATTCTCTATTTTTTCATAATTCCTGGCAAAACTTTCATGCGTCAAATTAATACTGAAGAAATAACAGACACTGTTGAGAAGATTTGTATAGATGCTAATTATAACCTGGGAGAAGATCTCATAGCTTCGTTACAAAATGCCCTGAATAAAGAGGAATCTTCTTTGGGCAAGGAAGTAATAGCACAGATACTGGAAAATGCGGAGATTGGCAAAAACGAACAAGTCCCCGTTTGCCAGGACACAGGTTTTGCAGTTGTATTCGTTGAAATTGGCCAGGAAGTCACAATTGAAGGACAAAGCTTGCAGGGAGCCATCAACGAAGGCGTCAGACGTGGTTACAAAAATGGTTATTTACGTATGTCAATTGTAAAAGATCCATTGGACAGGATAAATACCGGTGACAATACACCGGCAGTTATTCACACAGATATTGTTCCTGGTGACAAATTAAAGATTACGTTTATAGCAAAGGGCGGTGGGTGCGAAAACATGAGTCGCAATGCAATGCTTACACCTGCACAGGGACGTGATGGTGTGATAGATTTTGTGGTAAAGACTGTAAAGACTGCCGGAGCAAATCCGTGTCCGCCCATAATTGTTGGTGTTGGTCTCGGTGGAACTTTTGAATACGTAACACTATTGTCCAAAAAGGCAATCCTGAGACCTGTCGGCAGTCATAATAAAGATAGCAATACAGCTCATCTGGAAGATGAATTACTGGAAAAGATCAACAAACTTGGGATAGGCCCGCAGGGATTTGGGGGAAGGATAACGGCATTAGCAGTACACGTGGAAACTTATCCCTGCCATATAGCCAGTCTTCCGGTTGCAGTGAATATAGAGTGCCATTCACACAGACCTAAGACCGTTGTAATTTAATTTTCTGAAACAGATAGTTAAACACATTACGAGTGATGAAAGAAGAGAGACGATAGACGAAACAATCGTCCATCTTCCTAGCCATGAGGAAGCGGTCGTCATTCATCATTAAAAACAACTATAAGGAAGCCAGGAACGCAGGAAAACAACAAAACAATTTAATGAGGAATTTCAATAATTGAAGAGGTTTGTTTTAAAAGCCTGAAGGGCTGATTTATTACAGCCCAGGGCATCGCCCTGGGGACAAATGATAAAAGAAACGTAAGCCCTGAAAGGGCGATTTAAGAAATCATAGTTACCGAAGACCTAATTTAAAACCTTGTTGGTATGCTAAACAAATATCTATTATGACAGAATACATTAATCTGAAAACACCACTAAGTGATTCTGATGTCGAAAAGCTCGAGGTTGGCGACAAGGTCAGGATCAGCGGGATATTATACACTGCAAGAGATGCCGCTCACAAAAGGCTTGTAGAAATGATTGAGTCAGGCAATGACCTACCCTTCGACTTGAAAGGGCAATTGCTTTATTACGTTGGCCCTACGCCTGCTAAACCCGGACAAGAGATTGGCTCTGCAGGCCCGACAACAAGCTACAGGATGGACACATATACTCCAACTTTTATTAAGATGGGGCTTAAGGGCACTATCGGAAAGGGAGGAAGGTCTGAAGAAGTAATAGAAGCAATGAAAAAATACAAGGCTGTTTACCTGGCTGCAGTCGGTGGTGCGGCAGCGCTGATAGCAAAGACAATAAAGAAGGTCAGGATTATTGCCTTTGAAGACCTTGGGCCGGAAGCCATTCGCGAGATGGTGGTAGAAAACTTTCCGGCAATAGTCGTAAACGATACAAAAGGCAATGATTTATACAAAATAGGCTCAGACAAATACAAGATGCCATTATAAACCTTTAGGCTTCTTGTGATACACCACGAATACCAAAAACTGATCCAGAACTCTGGATTTCGAGCCTACCCGTTCTACATGACTATCATCTTCTTTTATCACTTTAAGATTCCTTTGCGCTCTCTGCGGCTTTGCGTGAGAATTAGAAAAGTAAGGCCAGTTTCCATTCGCACCGATTATGCCTGCCCGACATGTATTCTGGTGGGAACAGGTAACCCGTCCTACATGACTTGATTCGTTTTATGTCGATAAAACGTAATAATAAGAGCATGCATATAACCATGCAAAGACAAATAATGAAGCTATGTTGCTGAATGATCCTATCCATGCATAGCATGTTTCAATCAGAGAGGATATGTTTTTTATACTTCCATTCTATAGTCTTTTTGCTATCATGCACAATCGATAGTTTTTGCTTATACGTAGCACCAAAGGGTATTAATAACAGAATAAGGGAGTACAATTATGAACGACAAAATAATCAAAATTAAAATGAAAGAGTTGCCGACAGATTTAAAAAAAGAGGTCTTAGACTATATAGAATTTTTACAGCAAAAATATAATAAAAGAAAATATAAAGAAAAGTTTAGATTTGATTGGGAAGGTGGTTTGTCAGAGTTGAAAGATAGATTTACTTCTGTAGAACTTCAACATAAAGCCAGGGAATGGAGATAATGTATCTCATAGATACAAATATATTTTTAGAGATACTACTAGGTCAAGAAAGGAAAGGGATTTGTAAAGACTTTTTAGACACAAGCACGGAAGGACTTTATATTTCTGATTTCTCCTTACATTCTATTGGGGTAATCTTATTTAAAAATGACAAGAAAAATGTTTTTCGAGAATTTGTAAACGATGTAATTCCAAGAATTGAAATTATAACTTTGCCAAAAGAAGCATATGAAGGTTTAGCTGATATTAAGGACAATTTAGGTTTAGATTTTGATGATACATATCAGTTTAATGTGGCGGAGGAACATGATCTGAAGATAGTGACAATGGACAAGGATTTTGAGAAAGCTAAGAATAGGATTGATGTGATATTTTTATAAGACATTGATTCAACGAACTAATGTTCCTCTATAGTAACCTTGTCAGCCTTCCTGGAACCTGCAACCATTGCTCTATTAGTAATTGGATTGGCGGGACTTGCAGGAGCAACGGCAAGAGCGAGATAGCTCAACTAAAAAATCAGAAATTAAGATACAGAATTCCAAATGTCTACAAAACTTTTTCCAGTTCTGATGCGGCGAATCCAACTATCGCAGAACAGTATTTCCTCCTTTCAGGAGTTTCAAATTTACCTTTCTCCCTCCACGTACATGTCAGGTCAGTACAATCCTGCTTTTTATACCTCTCGTGAAACCTTTCTAAAAAGTCCCTGACCTTTTCAGAAACTTTCGAGTTATCATCTTTAATATCTACTCGTCCGTATTTCAGACCTATTGCTATTACTGAACCGGTTATTGCACCGCAAATACCCCCGGAACCTCCCATACCGCTCCCAAAACCGGTAGTACACTTCAAAACCTCGGCAGGAAATTCTTCTAATAAACCTTCATCTCTCATTGCATGAAGTATACTTTCTGCACAGGCAAAGCCCTTTAAATAATTTTCTTTTGCCTTCTCTGGAAAAGACATATTTCTATCTCCTCTTACCACTATATTCCACTGTTTAATCTGTTAAAAAGCTAAAGTTTCATTATAATATGAAAACTGATTTTCGTACATCTAAAATGTAACTATTTCAACAAATAATTAAGAATGACTATTGAGCTAATTCCAAATTACACATTCAGAATAATGCTACTATGG
>JACZYU010000160.1 GCA_022570935.1 Planctomycetota bacterium | reverse complement strand
TTTACTTTACATCAACATCTTTATCATCAATATTTTTAATATCTTTTTCTACCTCGTCAACCTCATCCTTGACGTCTTTCAGGCCTTTTTTAAACTCTACAATTCCCTTCCCAATTGATCTCATTGTACTCGGAAGCCTTTTGCCAAAGATTAACAGGGCTACAATCAGTATAATAATCCACTCAAAACCGCCAGGAATACCAAACCACCCAATTGGAATACCGAACATTTTAAAACACCTCCAATATCTACTTCAATAATAAATAATATTAATTAAACTTAATCTATTTTTTACGGCATGTCAAACTATTTCCGTAGAAGCACATGAAGATGGGGTCAAATCTTTATTATTGACAAATAGTTTGCCCGTGGTATGAATATGTAATGGCAAGACCATTACGAATACAATATGAAGGTGCATTATACCATGTAACCTGCCGAGGTAACGAACGGAAGGCAATCTTTAAGGACGACCAGGACAAGAATGTATTTCTTAAGTTATTAAACGACGGGTTAAATACATACAATATCATCCTTTATTGCTATGTTATCATGGATAACCACTTTCATCTGCTTTTAGAAACACCCCTTGGTAATCTAAGTGAATTTATGAGATGGTTTAATATTACCTATACATCTCATTACAATAGAAGACATAAGAGAGCCGGTCATTTGTATCAGGGAAGATATAAAAGTATCCTTGTGGAAAAGGAGAGCTATCTATATATTTTGTCCCGATATATCCATCTTAATCCTGCCAAAACAAAACAAACGGAAGAGTTATCATTGTCAGAAAAGAAGAAATATTTAAAGAATTACAAGTGGAGCAGCCTTTTGGGATATATCAATGATGCCAGAAAAAGTAATTTTATAGATTATGCACAAGTCCTTGAGGCCTATGGAGGCGATAATAGAGAAGGCAGGAAATTGTATTGGAAGACAATCAGTAACGATCTATCGACCGAAATTGATATAAAGGAAAAGATAATTGGTGGAAGCATACTTGGGACTAGTACTTTTATAGACTGGGTAAGAGATAGTTTTTTGCCTGCAAAGTCTCGTGAAATCCCTGCAGTACAACGCTTAAGAAAGTATAATACAAAAGCGGAAATCATTGAAGCCCTCTGTAAAGTGGTAGGCAAAAGCTTTCATGAGATAAAAAGGGAAAGAGGTATTATAAGGCAGATAGCCATGGATCTGTTGTATCGAGTAGGCGGTTTGAAAGGGACTGAAATAGGAGAAATGATGTGCGTAGACTATAGTACTGTTAGTCAGGGAAGGAAACGTTTACGCAAAAAACTAAAAAGTGATAAGAATCTTTCTAAATTCATTCAAAAGATAGAATCAGGTTTGTCATTATGAAAGATTTGACCCCTTATGCCTTTCACCTGTCTCGACTAACTACATAGTCGCCTAGTTCCAGGAGTGAGGTTTTATAAATCGAATCCGGAATGACGGAGAGATCTTCCTGTGCTTTTTTTACCAACTGTCTTGCGGTGTCGTACGCATAGTCCACAGCTTCATGCTCTTCAAGCAGTTCGGCTATCGCCGCTTTCGAATCCTCACTATTGTTCTGGAAGATAAGTTCAAGTGTGCTTTCTTTGCGGTCTATCGGTATTTTGTTTACTAATCTGATAAAAGGTAGTGTCAGCTTTCCACTCTGGGTATCCAGGTTTATTGGTTTTCCCATTTCCTCCTCTTTGCCCATAACATCCAGACAATCATCTATTATCTGGAATGCCATTCCAATCTTCGAACCGTAGTTTGTAAGTACCTCGGTCTGTTTTTTGTTTGCCCCGGAAGAAATAGCCCCTAATTTACAACTGGCGGCGCACAAAGAAGCTGTCTTTTTCTCTATAATACTTAAATATTCTGATTCTGTAACCTCGGTATCATAACATCTTAAGAGCTGAACCATTTCACCTTCACACAAGATGTTTATGGTTTGGGACATTATTATTGTTGCCACTTGAGAGTCCAGGGCAGATAGTATAGTATAAGCCCTTGAAAAAAGATAATCACCAAACAGGATAGAAATCTTCCTTCCCCATTTTGAATTCATAGTTTCGACATGCCTTCTGACCATTGCTTCATCAATAATATCATCGTGGACAAGGGTTGCCGTATGTATAAGCTCTACAACTACCGCCAAATCAATATGTTGTGGGATTAAAGTACCTGAACATTGACCTGATAGTAATAACAATGCAGGGCGAAATCTTTTACCCTTAATCTTGCCGATGTGAAATACTAAATCTGAAAGACGCTTGTCGGTCGCAGAAATGTCACCATTAAGACGCTCCTCTACCTCGCGCATCTGATCTTTTAAAGGCTCTAAAATAACATCCATACTCATCTAATATAAGACTCCTAGCATTTTCCTGTACGTGTTAAGTTGTTTTGAGTGGAATATCCTATCAAGAACTCAAAAAAATGTCAATTATGTTTTATTCCATTATTTTACTTATTTAATTATGTTAGAAATTACCTAAGTCTCTTTTCTCATTATCTTTGATATGTTTATTTCTTTACGAAAGAGTTCTACTATGTCACCATACAGACACTTCTCAACACACACATTTTCATCAAACGGAATAGTCCCGAGAACTGGAGACGAGGAAAGTCTCCCTATTTCTGCGACAAAATCTTCACCATTCCTCAACATATTAAATATTATTCCCTTTATTCTAAGATTCCTGCTCCTGGCATATTCTAACGTCAAGAGGGTATGGTTTATTGCCCCCAGATAATATTTACTCACTATTACGAGTGCCAGGTCCATCTTCAGTGCCATGTCAGCAACAAGTATAGTATTATCAACTGGAGCCATGAGACCTCCAATACCTTCAACAACAACAAAATCATGTTTGTCCGCAAGTTCCTTATACGCTTTCCATACATTCTCCATGTCGATGAGAACGCCAGTCTTCGATGCTGCTATTGTTGGCGCTGATGCCGGTTTAAGACGAATGGGATTCACAAGATCATCATCATCAGTACTATCGATTATTTTTTTCAGATATACAACATCTTCAGAGACAAGTTTTCCATCTATTTCCCTTGCACCTGTAGCAACAGGTTTCATGACACCTACATCCAGGCCATGCGCCTTTATCGCAGCAGCTATTGCACCGGCAATGACGGTCTTGCCAACGCCTGTATCAATACCCGTAACGAATATGCCTTTTTCCATAAATCAGCTCCCTTCTATCGCTAATTTATTCTTTTTTGCTCTGCAAAATAAATATTTCATAATTTACATTATTTTAAATTGATTTGTTGTTTTTTTCCTGCATTCCTGGTTTCCTTATAGCCTCCGGCTCAGAAGAGCCTCTGGCTCGGAGAGTTGTTTCTTTTATTGTTCATCATAAATACTAGATTTCTTATAAGGAATTCAGGAAACCCGACCTACGCATAAAAATATAATATTTTTGTATGGCGAATTTCTTACCATCCGCCTTTTGAATTTCCTATACGTATAATTATAGATCCCATTAATTCCCCAATACCAGCTTATCGCCCTTTTTTAAATTTAATACATCTCTGGCGCTGCCACAATTTATTGATATTTCTAAATATCCGGAACTTCCAAATATTGCCAATGCTTCATTTGCTCCTACATCCGTATATGATTTACATATTCCGTTAATCCTTTTCCTGCCCATTGTAATTGCCACTCTTTCAGTCTTGATCTTCATCCTGTCGATAACGTCTTTATTGACATTGGTAATAAGATTGCCAAAACCATCCACATATATAATCTCAGCCGTTAAAACCCCACCAGGTGAACGTATCGGCTTTGGCAGATCAATTTCATTAATCTTATCAACCCGCTCACCCAGTTCCTTACGACCAATTCCTTTGGAGAGATAAGCTGCTACAGGTGCAAATATATCACGTCCGTGAAATGTATTACTGACTACCGGCAGGAATAATGCACTGTTAGTAACCTCTCTGATTGACGGGGATTCCTCATTTGCAACAATAAATGAGAGTACTCCATTGTCAGGTGCAAGGAATAAGTAATCCTCAGTTTTTAAACAAAGAATCTTTCTGTCACTTCCTACTCCAGGATCAACGACAACCACATGGATCGTCCCCTTTGGGAAATAAGTATATGAACTGTTAAGGACATAAGCAGCTTGAAACACATTCTGGGGTTCAATGTTGTGACTAATGTCAATTACGTTTGCTGATAGGTTGATATTAGCAATTACACCCTTCATCACACCCGCATATCCATCCTGTAAACCAAAATCAGTAATTAACGTTATTATAGATTGTTTTTTAGGCATATATAAATCCTCTAAATTGTTTGTTTATTGTTGTCATTTTTTGAGTATATGTGGATTCGGCCTCTGACCGCCCGGATGACACGGTCGGACGGATAATCCACTTTTATTATCTATCCAAAACCTCCAACAATTGGAATCTTGGTACCACACTTTGTACACATTCCATCCTTTATTTCAAATGTCTTAACGCCAAAGCCAGCCCTCTCAATCAGCATTTCCCCACAACTATGACAATAAGTGTTTTCCCACTTATGCCCGGGAACGTTTCCCGTGTAAACATACTTAAGCCCCTCTTCAACTCCTATTTTTCTTGCAGATTCTAAAGTAGAGATCGGGGTTGACGGTACATGTGACAGATCAAGATATGGATGAAATCTACTTATATGCCATGGTGTCTCATCTCCAAGATTCTGCACTATCCATCTGGCAATCTCACGCAACTCTTCAGTATCATCATTATAACCCGGCACTACATTGGTTATTATCTCCACGTGCATATTCCACTTCGATTTTGCCCTGATTGCGGCATCTAAGATCGGCCTTACACTCTTTACGTTTGCAACGTCTCTATAGAAACAATGCCTGGAGTCCTGCAGTTTCTCACTCACTTCAATTTCAGTCTCTGGCACGTCATGTTCCCTGTTACTGTCAAAACCCTTTATGTCAACCCTGTAGGCATCTAAATACGGTCCGATTGCATCTAATGCTTCCGGTTCAATATAACCGTTTGTTACAAAGACTGTGTATTGCCCCTTTTCCTTTGCTAATTTTGCACCATCAATTGCATATTCTATCCAGATTGTTGGTTCATTATAAGTCCATGAAATCCCGCTACACTTGTTCTTCAACGAAAGATTCACCAGTTCTTCCGGAGAAATATAGGATGTATCTCTGTCTCCATTATCAGCACGGGAATGAGCTATTTGCCAATTCTGACAATGTTTACAACGCATATTACACCC
>JACZYU010000032.1 GCA_022570935.1 Planctomycetota bacterium | reverse complement strand
AAGTTGTACCAAATTCAGCGGAATATATAGTTGCCTATGATGATGCTTATACAAGTAACAATGCCACAATGAAGGCGATGAATGAGGCCGTTGGTATGTATCAGGCAAATTCAGAGAAGAAGATGGCAATGTTGTTATGGATACAGGGTGGCTCTGTAGTTATGGTCAGTCTTGTCATTGGTCTTGGCTGGTTATTCTTTGCACGCCCATTAATAAGATTCCTGAAGGAACTTGTTGAAAAACTGACAGAGGGTTCAGATCAGGTTGCATCGGCATCAGAGCAGATATCGTCCTCCAGTCAGAGTCTTGCGCAGGGTTCTGCGGAACAGGCATCCTCACTTGAAGAAACCTCAGCATCTATGGAACAAATGGCTGCTGTGACAAAACAAAATTCGGCTAATGCTGAAGAGGCTGCCAAACTCGTCGAAATATGCAGTACTGCTGCAGAAAATGGTAACAAGGCAGTTGGTGAGATGACCCATTCAATGGAAGAGATAAACACAAGCAGTAAGAAGATAGCAGAGATTACCAAGGTAATAGACGGTATAGCATTCCAGACTAACCTCCTGGCGCTCAATGCAGCGGTAGAGGCTGCCCGTGCAGGTGAGCATGGTAAGGGCTTTGCTGTTGTAGCAGAAGAGGTGAGGAATCTGGCCCAGCGTAGTGCGGCTGCGGCAAAAGATACTTCAGACCTGATAGATGATTGTGTTGCCAAGGCAGTGAGTGGCGCTCAGGTTGCAGGTAAAGGCAGAGAGTCGTTGGAAGAGATTGTTGAAAATGTCAAGAAGGTAAAAGATTTGACGAAGGAGATAGCGAATGCATCAGGGGAACAAACTGAGGGGATTGATCAGGTGAGCAAGGCAGTACAGCAGATGGACGAGGTTACTCAACAGAATGCGGCTAATGCAGAAGAAACAGCATCTGCGAGCGAAGAGATGTCAGCACAGGCACAAACCCTCAAAGATCAAGTCAATATATTGGCAGCACAGGTTGGTAGTAGTAGAGTTGATGTGGAATCGGATACTCGCAGGAAACCACCAGTGCGTGCCAGCCGCCAGATCGCACATACACAACATGTTAAGCCAACCACTAAGAAGGTAGAAGGTAATGGCGGTCATGCACCTGATGCATTAATCCCAATGGGTGAAAACAGGATTATAGAACATGATGAAAGACTGAAAGATTTTTAGTAACAATTCAGCCAGTGAGTGAAATTCAGCAAATGTAGGGTAGGGCATAGTCTGCTCTACCCTACAAACTGAAGAATTAGAAATGATTGAACAGTTAGCGAAAAAATAGTTATATCGAACAAACAGATAATTGAGTGGGAGTTCAATAATACAAAAAAAGAAATAAAAACAATTCTATCTCACTCGACAACGATTTAGAATTGAATAGATAAATTCAAAGAACTTACATATTCCCATTAATCTCCACTGCCGGCAGGTAGGCGGCAGGTTTTTCAAAAGTGTAGATCAAGTCCTCGGCGCTTTTTGTCCGGGGAAAGTCCTCGGCGCTTTTTGTCCGGGGAATGGGATTTGAAAAGTGTTTATTAGCCGAATTCCCCAGCTCATCCTCCCCCTTTTCCCTAAAGGGGGGATTATGGGGGATTCGGTTTTTTTTGCCAGGTAGGAATTGAGGGGTTGGAAAGGTTTAATTTATTTTGCGAAGCAAATCAAGAAGTTAACGACCTGCCCGACTACGTCGTTCGGGCTGAAAGGAGTTAAGTTCTGACTATAAGAAAAAGAATATTATTCTGGTTTCTGGTTCCTTCAATATTAATGGCAAGCATTGCGGCAACGTTCTGTTATTACTATATTCGAAGAACAATAGAACAAAATATCTTTAATCAAATGGAGTTGGCCGCTGATGAATTGCGTGAACATGTTAAGATATTCCTGAAGGCAAAGAAAGATCGAATCGTTGATTTTAGTACTGACGGTTTTATTAAAAATTGTACTGAGAAAATAGTTTATGGAATAGATACCAGTTTAGCTACTTCCAGGCTGAACAGACACCTCATTCATAATAAAAAACCGGTAGATGAGAAAAATATATTAGAGGTGTTTATTACCGATATGGATAGTAAAGTAATAAGCTCGACAGAATCAAGTCATGTTGGACAGGATGCCTCAGGTGACATCTGTTTTTCAAATGGAAAACGGATATCTATAAGTGACCTACATTATTCACCTGAGTATGGTCAGAATACATTCGAGGTGGCAGGTTTACTTACCGCAAAAGAGGTAAAGAGGCCAATAGGCATAATCGTTATCAGGTACAGGGGTGATGGTCTTGCAGGTGTTACTCGCAGCGGGATATCAAATGGATTAGAAAAGGGAAGACATCTGGAGGGCATGGGAGAGACGGGGGAGGTGTATATTGTAAACAGTGAAAAGTTGATGATTACGGAATCGAGGTTTATAGAGGGTGCAGTCCTTAAACAAGTCGTTGATACAGAGGGTGTTAGAGCGGGATTCGGAAATGGTAGAGGGATGATAGGCGTATATCCTGACTACAGGGGGATTCAGATATTGGGGGTATCCCGGTACATTGAGGATATGGATTGGGTTGTACTGGCAGAAAAGGATGTTTCTGAGGCATTTATTCCGCTTATGCGAATTAGAAGCCTTGCCATTATTATTGGAAGTACGGGTATTATAATTTTTGTCGCAATTGCAATCTTTGTTTCTGCAGAGATAACAAGGCCTATTAATAAGCTGATAGCAGGGACTAAGAGGATAGCTGATGGTGACTTGATGGATCCTATTATTACAGGTAAGAGGAATGATGAAGTAGAAGTCCTGGGCGAATCATTTAATATGATGATGAACAAACTCAGGATATCAAACGAGAAAAACGCCCGGCTTTTGTTAGAGATAGAAGAAAAGGGCAAGGACGAATGGCATAAGACCTTTGATGTCATAACCGACATAATTACCATTCACGATAAGGATTATAGAATTGTAAGGGCAAACAAGGCATTTTATGAAAAGTTTAACATTAGCGTTGAGGAGCTGTCAGATAAAAAATGCTATGAAATATTTCATGGTACCGGTGAGCCCTGGCCAACTTGCCCACTTACCAAGACTGCAGAGAGTTTGAAACCAGAGTACGTAGAAGTGGATGATCCAGGCATGGGCGGAGCATTCATTGTCTCTACGTATCCGATTTTTGATGAAAAAGGTAAGTTTTGTGGTGCTGTGCATCAGACAAAGGATATAACAGAATGGAAGAAGGCTGAAGAAGCGACAAGAAGGGGAAAAGAATATACAGAAAACCTGATAGAGACGGCACAAGATGCCATTATCTGTATTGATGAAAATGGGGTAGTTAATATCTGGAACCAGGCAGCATATAGGATCTTTGGGTATAAGGAAAATCAAATTATAGGAAGCTCTATAAAAAATATTATTCCTGTAAATATTTTAGATGGGTTTTTAGAGATGAGTAAGATAATAAAAATTAGTAGGGTATTAGAAGTTTCAGGAAAAACAAAAAATGGGAATGTAATCCCGTTAGAAATGTCTTTATCATCCCAGGAAATCGAAAAAGGACGATACACTTTTACGCTAATCATCAGGGACATAACCTTTCAAAAAGAGGCAAAAAAGGAATTGGCTGAAAAGGCGAATATGTTAGCAAAGATAAACAAAGAACTGGAAGAATTTGTGTATATTGTCTCGCACGATTTAAAAGAACCGCTATTTGCAATTGAAGGTTATACATCCAGGTTATACAGGGCTTATAAAGACATTTATGATGACAATGGAAAACATTATATAGACAGGATCAGGATAAACGTAAAGAAAATGTCTCAGAAGATACAAGAGATTATGGAAGTATTAAAAGCCGGAAAAATTACATACAATTTCAGAGAAAATGACACCGATACAATTGTCAAAGAGATTGTGAGTTCATTGGAAGACAGTATAAAGACAAACAAAATTAATGTTTTAATCGAGCATAATTTACCTGCTGTATTTTGTGATGAGAAAAGGATGAAGGATGTATTTTCAAATCTGATTACAAATGCAATCAAGTTTATGGGTAATGGTAAGCAGGCTGAAACTCCTCGCAATCCTTTAACTAAAGAGCAAAGTAATGGTGATTTCGGGGTGATCAGGATTGGTTGCCATAAGAATGATGACTGCTATAAATTCTTTGTTGAAGACTCGGGTATTGGTATCCAAGAGAAATATCAGGGACAGATATTCAAGATATTCAGACGACTTAAGGATATAGAGGCAGAAGGAACAGGTGTCGGATTGGCTATAGTTAAAAAGATTGTTGAGTTACATGGTGGTAAGCTCGGGGTTGAAAGTCCACTTAAGGATGGCAGAGGTTCAAGGTTTTGTTTTACCATACCATTAGAGAAGAAAGATTCGGACAAAAATGATATGCAGAGTGGTGCTGGCTTATCTGCATGGGTTCAGTCTTGAACAAGCACTGAAATTAATCACGGGGTTGTCTCTTCTACAGAAATGACAGCAAATTGAATACTGAATTTATAAAAATATTACTTGTCGAGGACGATCCGGACAGTATACAGCTTCTACAGGATGAACTGATGAGTGGAAATGGCAATATAGAGTACAGACTGGAGTGCGTGGAACGTCTCTCAACGGGTATAGAATATCTTAATGAAGAGAGTTTTGACGTGATACTGCTTGACCTGCAATTACCAGATAGCCAGGGTATGGATACATTATTAGAGATACAGAAGATAACGCAGGACATACCAATCATAGTACTCAGTAATCATGATGATGAATCTTTTGCAGTTAAAACAGTACAGATGGGCGCACAGGATTATTTAGTAAAGGAGAGCGTGGATAGAAACATACTGGTACGCTCTATTCGATACTCCATCGAACGGCACCAGATGATAAAGAAACTGGAACAAACCCGGGAGGAATTACAACAAATTGCTCATTATGATAGCCTCACAGGGCTTTCTAACCGGAAGTTATTCTACGAGCAACTGGACAAATTAATTGAAAGGGTTCGTCGGGAAAACAAGATAATGGCCGTTATGTTTCTCGATCTTGATAACTTTAAGACAGTCAATGACGTGCATGGCCATTCCGTTGGAGATCTTTTGCTGCAGTCAGTTGCTAAACGTATAACAAGTTGTTTGCGCAAGAATGATATTGCCGCACGCCTGGGAGGAGACGAATTTATTATAGCATTTGATACTGCCGACTCTGAAGAAAACGTAGCTATCGCAGCGCGGAGAATCCTCGAAGCATTATCTGCTGTTTATGTTCTCAGTGGTCAGAAATTAACCATTTCTGCCAGTATTGGAATCAGCCTTTATCCTAAAGATGGTGTTGATATGGATATCCTGATTAAAAATGCTGATGCCGCTATGTACAGTGCCAAGGAACATGGTGGAAATAATTATAAGTTATTTATTTCTGATTTATATGATAAACAAATGTTAAGAAATTCCACATTTTGTAAGACAGCTTATGAGGTATATGAACAAACGAGAGTGAACGGTGGAAGAAAGATTTTAATAATTGAAGATGACCCGGACCACGCAGACATGATACTTGACATATTCGATACCGAGGATGTCGAAAGTGAAGTTGTCTTAATGAAAGATGGGCAGGATGTCATAGACTATCTTCAGGAAACAGATTCCTCTGCCCGGGCTGTACAATCTGATATTAAGGGTGACAATATAAGACTCTCTCAAATTGGCCTGATCATATTAGACCTTAATTTGCCTAAAGTTAATGGGATGGATGTCCTTAAATCTCTAAAGAAGAATTCAAGGTATTGTTCAATCCCTGTAGTTATTTTGTCAACAAGCTCCGATCAAGATACTATTTCAGAAGCGTATAGAAACGGTGCTAACGGTTATGTTACAAAGCCGATTTCTTATGATGAATTTGTTGAGAAGATAGAATCGTTAAAGAGTTATTGGTTCATGACAAGTACATTGTCCGGGCAAAATTAATTAATAATTAAGGGATTCCCGCCTAACAAACTGACGCCAGCCCGTGCCGGATCGGACGGGGGCAGGCTTGCCTACCGGCAGGCAGGGAGGGAATTTAGGGGGTGTAAAAAATGTCAGATATTGGGCGAATACTTGTTGCTGATGATGAAGATACATTTTTACAGGCTACTGCCGATTTGTTACGTAAAAAGGGATACGAGTGCAATTGTGCATCCGATGCAAAGACAGTTACTGAAATGTTGAGGTCAACAAAGTATGACCTCCTTATTACGGACATTAATATACCCGGAAACAAGGATCTGGAACTTATTAAGGACCTGCAGAATTCCCCAAAAGTGATTCCCGTAATACTGATGACGGGTGAACCTTTTCTTCTTCCAGCAATTCAATCTGTAAAACCTCCTGTAGTGGCTTGTTTGATCAAGCCTTTTGACTTTAATGAGTTGTTGGAACATGTGAAGATTTCGATTGGAAGGTAATGACTTTCAGTGGCGGAAACACTTAATGAAGAGTTCACTGGCGATAGCACTTTAGTAGTAGATACAGAAGTAAATTGTGATTTATATATAAAAAGCTATGTTAACGGAATCCCAAGATATGTCTTGTTTAGTCATGGGCCCTGGAGAATGCAGAACATATTGATTTTCTTAATCTTAGCGGAGGTATTCCTGCCAGACTTTCAGGCTGTGTCACAATAACATAAATTGATAATTTGTTATTCTGAATAAAATGATTTACTCGGCTATCCACTTGGTTCAGGTAGATCCTCTATAACTCATTGATAAATAATAGATTAGCGTAAATTCTAAATAAATATTGTTAAATTACATAAACGCCAAGACATCAAATGGTTATGGCCTGACTACATGAGTAAAGCAGATACCCAGGATGATTTATTTAGTTTAGACTTGATAGATTGTTAAAATTTACTATATTTTAATTGCAGACTTTAAAGGCAATTATCCTGGTTCAGGATTGATGTGAACCGACATAAGCTTTAACAAAGCAGTTTCTGCCCATGTCAATAAAAACCAAATTACTCATATTTGCACTCTGCATTTCACTGATACCAATTTCCATAATTACAACGCTGTACTACTTCAATGCCAGGAGTACAATCGAGCGGCAGACACTGGACTGGCTGACGGCTGTTGCAGAATCGAAAAAAGTTCATACATTATCCTTTCTGGATTCAAAAAAGGGACGAACCATTGATTTCAGTTCTGATGGTTTTATAAGAGATAGCCTGGAGGCAATCTCCAGCAGCGAGACGCAGAGCCCTGTTGTCAATACACTAATCAGACATCTTGAAGTAAACAAGAAGCCATTGGACCGCCATATAACGGCAATAGCCGTTTTGGATATTAACGGTAATGTTGTCGCATCTACCAATAAATTATGGCTTGGAAAGGATATGTCTAAAGCGACTATATTTATGAGTTGCGTAACCAAAAACTACGGAGAGACGTATATCGGTAAGTCTTATAGTGTCCCTTATCTGAATGAGAGCTGCATATTCATTTCCGCACCTCTTACCAGCAGACAGGAGCATAAGACAATGGGTGTTATTATCAATGCCTATGACATAGCTATCCTGGATGAGATTACGACCAAGCGTGCCGGAATGGGGGAGTCTGGAGAGGCATTGTTGGGCATGAGGAAAGGAGATAGTGTCGTATTCTTAACAACCCTGAAGTATGCTCCCGACATGCCGCTTAGCAAGTCCGTTCCTTTGAATTCTTCTGGAGCGAAGCCTATGAGATTAGCGCTGAAAGGAGAGGGCGGAGCAATTATAGCTCTTGATTACAGGAATATAGACGTCGTGGCCGCTTATCAATATATACCTGAAATGGATTGGGGACTGGTGACTAAAATAGACAAAAAAGAGGTCTTTGCTCCCATTACGCGTTTAAGAATATTTACGATTATCCTGGGATGCATAAGCGCTATAGTTGTTATTGCAATTGCAATCATTGTATCTAAAAGAGTAACAAAACCTATTCAAAAACTGGTAGAAGGAACAAAGAGGATAGCAAGTGGTGACCTTGACTTTAAAATAGCAGCAGGGTCTAAGGATGAAATCGGTTATCTTGCCGCTTCTTTTAATGATATGACTTCTCAACTGGGAGAGTCGAAGAAACAGGTCGAGGATTATGCACAGAATCTGGAGCAAAAGGTTGAAGATAAAACAAAAGAAGTTAAGCACATGCTCGTTGAGCTGACGTATAAAAATAAGGAGATGGAGCAGATTATATATGTGACCTCACACGACCTGCGATCTCCGCTGTTGAATATACAGGGTTTCAGCAGGGAATTACAGCAATCCTTTGAGCAGGTGCTCCCTGTTTTGAATGAAAGTGGTATTTCTCCTGAGACAAGAGAGAAACTTGCTGATGCTCTTGAGGAAGATATTCCTGATGCACTTAAATTCATTCTCGATAGCTCATCCAAGATGGATACATTGCTCTCGGGGCTTTTGCGCATTTCACGTATGGGACGTGTGGTACTTGCCATTAAACAACTGGATATGAACAAACTCATATCGAATATTATAGGGACGTACGAGTATATGATAAAGGAAGAGAAGGTAAAAGTTCAGGTTGGGGAATTACCATCGTGCAAAGGCGATAATGCGCAAATCAACCAGGTCTTTTCTAATCTTTTAGACAATGCCTTGAAATACCTTGATAGTGATAGAGAGGGCATAATCAGAATTTCAGGAGAAAATAAAAACGGGCATATTGTATATTGTCTGGAAGACAATGGGATTGGCATTGTAGAGAGACAACAGACTAAGGTTTTTGAGATATTTCACCGTCTTAACCCTGCTGGTAATGATGTAGCTGGAGAAGGATTGGGACTGACCATTATTCGCAAGATACTTGACCGGCACGACGGAAAGATATGGATCGAATCTGAACCCGGAAAGGGGAGTAAGTTCTTTGTGTCGTTACCGGCGTAGATGGGCAGACGGAAAGTGAGAGGCTGGTCATGTGTACATAACTCAAACCTTCAGGTTTGAGTTATGACATTGGGTACTGGCGGGACGAGAGGCGATGGACAATATGCAGTGGCTGGAAACAATTTTTAGGTCTTTTGTCTTGAATATTGTTATTGCCATTTGTATATTTATAAGTTAATTAATAACTCTATATCGTGATCAAAAGGAGTATTGAATGGAAAAAATACTAGTAGAAAGAAGAAAAGATTATCAACAAGAAGTACACTTAATTATTGCAGAAGATGATGAGGGGCACGCTGCGCTTATTATGAAGAATTTGAAGCGTGCGGGTTTCAAGAACGATATACTTCATTGCAAGGATGGACAGGAAGTCCTGGACTTCTTATTCCTGAAGGGCGAAGGGCCTCACCGGATATCAGGTAAATCTTATCTTTTACTGCTGGATATTCGAATGCCCAAGGTAGATGGGGTTGAGGTACTGCGTCAGCTCAAGAAGGATCCTGAACTGTCTAAAATGCCTGTCATCATGGTTACTACCACGGACGATCCGCGGGAAGTTAATCACTGTCACGAACTGGGATGTAGCATTTACGTTACCAAGCCTGTAGACTACGAAAAATTTATTGATGCTATTAAGAAATTGGGGCTCTTCCTTACCGTAATAAAAGTACCCAGGATAAATGGGATAACATAGTTAAATGGTAGAAAAAGATCAAAACAATGGTGTAGCGGTTGGGTTAAATGAACTGTGTTCTATTCTTATTGCAGAAGATGATGAAGGGCACGCTGCGCTTATTAAGAAGAATTTGAAGCGTGCGGGATTTCGGAATAATTTTCTGCATTTCAAAGATGGTCAGGAAGTCCTGGACTTCTTATTTAAGAGTGGCGAAGGCCCTCACCGGATATCAGGTAAATCCTATCTTTTACTGCTGGATATTCGAATGCCCAAGGTAGATGGGGTTGAGGTCCTGCGTCAGATCAAGGAGGATTCAGAACTGTCTAAGTTGCCTGTGATCATGCTTACTACTACAGACGATCCTCGGGAAATTGAAAACTGCCATAACCTGGGCTGTAATGTTTACATTACTAAGCCTGTAGATTGCGAACAATTCATTGATGCTATAAAGACATTGGGATTATTTCTTAAAATGGTGAAAGTGCCCGTGTTAAATGGGATAACTTAGTTAAATGGTAGAAAAAGATCAAAATAATAGTGCAAAGGATGATGTAAACAAAGCTTGTACAGTTCTTGTTGTGGAAGATGATGAAGGTTTGTCTCATCTGATTGCGAAAAACCTGAAAAGAACAGGTTTTGATGTAGCGGTTGCCTATGATGGTGCGCTGGCAATTGACTGGGTTGTTAACAACCAGACCGAGCTTATGCTGCTGGATTACAAGTTGCCGGATATGTCAGCGCTGCAGATTATCGAAACCCTTAAAGAGCGAAAGATTGAAATTCCGTTCATTGTAATGACGGGGCATGGAGATGAAAAGTTAGCAGTAGAGATGATGAAGACCGGTGCTAAAGACTATATAGTGAAGGAAGGTGGGTTCCTTGAACTTTTACCTTCCGTAGTTAAGTGGGTCTTTGAGGAGTTGAAACGCGAGAATGAATTAGCTCAAGCCAACAATGCGTTGAAAGAGTCAGAGGAAAAATATAGAGCCTTTGTGGATAACGCTCTTGTTGGAGTGTACAAAGCCAACCTGAAGGGCGACATTCTTTATGCAAATAAAGCCTTGTCAAGGATATTTGAACATAAATCACCAGAAGAAATGATGGTGGATAATGTGCTGCAAACACCTGAAAACAAAAAAAACTGGAATACCTTAATAGACAAACTTAAGAAGAAAGGTGAGGTTCAAAACTTCGAAGTAAAAGTAGTTACAAGGACGGGGAAAACTAAAATCATAATCTTGAGTGGATCTCTTGTTGGGGACGTATTAACTGGAATGATTATGGATGTTACCGAGAAAAGAGAGTTCGAGAAGAGGTTGCTACAGTCAGAGAAATTAAAGGCTATGGGCGTAATGGCGGCAGGAATTGCCCACGACTTTAATAATGTGCTTGCAATCATCAACGGTTATGCGCAGTTGCTGCAAAGTGGCTGTGCTGGTAATGAAAAAATGTTGAATGGGCTTCGTACTATTTGCAGGGCCGTAAAGGACGGTACAGAAACTGTGCGTAGAATGAGTGAATTTAACAGGATGGAGAAGGATACGTCTAAGTTTGTGTCGGTTAATATGGTGGAAATGGTAAAACAAGCAGTTGATTTTTCAAAACCCAAATGGAAAGATTTAGCCCATGCCAGGGGCGCAACTTATAATCTTGACCTTGAAGGCCTGAATTCAGTACCTGATGTATTGGGAAAACCTTCAGAGTTAAGAGAAGTAATAACCAACATGATAAATAACGCCATTGATGCAATGCCCGGAGGCGGCCGAATTGCCTTTAGAACGTGGAATGAAGATAATACTGTCTGTGCGAGTATTTCCGATAACGGCAGTGGTATGTCTAAAGAAACCCGGATGAGGATATTTGATCCATTTTATTCTACCAAGGGTGTTGAAGGTAGCGGATTGGGTATGAGCGTCGTTTATGGCATTATCGGAAAACATGGCGGTAGGATAGACTTAGAAAGCCAGACTGGAAAGGGTACTATTTTTATAATAAGATTACCTGTAGCGACGGAAACGATACAAGCAGAAGCATCTTCTGAACCCGTAAATAATATTAACGTAAAGGCCAAAAATTATCGAATCCTTGTGGTGGATGATGTGAAGGAGATAAGCGATATGCTGTATATGTTTTTGAACAGACAGGGTTACAACGTTGATAGTGTCGAAAGTGGCGCTGAGGCCATTAAGCTGTTGGAAAAGGAAAGTTATGACCTGCTCCTCTGTGATTTAGGTATGCCGGAAGTCTCTGGTTGGGATATGATAAGAGCAGTCGAATCACTTGATAGAAAGCCAATGGTAGGTTTGATAACCGGATGGATGGATATGCTCGAGTCCTTAAAAAATGAAGATATGGGTGTAGATTTTGTTGTTAGTAAACCCATTGACTTCTCGATATTATCTGAGCGCATAAAAAAAGCATTGATGATAGAATCATAAGATACATTACTGTCATGCTGAATCATAGTGGTAGGTTACTTGGGCTGCTTATTTCAGCATCTGCATTTATATGATACTCGGACTGTTTCAGGCCTTCCCGAGGTTCTTCCAAATTATGGCAAACCTGCATTAGGCATGACAGTCACCTCAGGCGAAAATCTCTTACATGAAGAATCAACGAGTAACCATATTTGTGAACTGATAGCCATAACTATGATATCGTTACGTTGATGGTGAAACTGATTGGATGATACAATTAAGGCAGGGCGTTGCTTGGTAGTAGATAGATCTGTAAAAGGGAAAGGAATTAGTATAATATCCCCTTTCTTAAAGGTTGTCATAAATGGAGTCCTCTGGGTTATCCCAGAAACCGAAAGAGGATTCGGCCACCTTTAGTAAAGCCAGATCTTCTTTAGAAACTTTTAGAGTTGACAGAAGTTTAGATAAAATCTGTTGTTGTTCTTGCTTGCTAAAATGTTCTATAGACTCTTCTACATCTTTTATGGAGAGTTTTATAGACATGGTGCTTTCTCCTGAATATGATTTGCTTTCTTCCTATTTTAAATTAATTAAGGCCTTGGGTCAATAGAGAAATAGTATTCGAAGTAATAGCTACGATGATAGCCAGCGTGCGGCGTCTTTTGCCCAGTAAGTGAGTATGATGTCTGCACCTGCCCTTTTAATGCTCATCAGTGTTTCCAGGGCAACAGCCTTTTCGTCCAGCCATCCTTTTTCATGGGCAGCCTTGACCATTGAAAATTCTCCACTGACATTGTAAGCGGCTATGGGATGGTTAAAGTTGTCTTTTATAAGCCTGATTATATCAAGATACGGAAGTGCGGGTTTTACCATTACAATATCTGCTCCCTCGTCTATGTCCAGAGCCACTTCCCGTATTGCTTCTTCTGCGTTTGATATATCCATCTGGTACGATCTTCTGTCTCCGAAGTTGGGTGGGGATTCCGCCGCATCTCTGAACGGGCCATAGTATGCCGAGGCATATTTAGCTGCGTAAGACATTATAGGAATGTTGTCATAACCGTTTTCATCAAGAATGTCCCTGATCGCACCTACACGTCCATCCATCATGTCACTAGGAGCCACTATGTCGACACCGGCCTCTGCATGTGACAGGGCCTCTTTAGTCAGTAGTTTAAGTGTCTCATCATTGTCGATTAAATATTCACCAGTTTTTTCATCCTTTTTTATGAAACCGCAGTGTCCGTGATTGGTGTATTCACACATGCAGACATCCGTTATAACCAGTATTTCAGAAACGCTATCCTTAATTGCCCTGACAGCTTCTTGTATGATACCATCATCCGCATATGCTTCAGTGCCTAATTCATCTTTGGTGCTGGGAATACCGAATAAGATTACGCCTGGGATGCCGAGAGAGGCAAGCTCTTTTACCTCTTCTACCAATGTGTCTACGGAAAACTGATAATTTCCGGGCATTGTAGAAATTTCTTTTTTAATTCCGTTCCCGGGACGAACGAAAAGCGGCATAATGAGATCTTTAACAGTTAAGTGAGTTTCGCGAACGAGATCACGTATAAGTTTATTACTTCTTAACCTGCGGGGGCGGTATTTTGGATATTGCATTCTAAAGTTCCTTTAAAAAATGTTTCTATATGCGAATAGATAGTTTATAGTGTACACCCATTTTGTCAAATAATATATAAAAAGGGGACAGATTTATTTTATTGTAACAATGGAGAATTTACGTACAATGTTCCTATGCCAAGAACCTCAAGGGTAGTATTAGCAGACCATCCTCACCATATCATTCAACGTGGTCACAACAGACAGGTGGTTTTTGTTTCTGACAGAGATTATGCTTATTATTTAGAGAACCTTAAGGAATGGAAGAATACGCTGGGATGTAAAATCTATGCTTACTGCCTTATGACTAATCACATCCACCTCATAGTGGACCCGGGGAACAAAATAGAAAACTTATCATTACTTATGAAACGTGTTTCCGGCCGTCAAACACGCTATACAAATAAACTTGAGAAACGAAGTGGAACATTGTGGGAAGGGCGATACAAATCCAGTCCTATTAATAAAGATGAATACCTTTTAGCCTGCTGTCGGTATGTGGAACTTAATCCCGTAAGGGCTGGAATGGTGGATAAACCTGAAAAGTACATGTGGTCAAGCTACCGATACAAGGCAGGCATAGAAAGTCTCCATTGGTTGGATTTGGATCAATGTTATATGGATTTAGGATTGACAAAGAAAGTGCGTGAGGAAAGATACAGGGAGTGGGTGAAGGACTCTATGCCAGAGGGTGAATGTGAGTTGATACGAAAAGCGGTTCAGAGGGGTCAATTGACAGGGAGTCATCGGTTTGTTGAAGACGTTGCAGAAAAGATTGGTAGACTGATTAAATTTCAGGGTCAGGGACGGCCAAAGCAAGAAATAAAATAAATCTGTCCCCTTTTTCTGAACATGTCTATCAGGGAGGCAAACATAATGCAGGAATTGGTACATTTTCTCTTTGAAGTAGGATATTTAAAAAATGTAGATAGAAGCGGTTGGTGGCTGCTTGGGAATAAAGCTCCTGAGAGTGTTGCTGAACACTCTTTTCGTTGTACGATCTTAGGATATATATTGGCAAAATCAGAAAATGTTGATACGTCTAAAGTGATTATGATGTGTCTGTTCCATGATGTGCATGAGACCAGAACAAATGATCTTCATAAAATAGCACAAAAATACATAAACCTTGAAGAGGCGGGAGACAAAGTAACTCAGGATCAGTTAGAACCCTTAAAAGGTTCTATAGGAGATGAGATAGCGGATGCATTAAGTGAGTTAACAAATCGGGAAAGTGAGGAAAGCATAGTTGCCAAAGATGCGGATATACTGGAATGTGCGATGCAGGCCAGAGAGTATCAGATCCAGGGCTATGATGCTGCAATTGATTGGGTTAAGAGAGCTAAAGACAAACTAAGGTGTGAATCATCAAAAAAACTACTGTCAATCATTGAACATTCAGATCCTAATGAGTGGTGGAAGAGACTTAAAGATAAGAAATAAGCTTTTGGGATTTGAGAATTGAAGGATTAAGGAATTCCTGTCTGCCCCTGCCCGTCCGGCAGGCGGGGACAGGCAGGAAAGGATTGAGGGATTGTTTACAACTTTGCCACGCCGAAGCTAAGCCAACATGGCCTGCAATGAAGAATAACTCCATTAAATCAAAAACATTTTGACAATTATTGCTTATTATCCTAGAATTTTGCAGTAACTTGAAAGTACTTACATAATTTGGAAAGGGGAAATATAATGAAGACTCAACTTGACAGAGCCAGAGAAGGCGAAATTACACAAGAGATGAAAGAGGCTGCTGTCTATGATGATGTCAGTCCTGAATTTATACGTGATGGGATTGCTAATGGCCACATTGTTGTATATGGGAACCCTCAAAGAAAATCCAGGGTTGTCGGTATCGGACAGGGCCTGAGGACAAAAATAAATGCAAGTATCGGGACTTCTCCGGACATTGTTGATTTTGATATGGAAGTAGAAAAGGCTAAAGTTGCTGAAAAGGCCGGCGCTGATACACTGATGGAACTTTCGACTGGTGGTGACCTGGGTGAGATAAGGAGGAGGGTTCTTGACTCGGTCGGTTTAATGGTTGGAACTGTGCCACTGTACCAGGCGGCAATGGAAACCATTCAGAAGAAGGGCTCTGTTGTACATATGGAGTCTGATTTCCTGTTTGAGATCATTGAGAGGCAGGCGCAGGAAGGAATCGGTTTTATGGCGATTCACTGCGGTATAAACATGATTACATTAGAACGTTTAAGAAGACAGGGGTATAGATATGGCGGTCTCGTAAGCAGGGGAGGTTCATTCTTAACAGCATGGATGAACTATAATAAAAAAGAGAATCCGTTATATGAAGAGATTGACAGACTCATTGACATTATGAAAAAATACGACGTGATTTTGAGTCTCGGAAATGGCTTAAGGGCAGGTGCCGTACATGACAGTACCGACAGGGCACAGATTCAGGAATTGATTATGAACTCTGAGGTTGCAGAATATGCCCAGAAGAAGGGTGTCCAAATAATTGTCGAAGGCCCAGGACATATACCAATAGATGAGATAGAGGCAAATGTTATTATACAAAAAAGGATGAGCAATAACGCTCCGTTTTACATGCTTGGCCCTATCACTACTGACGTGACACCC
The DNA here is from genome assembly GCA_022570935.1 of Planctomycetota bacterium. GTDB lineage: Bacteria > Planctomycetota > Brocadiia > Brocadiales > Scalinduaceae > Scalindua. Next base: position 3,995 of record JACZYU010000032.1, on the reverse strand, counting down.
GGATATGACCATATCTCTTCTGCAATTGGCGCCGCTTTATCATCCAGGTATGGCGCTGATTTCATCTGTTACGTTACACCTCCTGAACACCTTGCACTTCCTACAGCTGATGACGTAAGAGAGGGTGTCATGGCGGCTAAGGTTGCCGTTCACGTTGGAGATATGGTGAAACTTAAGGATAAAGTCAAAAACCAGGATTTGAAGATGGGTATTGCGAGGAGAGACCTTGACTGGAAAACCCAGTTTGAAACGGCTATCACTTCAGAGAAAGCTGAGGAGATAAGAAAGAGCCGTCCGCCAATGGAAGAGGAAACATGCACAATGTGCGGTCCGGTGTGTTCGTTAAAAGGTGTGATGGAATATTATGAGGATGATTTAAAAGATAGCAGGAAAAAGAGCTACACGGCGGCATTGTAATGTATTATACAAGGTTCTCAAAAAGTTGAGACAATCTTCCAACGGTGTAGCACTACACAATTTAAGTCTGTGCTTCGTAATTAAAAGAAGGTCAGTGGATTTCCATGTTGTAATCAAATAATTTTTTTGTCTACTACATGACTATAGATATAACTATAGTTAGGAGGAAACATGTTAACTGTTTCAAAAAGTAAGTTAAAGGCGCAGATGCTTGGCATTTTCAGAGATATTGAAAAAACTGGTGAGGAGGTTATAGTGACTGACAACCAGAGACCTGTATTAAAAATTGTTCCATTAAAGAAGAAAAAGACATTTGATGAAGCGTTTGCTGATGTTCAAGGTAAAATAAAATACACTGATGAAATTCATAAAAGCACCAAGGAGGAGTGGGGAGATTTGAAATAAATGATTTTGGACACATGCGCATTACTATGGATGGCTTTTTAAAAGGAAAGGCTTTCAAAGAAAGCAGTTAATGCAACTTCAAATGCCTCGGATCTATTGATTAATTCAATATCTATTTGGGAGATCGGAATAAAGATAAAAAGGAAGCGTCTTAAAATTCCAATTTCAATACAGAACTTTGTTCATCGTCTAAAAGAAATAGACGGAGTTAAAATAATTCCAGTTGATGAAGATATTTGGATGGAATCACTTAAGCTGAAATGGAATCATAATGACCCCGCAGACAGGGTGATTGTTGCTACTGCAAGAATACTTGATATGCCTATAGTCACGGATGACAGAGAGATGAGGAAATTCTACAAAAAAGTAATTTGGTAAATTCAATATGGGCATGTGTACCGTCGTCCCATTTTTTTAAAGCATAAGAACATGTCCATCATCCTGTTAGAACATCCAAGACCAAGAACTCCGAACAAATATGAATCTGTGGTTAATACACCGCTCTCTTCGTGTCTGATGACCGGTTACGTTGCGTCAACCCTGAAATCCAATAACCACGATGTGGATATTGTTGACGCAAATCTTTATGGGTGGTCTTTCAATGAAACTATTCAGGAGCTTAAAAAGAGAAATTTCAAATTATTAGGTGTTCATCTTGTCTATTTGTGGGAGAACACGGAAGATGTGTTTGAGATGCTCCTTAGCCTTCGAAAGAGCATACCTGATGCACACATAAATCTTTATGGACACCTTCCTACATTTGCATCCAGGGAGTTGTTGGCCAATTATCCTTTTGTCGACTCTGTTACTATAGGCGAACCAGAGACCACGTTTTTGGAACTTTCAGACACCGTCATAAACAACAAAGATACTTCTGCTTTATACACAATTAACGGCCTTGCGTTAAATTCCATCAATTGTAAGATCAAAGAAGGTGTCCTTAAGCCCAACTTAATTCTGAACAAGCCGAGAAAACCGGTTTCAAATCTTGACAATCTCCCCTTTCCTTATCGTAACGACTTTGAATTAACAAGAAAAAGGGGAATCTCTACCTATATCCTTGCCAGCAGAGGTTGCTATGGAAAATGCACTTTCTGTTATCTGGGTAGTTTTTATGGCGAGGAATCATCCTGGCGGGGGAGAAGCCCTGAAAATGTATTTAATGAGATTTATGATATTTATGAAAATCTTGAGGAGGAATATTTCTATTTTGCCGATGCCAATTTCTTCGGTCCTGGTAAGAAGGGGAGAGAACGTGCGTGTGAACTGGCAAATCTCATTATGGATAAAGGCTTGAATATAAAGTTTGGAATTGAGTGCAGGGTTGATGATATAGAAGACAAAACGGTTGGCATACTGGTTAATGCAGGACTTAAAGATGTGTTTCTCGGTGTTGAAAGTGGAAGCCAGAGGTCTCTGGACAAATTCAGAAAATTTACAAAAGTAGAAGACAATAAAATGGCTATTAATATCCTGCGACGGTATGGTATAGAGCCCAATTACGGTTTTATCATGTTTGAGCCGGATTCAACACTGGCGGATGTGAGGGCTAATTTTGAATTCCTTAAAGAAATGAAAATGCTGAATTCGCCGAGCATTACGGCACATCTTTTACACCACAAACAGACTGTATTCAAAGGAACGTTTGATTATCAAAGGAAGAATAACGGTGCTAAACCGGTTTCTGAGATTATGTATGAAAGTGCCTATGAATTCAAAGATAAAGCCGTAGAGGCGTTATCAGAAAATATAAACGCTTTTTGCCTTAAGATACTTAAAGATTTGTCCTTGAATAGAAATTTCAAAAGTGAAGAACGTGATTCGTGTGTGTATGATGAAAATGATACGTTTTCAAAACAGATGAATGAAAAACTGGTTGAACATTTCGAACAGACTTTGTCTTCCTTTGAATAAATATGCAAAAAAGTAGCCTGTCCTCTTTATCGTATCTTAATGAAATAAGCTATAGCTATTGGAAGGCTCAAGTTCTTTTTGTGGCTGTTGAGATGGATGTGTTTACGTTGACTGCGGGTAATGGTAAAAGTTGCAAGATCATTGCCAAAAAACTCAGGGCTGATCTCAGGGCAACTGAAATGATCTTGAATGCACTTGTCTCTTTGGAGTTCCTGAGAAAGAATAAGGAAATTTACAGAAATACTGCCATATCCAATCGTTATCTGGTGAAAGACTCTCCACTGTACCAGGGAGACAGGATTCACCATTTTCATAACATGTGGGATTACTGGTCAAAATTGAATGTTGCCGTCAAGACTGGCAAGCCTACTGCATATGATAACGCAAAAGAAGAAGTTGATGAACAAAGATTGAGAGAGTTCATCAGGGCCATGCACAATATAGGTATAGTACAGGCCGGGGAAGTATGCGGAAAATTACATCTAAAGAAATACCGTAGCCTTCTGGATCTGGCGGGAGGGCAGGGTACCTATGCTGTAAGGTTTGTGGAAGAAAACCCGGAGATGAGAGCCGTAGTCTTTGATCTTCCTGATGTAACCAAGATTGCCAGAGAGTATATTAAGAAATCAGGTATGAAAGGGAAGGTTACAACTAAAGCGGGGGATTGTCTTAAAGATAGTTTTGGTAAAGAATTGTATGATATTGTCTTTGTATCAAATTTATTACATATTTATGAACCAGTTGAAAATCGGAAAATATTAAGAAAGTGCTGGGATTCCTTATTGATAGAAGGTATAGTTGTGATTCAGGAGTTTGTCTTAAACTCTGCAAGGACACAGCCGCTTTTTGGTACGCTTTTCAGTCTGAATATGCTGATGGGAACACATAGGGGCGCATCGTATTCATATGATGAAATGAAGGAGTGGCTCAAGGATGTGGGGCTTAAAAACATAAAAAGAGTTAATCTAGACATGGATTCAGGCTTAATCATTGGACACAAGTTGTGAGAATAAAAGGAGATAAATGTATGTATAAGAAGATCGTAGTGCAGATTATGTTGTTACTTTTTATTTTGCAAATCAGCAACATGCTGTTTGCAAATGAAAATACAGAGGTGAAGACGGAAGTAAAAACAGAGGCGACTGCAGAGAAAGAGACAAAAGCTAAGTCAGATACAGCGGCGGTAGCTGAAACCGAGGCGAAGGCTGCTGAGGCAGGTACGGAGGCCGTAGCTGAGACGGAAGCTAAGACAGAGGAAA
>JACZYU010000031.1 GCA_022570935.1 Planctomycetota bacterium | reverse complement strand
CCTATAATTTTATCTATATCGAGAGGTTTCGATAATATTTGCAGTGCTCCCCATTCTCTTGCCTGATTGACAAGCTCGTCTTCCGCAAAGGCCGTTATCATGACGACTGAGGTCAGGGGGGATTCTTCTTTTATATGCCTTAATGTCTCCACCCCATTCATCCCGGGCATCCTGATATCCAATAATATAACATCATATTCCTTTTCCTTAATTATGCTTAACGCCACTTCCCCGCTTGTAGCAAACCTCACATCGTAACCGATATCTCCTAATATATCGGTCAAAGTATCACCTATGTTCGAATCATCATCCACGATCAGTACTGATAGTTTTTTCTCCATTTTCTTTTCCTTCCTTTAATTATTAAAAAAACATTACCACCGATATTCACGGAATTACACGGATAACTATAACCATCTTGTTTATATTTTCTCGCATCCGCCAAACATATCGTCGGGCAAGAAGTCGCAGAAACCGCAAAGAAAGACAAAAATAATTCTTCACACACCCGCCTAACAAACTGGCGGACAGGAAGACACAAAGAACACAAAGATTTTAGTTTTTCTTCATGAACTTAGCGACTTTGCCACGCTCAGAGGGGCTTTACGAGAAGCCAGGTCACGCTAAAATTATAAAACCCTATTTTATAACTTGATTTCTCTATGCAAGATGCTATCCTATTTACAAAGGAGACAAGTTATGAGAAAGATTAAAATAACTGCGGAGCTTATACCTGCCGAAGAAGGCGGGTATATCATTTATTGTCCCGAACTTGATATAACTACAGAAGGTGAAACTGTTGATGAAGCTGTTGCTATGCTCAAGGATGCAGCCTCCGGCTATATCGAGGTAATTGGTATTGAAAACATTCCTCACTTCACTAAAGGACATCAGATCAAGGAACTGGAACTTGTAATAAATGAGTAAACCGCCACAAATCAGCGGGCAAAAATTATGCAAAATCATAGAAAAAGAAGGTTTTGTATTTATAAGACAAACAGGAAGCCATAAGATATACCAGAAGCAAACAGAAGAAGGCAAAATAACAATTCCCATACCAGTACATTCCAACAAACCTTTGAAAAAAGGCACCTTGCATAACATTCTTAAGAAAACCGGTATTACTAAAGAAAAGCTTATATTCCTCATGACGTTGTTATTATATTAAAAACATAGAGATAAACTACAATAGAAACCAGGTTGTTATTCCTGCTACTGGCTTCTTTATTCTTTTTGCCTTTCTCAGTGATCTCCGCCTGCCCTGTGGAATGCAAAGCTATTCCGTCAGGGTGGCTTTGTGTGAGGAATTTCTTTTGTCTTGCTTTTGTAAGCACTTTATAATAAATTTACCAAAAATCAAGCCGCCTAAGGCGCCCCTTGAAGCATCTTATAGGTCCGACTCTGTCGGGATACAAGTTACAAACAATTCACAAATACCAATAACCAAACATTTACAGAACTACTTTTTTTGATTATTGGAATTTGGTGATTATTTGGTTATTGTTTCTTGTATCTTGCCTGCCCCGTTAGATGCTTGCTATCTAATGGGGTTTCTTTTTCTGACTTCTTGCTTCTAGTTAAATTACCAATCAACAATCTTCAATCGCAATCATCAATCCCTTACTCCCGGAAACATCATCTTAAACGTACTCCCTTTTCCTTCTTCGCTTTCTACTGTTATATTGCCGTCATTAGCTGTAATAATATCATTAACTATTGACAGGCCAAGTCCTATTCCCTTGGTCTTTGTTGTATAGAATGGCTCAAATACTTTGTCCAGGGTATCTTTCCTTATACCACTGCCTGTATCTGCGAAGGAGATTTCAACGAAATCTCCTTCGCACTCCTGACTCTCCGCCGAGGCGGACGGGCGAACTCTCCTTGTCTTCACGATGAGCTTACCGTCTTCCGGCATGGCTTGTACTGCATTTGATGCCAGGTTAGTAAAGACTTGTTTAAGGTGGGATTGGTCAACCAGAATGTCAGGATATTTATTATCAAATTCAGTTACGAGCTTTATGTGCTCCGGCAAAGGAAACTCTGAAAAATATTCTCTTACGAATTCGCTGATATTGGTCTTGCTCTTTTCTGGTTTTTTTAATTCCGACAGGCGCATGAGACTCGTAATAATTTCATTTGCGTGAGCAACCTCACTATCGATAAGCTTGAGATGTTTTTTTGTCTTTTCATTGGGATCCTTCAGTGTCATATTCAGGAAATATGCTGAGTTTTTAATCGTTGCCAGCGGATGCCTGACGTCGTGGGCAATAGAGCCTGATATACGGCCAATAGTGGCGAATTTCTCTTTCCTTACAAGTTCCTCCTGAGTCTGTTTTAATGAATGCACCATAACATTGAACGAACTCGCCAGAGTACTCACCTCATCATGTGTGGTTATATGTGCTTGAACATTTAGATTGCCCTCTTTCATACTCTGAACTGCTTTGCTCAGGCTCTGGATGGGCCTTGTCAGGCTTCTTGCGATTAAGGTTGTCAGTATAAACATCAGGGACGCGCAGATAGAACCGATTAGAATACGGTAATAAATACTCTCACGGACAGGGGCAAAGACTTCTGCCATATCACGTTTGATCACCAACCCCCATCCCAATTCTGACGTGAGACGGGCATGACGGAATGCAGCCAGGACTTTCTTACCACGATAATCCTCTGCGGTGATGATACCTTCTTCCCCTTGAGCGGCAAGTGTCGCAGGCTTGGCCTTGATCTGATACTCTAACGGCAATGCTGTCGTTCCATCTGCTAACGGAAATTTGAGTGCTGTGAGTATTTTAACATCATAGTTAACAAGCAGCGCTTCACCTGTCTGACCCAGACCACCACCAGTGTGGAGCATTGGTTTGATAAGATCGTCAGGATTAATATGCATGATGAGTACTGAAGATAACTTATACTCATCATCAGGACGGTAAATGGCATGGGAGACTAATAGTTCAAGATTACCACTTACCTGGTCTTTAACAATATTTATTGCCTCATGGCTGCCTGTCTGTAGAATGTTGGTGAATGAATTGTGCAGAGAGATATCCATACCTAAATCTTCTTTCCGGGTTGAGACAATAATTATGCCTGTTAATGCATCGGCGATTTGAACTTTATCATAAACACCGTATGTCTCTTTAACCAGATTAAGTTGTTGTGTCAGGGTATGATAAGACTCTTCTTTTTGCAATTCGGCCAGAAGCGCCTCTCCTCTGACACCATTAGCAATGTTTTCATTAACTACCGGCAGAAGCGATACGACGCAAGAAGTTGTTATACTGTTTCCGGCAAGAGTACTTGTATCGTTCATCCGTTCTCTAATCCAACGTAACAGGCGTTCCTTCTTCAGGTCTGCAACCAGGCTCAGGTTCTGAAATGCATCGGCTTGTTCCTTTTTGTATACTCCCCTGAAAGTCGTAAAAGGTATACCATAGATATCCACCAATACGAATATTAACAGCATTACAGCAATCATTGACCCAAAATAAATAAGCATCTTTGCTCTTATGCTGAGAAAAAACCTTTTTTTACCGGGAACTCTTAAATTATTGATTGATGTTCTTTCACTCATCATTACGTTTCATTCAATATCATAATCAAATTCATTAAGCCTGTATTCTTTGGCATTGGTAAGTACGTCGATTATGATCTGGAGATCAAAACTATTATGTACCTTCTCCCACCTGGCAAAGACGGGGATCTTGCCAAGGGCCTTGAGGAGTTCAAATTCCAAGTACAGCGGACCATTCGGCCTGAGGTCGTTTCGTGGAATAAAAGGCACAGAGGATAAACCTATAATGTCACCTTCCGCCAGGAATGCGTTTTGTTCTACAGTGAGTCCTATTTCCAGGTTTGTCAGGTCTTTGCCTGCCTGTAAGGACCATTCGCTGGCAAGCAGCAGATTTTGCCGGCTACTTTTCATCCATTTCAGTGCACGGATCTCGGCAGCTAATATCTGCCGGACGACCTCAGGATGGTTTTCAGAAAAGGTCCTGGTAAAGTACATAAAACCGGAGCTTATATACCTATGGATTATGGTACTCTCGGGATACTTTATTAGTGTGATTGTTGGTGTTGGCTCCCATGCAGAGAAGGCCTCAATCTCTCCTGCCCGCAATGCCTCGGGCATTTCGTTAACATCCATCGGAATCAGGTGTACGAGTGTTTCGTTCAGTCCGTCTGAAGAGAGTGCTCTCAACAGTGCATAATGCGCGTTAGAGCCTAAGGCATAGCCGATGTTCTTGCCTTTCAGTTCTCTAATTAACATGGGACGTCTGGCAACAATGGAAGTGAAGCCCTGTTGTATTATAGACGAAACAGTGATATCCATAGTTGCCGCAGCCGTGATTGTCGGCATGTCTCCACATATACCGGCATCAATATCACCTCTAAAAAGGAAGAAGTTTATGTCATTTCCTTTCAGAAACGGGAAGAACCTGATTTCAATACCTGACCCGGACAGCGCATTGTGAAGGACAGTATCACGCTTCATTGCCTCGGTGATAAGGCCGGTTGGTGAGAAAAAAGGCTGTGTCCCCAGGTTGACAACGTCTACTGTATTGTGGAAATCATAGTTGGAATAGATAGCGTGACTGGAAAGGTCTGGAGATGCAGGTTTAGAATATTCCTCTCCATATCCATCTTTGAGGAAGGTTATGGATGTAACTGAAAAAACACAAAGAAATAAGAGCCGGCAGATCAAATAAGCATTTGTTTTATTTCTCATTTCCATCTCCTTCCCGCCACTTTTGGTTTGACTGTTTTTTGGCGTACATCTGTGCTAGCTCACTAATTTGGTTGCTTTTTGCGAATACGAATGTATATGAAAAACCTTACTCGCATAAACAAGTACAACTGCCTCCTTTTAATTACTGACAGCTTCTTCCACTGTTTCTCAGCAACTTGCATTGATAAAGTTTTAACAGTATCAATTATAATCTAACCTTTCATGGTAAATGTTAGAAATTGTTAAATTTAGTATAATATTGCTCACTGTACATGTCAAAGTGTAAAATATGCCTTACAACGGCAAAAGACATTAGACGCGGATTTCCCCGGACAAAAGACGCCGAGGACAAGACGCTGATAGGCACAGGGTTAAATTCAACATGGCAAGCCATGTCTATCCCCGCCTGCCGGACGGGCAGGGGCAGGCAAGCGAACGATAAATGTAGTTTCTTTCCCCACTTCTGATTGGACCGTTATATCGCCTCCATGTTTTCCCATAATTGTTTTACATAAAGCAAGCCCAAATCCAAACCCAGACGCCTTTGTGCCGAAAAACGGTTGGAAGATCTTCTTCAGGTTTTCCTGCGCAATACCGGGACCGGAGTCTTGGAATGAGACCTCGACCCATTTGTCTCCTGATTTATGAGCGGTTATCCAGATAGTGCCTTCGTTATCCATTGCCTGTATGGCATTGGTCAGGATGTTCTCAAATACTATTGAGATCTGTTTCACGTCAACGGTTACAATGAACTCTCCTTCCGGCACCTTGCTAATCACTTTGACGGTTTGTGGCATTTTGGAGATATTTATTCCACTTTCTATTGCAGCGGTTATATCTATCTGAGTCTTTTCAAGTTCTTTCATCAGTGTAAGGTTTTGCATGTTTTGAATAATATCGTTGGAAATATTAACCTGGTTGTTTATGCGTTCGATGTGGGATTTTGTTTTTTCATCAGCGTCATTAAGTTTCTCCTTCAGATAATAAGCAGAAGCGCTGATCACTGAGAGTGGATTGCGTATTTCGTGAGCGATGCCGCTTGATAATTTTCCTACTACTGCCAGTTTTTCTGCTTGAATCAGTTTCTCCTCCACCTTCATCATTCTTCTATGTGATAAACGAAACGTCACGTACAGAAATATTAATGAAGTCGGCATCAGGAAACCACAGACAATTATAAACCCTAGAGCAAGAAACCAGATACTGGATCTAATTTCTTCTGCAAGCACCTCCCTGGAACGATGTACTCCTATTGTCCATCCTCTTTGAGAGGCAGGTGCAAAGGCAGCAATTTGTTCCTCTCCCTTGCTTGATATGAAGCCTCCTACACAGCTTTTTTGAAGCTTGACAATATCCAGAAGGACGTTTATATCCGGATTGTCTTTCTGCAAAACAGGGTTGGTTCCGACGATTTTACCAATTGCATCAGGATATTTAGTATGAAAAACGAGACGGGCATCACTATCGATAATGCACATATATTCATCAGAAGGCTTGTCACCGGAATCTTCCCAAATAGTTTTAACCTTCCTCAATAAATCATCATTAGACAGGTTCCTATATGATTCAATTTTAAGTGCAAGCATTTGTGCTTTATTTAGATAGAAACTGTGGACGCTCATTTCTGTCATCCTAAATGTATTTTGATAAGTTAAATACCCGATTAACATAGCGATAATAACGGAAATTATACCTACCAGGATAGCTACAAAAGAGGCTTTCCACAGTCCAGAATCTTCATCCGTTTTATCTACTGCTATAGAAGTGTTCAATTTACGTTTGTGTTCCTTTATTGGATGGTTGATATGGTTGTAATCCTGAGGCTTGCCAATACCTGCCCCATTGTGTGTGGGTTGTTAATCAGTGTGGAATACATCATTTATATGACTTGACAAATCCGATAAATCAAAAGGTTTCCTGAGAATAAAGTCAACCTTCATGTCCTCTTCCTCCATAGGCTTGACCTCATCTCCCCAACCTGTGATTATACCTATCTTTGGCCTCTTATCCAACCCATTCAAAGCCTTTATTACATCATATCCAAAGACTTCCGGCATGGCTATGTCACATAACACAAGATCATAATCGTCATTCCTGGTAAGCATTATGGCCTCTGTACCATTGTCAACAGTCCTGACCAGGTGGCCGCGGCCGGAAAGATAGTTATCGAGAATTTCGCATATAGCGGTTTCGTCATCTATCACCATGATGCGGAGGCACTTGCTTTTTGTATCTTTCTTCTGTTCAGGGATTTCCTTTAGACTGTCGGCTTTAGCGGCTATTGGGAATTGCAGAGTAAATATACTGCCTCTCCTGATCTCGCTTTCCACCTCTATCTTGCCTCCATGTTGGCTTATTATGCCGTAAGCCGTACTCATGCCCAATCCTGTTCCTACAGCCATCCTGGTGGTGAAAAATGGATCAAATATATTTTTCTTTACTTCCTTGGTCATACCCTCTCCATTATCAGAAATCCTGATGAATACTGTGTCTTCATTGCTCCATGTACTGAAGGACATACAGCCGCCATCAGGCATGGCGTCAAGGGCGTTGTTTATTATATTTACAAATACCTCTCTCAATTCTGTGGGATTACAGAGCATGGCAGGTATTTTTTCCATGCCTTCAATGTCCATGTGGTAGTTTATGCCTTTCGATTGAGCCATATTCCTCCACCTGGGCATTGTGAAATCAATAGATTGCTTTATTAGATCCCTTATATCAAAAGGTACATACTCTGTGGTATCTTTCACTGTCTTGGTAAACTTAAGCATCTTGCTGGATATTTCAGCACCATCATTGGTTGCCCTCTTAATAGTGTGAAGAATATCCATCAATTCTTCATTGTCTTTATAGGTTCCTTCCAGCAACTGTACATTACCGGAGATGATTGCAAGGATATTATTAAACTCATGAGCAACCCCTGAGGTTATTGTCCCTATGGACTTTAGTTTCTCTGACTGCAAGAGTGCATCTTCCATCTTCTTCCGCTCGGTTATGTCTTCTGCAATTCCGACGATGTGGTCAGTTGCCCCGGACGTTGATTTGACCGAAAAAGCACGATCCAGTATCCAGCGTATTGACCCGTCTGCATGAATAATGCGATATTCTTCTGCGAAGCTCGCCTTGCCCTGCACATGCTTCTCAAGAGCCGTAATTATCCTCTCACAATCATCTGGATGAATATTGTCCATCCAGGACTTTGGTTGTTCATACAAGCTTTTGCACGTACGACCCCAAACAGACTCGTATGCAGGGCTGATATACATTACGCGTCCAAAATCAGGTGAAGCAACCCAGAAGACGTCAGGAATGTTTTCTGCCAACTCTCTGAAGCGCTCCTCACTCACTCTCAACTTTTCTTCTGTCTCTCTACGCCTGAATATTTGTTTTATGATTGATAAAAGATGGTCTAAATTTAATGGTTTAATCTCGTATGCAATTACATGTTCTTGTTTCACCGCTTCGATAGCGCTATTGAGTGTAGCATGACCGGTTATATAGATGAATTCTGCTGAGGGCAATATTTTTGCAATTTCACTTACAACCTCGGTACCTGGAATGTCAGGTAATTTAATATCAGTAATGACTATGTCATATATGTGTTTTTTGGACTTGGTAATTGCATCTTTACCTTTATGCACACACTCAGCCGGATATCCTTTCTCCTCTAAAATATCACCCAGACTGATACATAGTTCTTTGTTGTCATCGACAATAAGTATGTTGGGAAAAGTCTTCATCGAATTAATGTTCTTTTAAGTTAATAATTAGTAAGATTTATGGATTGAAATCGTATTATATTGTAAATTTGTATTAATACAATTGTTTAATTTCTGTTGAGGAAGCGCGGTTTTGTCATGCTCCCTGGATAGCTTATTTCAGCATCTACGTCAGGGATTCAGAATAACAATTAGGATCGTTCCAGAGCCTTCGGTCAGCAATCGTAATCTGCCTGAAGGGCACTAAATTTACCTGCCCATCTTTTTTAGATTAGAAATCTAAATTTAAAATGAATTGACTTTACTGAATATTCATATATTATAATAATGGATGTAATTGAGACTCATTATCAATTTGCCTAATTATGTTGTAACTCATTGATGAATTAACACTTATATAAAGCGGTTTTAGAAATGCATGATGCGAAAATGAAAAGTTCTGATTCTAAAGCAATTGATTATCGAATTGCGCTTGTTGGCAACCCGAATGTAGGGAAGAGTGTATTGTTTGGCCTGCTTACAGGGAAATATGTAACCGTCTCAAACTATCCGGGAACAACAGTAGAGGTTTCCCGTGGTATGTATGTGGGTTCTAATGAAACGGTTGAGGTGGTTGATACTCCGGGAGCCAATAGCCTGATTTCACACTCGGAAGATGAGAGGGTTGCACGCGACATTCTCCTGAGAGATGAAGAGAAGAAAATAATCCAGATTATAGATGCCAAGAATATACACAGGGGGTTATTGATCACTACTCAGTTAGCAGAAATGGGCCTTCCCGTATCGATAAGCTTAAACATGTGGGACGAGACGCTGGACAGGGGGATGACCATCGATACTGATAAATTACAGAAGACACTGGGGGTGACTTTAACAAAGACGATTGCAACTCAAAAGTATGGAATAAACACATTAAGAAACTCGGTTAACTCGGCAAAAATCCCAAAGATAGCCATATACTATGGGGAGGCTATCGAGGAGGGTATAAAGAGGATTGAGGCGTTGCTGCCGGACAACCTTACTGTTAAGGAAAGGGCGGTAGCCATAATGCTGCTGTCTTATGATGAGGACTTAGAGGAAACTTTAAAATTTGACAAACAGCTAATCAGCCGTATTCACAAGGTCAGGGATGAAGTGCAAAAGCAATTCGGCCATTCTTTAAGTTATATAATAATCAGGAAACGCAGTGACCATGTAGATAATTTGTTGAAAGGGATTGTAAGTTACAGAGGTAAAGAGGAAAAAGCAGGTGCAATATCAAGAAATGCTTTTTTCTTCTTCATTATGCCCCTGGTTTCTTTCTTTATCGGATTTAAGGTTATGGATCTGCTGATGTTTGTGATTGCAAATTATGTGGCGGCAAGTGGGCAAACGACCTTGATATTGAAGCTTGCGGGTGGTGGAGTATCCGTTGGCTTTTATTCATTTTATCTGTTCTCGAGAGAATACAAGTCCGGCCGGAAGGTAACGAGTATCCTGGGCACTTTAACTATGCATCCTTTCCTGGCATGGCCGATCTTGCTTGTGGTTTTATGGGGCATTTATAAAATAGTGGGGGAGTTTGGTGCAGGAGACTGTGTTGATTTCATTGAAAATAAGATTTTTGGTTCATCTCTGGTAATGTCCGGTGGGTTTGATTTCAAAGTATTTATACCATTTACGAAGATAGAATATGTGTTTACGCATGTAAATTTTCAGGGAATCAATTATTACCTTGGATTGTTTTGTCAGAAATTTATGAGCGCTGACAATATCATCTTTGAATTGTTTCTAGGCAAAGAAGCAGGCATAATACAGGTAGGTGTGACCTATTCCATAGCTATAATACTGCCCATTGTCGGTTTTTTCTTTATAAGTTTTGGACTGATGGAGGACAGCGGATATTTACCGAGGCTGGCCGTAATGCTAAACAGGTTTTTCAAGATACTTGGTTTAAATGGTAAGGCCGTATTGCCCATGGTGTTGGGATTGGGCTGTGATACCATGGCCACTTTGACTACGCGTATCTTAGATACCAAGAAGGAACGAATTATAGCTACTCTACTGCTTGCCCTTGCAGTGCCGTGTTCAGCTCAATTGGGGGTGATTGCCGGGATACTGGGCAGTGTATCCGGAATGCACCTGGCAATTTATTTTCTTGTTATATTTTCTCAAATGTTACTGGTTGGTTACATCTCATCAAAGGTTCTTAAGGGGACCGGGTCGGATTTCCTGATGGAAATGCCTCCATTCAGAAGGCCAAAGTTAACTAATATATTATTGAAAACTTATTACAGGACTAAATGGTTTCTGAAGGAGGCGGTGCCTTTATTTGTAATAGGTACATTTATATTGTTTATACTCACAAAACTTGGTATTTTAACGTACATTGAGAGTGCGGCCAGGCCTGTAGTACAGCATTTTCTGGGCTTGCCGGTTGAGACGACAAAAGGTTTTATATTGGGTTTCCTGCGCAGGGATTATGCCGTTGTGAGTATTTTCAAGGCATTGGAGGAGAAAGCCGGTGGCCTGTCAATTGATCCAAATCAACTTATAGTTGCACTTGTTGTTATCACGCTTTTTGTGCCTTGCCTGGCAAATTTCTTTGTTATGATAAAGGAAAGGGGGGCTAAGACGGCATTTTTTATGCTCGCTTTCATCATACCGTTTTCTTTCCTTGTTGGTGGAGTCTTGAGGTATATATTACAGTGGCTGTCAATTTAAGAAGTTTACATTAGTAAGGAGTTGGTATAAATGGCTGATGAAATACAAATCGAAGAGATGCTTGAGTATATATGGATGCTTGAGGAGGATCATGGCAAGGTGGAAAGTACGCTTGTGGATGATAAGTTCGGTAATGAAATAGCAAAAAAATATTTGAATGAAATGGCTGAGAAGAAGCTGATTAGTTTCAGTAATTCCAGGATCGTCTTTACAGATAATGGGAAAAATCGGGCAAAGTTGATTATCAGGCGTCATCGTATAGCTGAAAGACTTTTAAATGATGTACTGGAGATGACTGGCGACGAGTTTGAAGCTGGCGCCTGCCAGTTTGAACACTTTGTAAATGAAGAAATTATTGCAAGTATATGTACATTACTTGGCCATCCTGCCGTTTGCCCTCATGGAAAGAAGATTCCACCTGGTGAATGTTGTACGAGTGCAAGAAGGAAACTAGGGCCGGTAATAAATCCATTATCTATAATCAAACCAGGTGAAAAAGTAAAGGTAGTATATGTCACAACCAAATCTCATGCAAGTTTAGACAGGCTTTCGGCAATAGGAGTGATTCCCGGGCTGGAGCTCACAATACATCAAAAACGTCCGAGTATTATTATTCAATATGGAGAGACTCAATTGGCGCTGGATAAGGACATTGCAGAAAATATATTTGTAAGAGCAGTATAAAATACCAGATATTTCTATTACCCGGAAATTCTATAATGCTTAACATGTCTTTACGAAATTCATCATTCGGTTCACCATCCTGTTTTAGCTTGACATCAAAATCCGGCTGTGTTATTTTCCTGCAATTCCGAGAGTTGGCTATATATACCGAGGGGTTCAAATGAAACATTTAATGCATATAATAATTTTAACTTGGACGAGACGGAGTCCAAACAGGAGTTAATAAATTACAAATCTCAAATCACAAATTACAAACAAATATCAAATTACAATGTCCGCCTGCCTGTCGGC
This sequence comes from Planctomycetota bacterium, assembly GCA_022570935.1. Taxonomy (GTDB): domain Bacteria; phylum Planctomycetota; class Brocadiia; order Brocadiales; family Scalinduaceae; genus Scalindua. Next base: position 8,165 of record JACZYU010000031.1, on the reverse strand, counting down.
AGACAGGAATGACCAAAATCAGCCTGCCCTGGCCTGCCCAAGCAAAGACTTGGTCTTGGCCGGGGTGCGATCCGCTCTCCGAGGCGTAGGCTCTACGAGCCGGAGGCCCTGCGGTCTGGGCCAGGGTTTTTTTTGGAATTTTAGATTTCTTTATTGGAATTTGTTATTTGGTGCTTATCAGACATCATGAAAAACTCTATTAATAAATATTTTGCCAAAAATGGTCAAAAAACTTTCATTAAGGGAATAATATACCTGTCCTGCCTTCTCGTGTTTCATTATTTTAATACGTTAGAAAATGTCTATGGCGAAGATAAGGTTCCGGAATATTCACGTCATGCCGCACCATATTTTTTGCTGGTTAAAGATAGTGCCGGGAACAACGGTTATAACGATTATATAAAAGAAGACGATATTATCATTACGACAGAGGAACTTGATAAAGTGCCTGATGTGAAAGTTTCTAAAAAGCCTGTTACTCCTGACAACAAGAAAGAAGTAAAGAAAAAGAAGGATGAGGGGAAGAAGAGTTTACATTCTTATAAAGTGGTTTCCGAGTATCTTAAAAATGGGAAGAAATATGAAGCAAGAAATGAATTATCAGATTTGTATTTTGCGGAAACTGATAAAGCCAGACGGATCGAAATAAAGGACAAGCTTGATGAACTGAATGCAGAACTTGTGTTTTCCAAAAAACCCAGTCCGGATGCTATCATTTATGTAGTACAACCCGGAGATTCACTGATAAGGATTGCCTCTAAATTTAACACTAATTACGAATTTATTGTGCGCATAAACAATAAACATCGTACAAGTATTAGAGTGGGCGAACGTTTAAAGATCTTGAAAGGCAACGTAACCGTATTAGTAGATAAGAGTGATTACACGTTGACATTATTATTAGATGGCCACTTTATAAAGCAATATCCCGTTGGCACCGGCAAGTCTGACAAAACGCCGGAGGGAAAATTTGTTATTGATAATAAATTGATAAATCCCGTATGGTATTCGCCAGATGGAATATACCAATTCGGAGATCCAAAAAACGTATTAGGAACACGATGGATTGGCTTTGAGGATAAAGAGGGGCTATATGGTTACGGTATTCATGGCACAGCCGAACCTGACTCAATTGGTAAAGAAATGTCGAATGGCTGCATACGATTAACGAACGAAGATGTTGAAGACCTTTTTGACTATGTCAAGCCCAAAATGACTGTCGTAATACAGAAATAAGGCTTGATTCCCACAAGTTAAGCCTTAGGCAACATTTTAGTTTTGTATTTGTTTTTCTAGGTTCATTTAACAGGGTGAAGATTTAACCTGGTTTAATTCAAATCTTGATAAACTTTGAAATTACTCAAATTTTACATCAGAAAGAAAGGGATTTAAAGATGGAATGGTATATTAATAAGGGTTCCAAGGTTTGTGTTCTCTGCGAAAAAACGTTTGTAGAAAAAGAGGTCTACCTCTCTGCACTTTATGATGAAAACAATGCCTTTACAAGGAAGGACTTTTGCGTGGAGTGTTGGGATAAGAAGGGGGAGGAGGATTTCTTTTCATACTGGAAGACAAAAGTGCCTAAAAAACCGGAAACGGTACAAAGGTATGCGACTGTAGATGTTTTTTATGATTTGTTTAACAAACTGGAAAACGAGAATGATGTATCGAGGGTGAATTTCAGGTATGTGCTGTCCCTGTATCTGATGAGAAAAAAGGTACTGAAATTAAAGACTTCACATAAATCCAACGGAAATGAATACCTGGTGCTTCATAACGTTAAGGAAGGCAAGGATACAGAAGTTCTTAAACCACAGTTAAGCAAGGAAGAGGTGTTAGCGGTTACAGACGAAATAGGCAAACTGGTTAATTGCGCACCGCAAATTAGCGCCGGCAACGCATAGCTTACAGCAAGTTTGAAGTGCTTAAATAACGGTTTAAACTGTTTAAACCGCGTCTGTTTCATAAACTTTAGTTCACTTCACACTTCCTGCCCGAACTGATTGGCAGGCGGGCAGGCACTTTATTTAAACTCTGCCTTATGTAGTTGCTGCCGGTACTGGAGCTACCTCCCTGACTACATTGTATGGACAGCCTTCGCAGTCTACTGCAATTCCCTGATTTTTTTTCTGCTTTAACCTTAAACGTAACTTATCGATTGTCTTCTCAGTGATAGATGGATCTCTCTGCAGCCTGAATAAATCACGTCTTATTTGCCTGGTCTTTTTTATACTCGGGCATTGTGACCTTGTAACCCTTGAAGGGCAAATACTTACTATTTTCTTTTTGTTTATTCGTTTTTCCATGTTATTTTCCTTTATTAATTATTCTATATCTACTGCGAGATATTCTAATGTCTTTCTAGCTGCTACCTGTTCTGCTTCCTTCTTGTTGCTTCCTAATCCAGTGCAATGCTCGACACTGTTGATTAAGGTTACTACTTCAAAAGTCTTATCGTGATCCGGACCACTTTGCTTGATTATTTTGTATCTGGGTATATATCCCTGCTGCCTTTGGCAATAGTGTTGAAGAATAGATTTATAATTCTGTTCGTGTTTATTATCGCATACGATATCTATTTCATCTTTTAGATTATTTAAGGTAAAATCATAAGCAACCTTCAAGCCTCCATCCATATAGATTGCAGCGATGATAGCTTCAAAAACGTTTGCTATAAGTGACTTTGGAAATGAATTGGTTTCTTTTAGTCCCTTTCCTACAGAGATGTACTTCTTCAAACCCATCTCCTTCCCAATCTTAGCAAGCGTTGCACGACTCACTACTACAGATTTTATTTTTGTTAATTTTCCTTCTGAATAATCCGGAAACTTTTTAAACAGGTGTTCAGAGATTACCATTCCAAGTATGGCATCACCGAGGAATTCCAGTCTTTCATTACTGGGGTTATAAGGCGTTTTAAAGGATGTGTGCGTCAGTGCGTTCTCAAGCAGTTTAATGTTTTTGAAAGAATAAGCAAGTTTCTCCTGGCAATCTACCAGTTTATCCGTCAATTCTTTTTTTTCAGTTGTGAGAGTCATTTTTAACGAATTTCTTTTCCTTAAATAACATTGATTCCTCTATTGCCGTATACTGGGTAGATGCCTCGATTAATTCCACGGCAGTGCTTTTACGAAAGGATACTACTTCGACACGGCAGCCATGTGCCTTTAGCATTTCTACCAGGGGCACAAAGTCGCCATCACCGGAAACGAGCACTATTGTATCAAGTTTAGGCGCCATTGCAATAGTATCAATCGCAATTCCCATGTCCCAATCGCCCTTGGCAGTCCCGTCTGGTCTGAGACGTAATTCTTTAGTCTTTATTTCGTATCCTAAACGTTTGAGTGCATCCGAAAAGCCTGATTGGTCAACATCCGGTTTATGTACTGCATATGCCACAGCCCTTATAAGTTCTCTATTTGCAACTACTTCCTGTAACAGTTTGCTGTAGTCAATCTTTGATTGGTGTAGGGCCTTTGCCGAATAGAACATATTCTGTACATCAACAAATATCCCCAATCTTTGCCGGTTCATCGTAATTACTTCTCCTGTCATGTCTTATACCTCTATAATATGATTTTATCTTTATGTGCGAAAATAAATATTTAACAATAATATCTTCTCAAAATACTATTTCTTTAAGAAATAGATATGTAACATGTACAACGGAAATCACAATTGGAATGTTTGATCTATCAGCAACTAAGCCAAACAAATACAGGAATAATGATTTTCGTACTGTGTGCTAAGTGTACTGTCAATAACTCACAACGAGTAACTATTGGTGTGTGTGGAATCGGGTTATATCCTTCCCGCCAATTCGTACCGGGAAAGGGATTAGATTTCAACAGGTTAAAGAGAATTTATTGTAATTTCACAAAACCTTATTTTATCCAGTTTTGCAGAACAGTCAATTAAAAAAAGTTTTGCTAAACAGAATGCTTATTGAATTGTTATTTTGTTGACAGTTTGCACATGTTTTGTTATATTCCAAAGGCTTGGAAGTTATATAACCTACTGAGACTATATACCTTTATGTGTTTTTCTAGACAAATAATTCCAAATGAATCTTAATAAATTAAGGGGTAAAATTGATGCCTTAGATTCAAAGATTATAGAACTTTTCAATGAACGGGCAAATGTTGCCAAGGAAATCGGGGCAATCAAGAAACGTACAAATGCACAAGTATATGCACCTGATAGAGAAAAAAAGGTATACGAGAGGGTTTCTGCAAAAAACAAAGGCCCTTTAAGCGATAAATGCCTTTTTGCTATATATAGAGAACTGATGGCAGGGTCTTTAATGCTGGAGAAGCCTATAAAGGTATCATTTTTGGGGCCTGTAGGTACCTTCAGTTATTTCGCTGCAAAGGGAAAATTTGGTGCTTCTATTGAATATTTGCCATTAAACGGGATTGATTCGGTTTTCAGAGAGGTTTCAAGCGAACGGGCTGACTATGGTATAGTTCCTGTAGAAAATACGACAGAGGGCGGTATCAGAGAAACCTTGAATATGTTCGTTGAGTGTGATGTGAAGATTTGTGCAGAGATTATTATGCCTGTACATCACAATCTGATGGCTAACTGCAAAATAAGCGAGATAAAGAAAATATACTCAAAACCTCAGGCATTTGCTCAATGCAGATTATGGCTGGCTGATAATTTTGAGAAGATTGATCTCCTGGATGTTGGCAGTACGACTGAAGCGGCAAAGATTGCAGCAAAGAGTAAGAATGCTGCAGCGATTGCCCACTCTGAAGTAGCAAGGATATACGGTTTGAAAATACTGCGACGTAATATTGAGGACTATGGTAACAATATAACAAGGTTCTTTGTCTTGAGTCGTGAATTTCCGCCACGTACCGGCAATGATAAGACAGCCATTATGTGCCATACAAAGAACGAGACAGGCGCACTTCTTAAGATATTGGAACCATTCAAGAAACATAGTATAAACCTGACGGATATAGAGCCATTGCCAACAAGAAAAAAGGCATGGGATTATTGCTTTTTTATTGATTTCGTTGGCCATGCTTCTGATGAAAAGGTTAAGCGCGCGCTTAAGGATGTCAGTAAAAGGTGTATCGATATGAAAATAATGGGTTCATTTCCTGCAGACAATACAATCAGATGAAGAAGCAATTTATAGCCGGCAACTGGAAAATGAATCTGACTATAGATGAGGCTCGAGGCCTGGCAAGAAAGCTTTGTGACGAATCAGTTAATTCAGGTGTTGTAGATATTGGAGTATTTCCTGCTTTTGTTTTTTTAAGGGATATATGTGAAATCCTTCGTGGCAGCAAGGTGTATGTTGGTGCACAAAATATGTATCTGGAAAAGAGCGGAGCATTTACCGGAGAGATTTCAGGTCCAATGCTCAGGGATGTTGGCTGCACGCACGTAATAATCGGGCATTCTGAACGAAGAACAATATTCCATGAAACGAATTCAATGATTAATTCAAAGATAAAGGCAGCCCTTTCCTGTGGCTTGAAAACAATCTTTTGTGTTGGAGAGAAGCAGGAAGAGAGGGATGATGATAAAACTAATGAGGTTGTTGGTAATCAGTTGTCAGAGGGACTGGCAGGCCTGACATCAGAGCAGATAAAGGAACTGACTATTGCTTATGAACCTGTCTGGGCAATAGGCACCGGCAAGACTGCGACACCTGAACAGGCCAATGAAGTACATACCTTCATAAGGAACACAATTAGAAGTAAATATGAAAATGACACGGCTCAAAGTATTAGAATTCAGTACGGAGGGAGTGTAAACTCTAAGAATGCTGACGACCTTTTAGGACAACCTGAGATTGATGGCGCCCTGGTTGGTGGTGCCAGTTTGGACGTGAAATCTTTTTTAGATATAGTTTCTGCGGCAGCCAGGTCGTCATAGATTTTAATTCCCATAGTAACTTTATTTTATCTGTAAATTTTATTGTTTGTTTTAGAAGAGGTATATTTATTATGAGATTAAAATGGATTACGGCTATAGTGATTATTTTTGGCTTACTGGCTATGTTTTATACATTTAACTGGTCAATAGTTTTGAAAACGACTTTAATATTTTCATGTATTGTCTTAATTGGGTGCGTACTGTTGCAAGCAGGAAAGGGCGGCGGTTTGGCCGCTATTGGCGGTTTGGCTGACGAATCTGCCCTGGGAACGCAGACGGGTGGTGTTCTGGTTAAAGTTACTTACCTGGTGGGTGCAATATTTATTGTTTCTACACTTATGCTGACAAAACTGACATTATATTCAATACACGGAATAGATACTCTGAGAAGTGAGATGTCTGTATCACTTCAGGAAGCAGCGCACGATCATTCCGGACATGAAGGTGCTGTTGATGAACATGCGGGCCATGACCATTCACAAGGCACGACAGGAGATGCTGAAGGAGTGGGGGGCACTATTATGGGCATGAAGGCAGTTGATGTTACCGGCGAAGAACAGAAAAAGTGACAGTTCAACCAACCAGACGCAGAGAACGCAAAGAAAACCAATAACGGAAGAAGAAAATGATTAAGAGTATGACCGGTTTTGGAAGAGCAGAAATAAAAGACGAAGAGAAAACAATTCTCGTCGAAATGCGTTCTGTAAATAATAAATATTTGAAGATTAATACAAGAATACCAGAATCGTTAATGGGTTACGAAGACAGGATTGAGAGGCTATTAAAGAAAGAATTGGTTCGGGGAACTGTTAATCTGGCAATAGAGTACAAGGTGTGTGACCAGGTACCAAAATGTGTGATTAACAAAGATACACTAAGAGAGTATCACAACATGATAAGTGAAGCCGGAAAGGAAATATTCTCCAGGCAGGATATATCATTAGATAATCTTATTTCTCTTCCAGGTGTAATGGAGTTTAAGAAGGAAGCCGGAAACGGAAAGATACAGGATGATGATTTCTGGAGAGAGTTGGAACACTTGATCAAACTTTCAGTTGATGATTTAAATAGTATGAAAGTGGCTGAGGGCAGAAATCTGCAAACGGAAATAGAAAAATGGAAAAACAGGATTTCCGAATTGCTGGATGAAATAGAAACTATGGCACCAAATGTAGTCCTGGAGTATAGCAAGCGAATTCAGGAGAGGGTTTCTTCTCTACTGGAAGGTACGGGAAATATAATAGAAAAGAATGATTTAAACAGGGAAATTGCAATCTTTGCAGATAGGTGTGACATTTCAGAGGAGTTGGGGAGGCTGCGAAGCCACATTTCATTATTTGACAATGTGATGGAAAATGAAGAGCCGAATGGCAGGAAATTGGAATTTATAGTACAGGAAATGTTCCGCGAGGCTAATACAATTGCAGCCAAAGCAAATAACGCTGACATAATCAAAGACGTAATCACGATCAAGACCGAGATTGAAAGAATAAAGGAACAGGTATTAAATATAGAGTAACGGGATAATTCTTATACTAAAACCGATTTGGTTTTTGGTTTTCTCAAAAAGCAAATCCTGGTTGCAGTTATACTCGGGCAAAATAGTTTTCGGGAAAAACCCGAAAACTATTTTGTGATGTGTATAAATTTATATTTGAGGATAGTATTATTAGTAAAGGGGAAAAAGGCAAGTTAGTAATTATTTCAGGTCCATCAGGGAGTGGCAAGACATCAATTTGTAAAATACTGACAAAAAATCCTAAAATTAAACAATCGGTTTCATATACTACGAGAAAGCCCAGGGATGGTGAAAGAGACGGTATTGAGTATTGTTTTATAGAAAAAAGTGAATTTGAGAAACTTATCAATGAAAATAAATTCATAGAATACGCTGAATACTGTGGTTATTTGTACGGAACATCTGTTTCAACTATTAAAGAGGCAATTGATAATGAAGAGATACTAATACTTGCTATTGACGTAAAGGGGGCATTGCAGATTATGGACAAAATGCCAGAAGCAATATCTATATTCATAAATGCGCCCGATGACGAAACGCTGAAACTAAGGATGAAGAACAGGCTTACAGAAGATGATGCTGTTATTGAAAAAAGATTTATTGTTGCCAGGGAGGAGATGGGATATAGCAAGCATTATGATTACTGTATTGTTAATGACAGGTTAGACGATGCCGTAAAAGAGATTGAAGGTATTTTAAATCTATAGATTTCCATTTTGGACGCAGATAAACACAGATTATGAGGATTTAG
>JACZYU010000030.1 GCA_022570935.1 Planctomycetota bacterium | reverse complement strand
AAGCTCTCCACAGTAGAGTATTGAATTGTTCGTTTTTGCTCTTGAAATTACATAGTCACCTTTTTTCGCCTGCTTTCCCCACCACCGATAATCGATAAAGCCCCTATCGCTAATCCAGATGGTTTTCTTTTTAGTATTAAAGCTTTTTATCCGTTCTCTAAAAATAGGCATTTCATGGTTTTTCTCACTACCGTCACTAACACAAGCGAAATGCTGCATAAGTCCGTTTCTCATATTGAGAGCATATAAGTTCCCTGAAGCATAAAGTTTTCCTTTTAAATCTCGCTGGGTATGGCTGCTGTGTTCAATGTAATGCCCATCAACGCTAAAGACATCATGTCCTTCAATTTCTTTAAACTCATGCAAATAGTCTATTTTGTCAGAAATAAGTTCCTGATCTAACGATTTATAGTTACGGCAGGAAACTTGACGAATCAAATCACGTCGTCGACTTGAATGCATAGCGTCCGAGAAAGTGGAGCGTGGAATTTGGATATCGAATATTTCTTCACTTTTTTGTAAGAAATCCCGCCCTGTTTTATTTTGGGAAATTATCCGGCTTATACCGGAACTAATGAATAGTTCATCTGATAGGGATGTGCAGTTACGTTTCAGGTTGTCTAAGTGTTGTTTAATTTGTGATGTAAAAATATCTTGAAGGTCTTGTTCAGATGCAAAGTCAAAAAATTCATCGCTCATTTGTATAACTCCTTTTATGAAAAAAACAAAAGATTATTTATACAAATTCTGCAAAAAATTTTTGAACTTTGTCAAGTTTATTTTAGATTTATTTTCATTTTGGCCCTGACAGTTAATCGTGCCAAAGACGCCGAAAACTACCAAATGAAGAAACATGCTTGTTAAAGCGCAACTCTAATGTCTTTGAAAGGATTCTAAATCCATGCCTGCGATAAATTCCCGGACACCATTGACCATGATAGATAAGAAAGCTCCTGGCATACCAATCCTTACAGTACCACAGCCTGCAGGGATAGTCCTGATAGGTTCTGCAGCCTTTGGCTTACTCATTAGTTTTTTAAGGAGGAGATACCGGCAATTAAGGCCATTAGTGGATTACGGCATATCGTTTATTGGTTTATTGATCGCCTCGCCAATATTCCTTGTTGTTGGCATAATAATAAAAATAACATCGCCCGGGTCTATGTTTTACACACAGAAAAGGGTAGGTAAGAAAAATTGTTTATTCAACATGATCAAATTCAGGACGATGCACGTGGGTGCCGAATCTCAAACCGGCCCTGTATGGGCAAACAAAAATGACACAAGGATAACCTCCTTTGGAAAATTTCTCAGGAAGACACACTTAGACGAATTGCCGCAGCTCATTAATGTGCTAAAGGGTGAGATGAGCATTATCGGACCGAGACCTGAAAGGCCTTTCTTTACTGATAAATTTAAAGCTGAGATACACGGGTATACAAGACGTTTATTCATAAAGCCGGGGATAACCGGCCTTGCCCAGTGCTATTACAAGTATGATGAAACGATTCAGGATGTACGCAAAAAACTTGGTTACGATATCCTTTACATAAAGAGGATGTGCTGGATGCTGGATATGAAGATACTCTGGAAAACCATGAATGTGAGTCTTTTGGGAGTACGAACACGTTAGCTCAGAAGATGTCAGATATCAGATGACAGACGACAGATGACACATTGTAGATTGCGGAATTCGGATTGCGGATTTTGGAAGGAATTGAACGTCGAACTTGCCCGACGGATTGTTTGGCGGGAATAACTAATAACTTTTTTTTCACTCATTTAAATAAAAAGGATGAAAGAAAGATGAAAGTAAAATATAAAGTAAAAGCTATAAAAAGCATAATGGTTGTTACTCTTTTCATGTTTATATTTCTCATAGCAATACCAAAAGCACGTGCAGTTCCAATTACTATAGATTTTGATGCACTTGACACATCAGGTACTTCCTCGGTAGGTGGAGCAGCGCTGGACAGCTACCTGGCAGGATTCGGAGTAACCTTAACCAACGTCACACCTGGCACAAGCGTTTTTGTTGGAGATGTAGATAACGATGCGAGTGCATCCGCAAGTTCAAATCCAAACTTTCTGACTCAATGGTGGGGCGGGATCAATGGCGTATCTTACCAATTAGATTTTGACAACGTACTTGACAGTCTTAGCTTTACACGGGTAGGTCTTGCTCCTACTGCATCTGTTCTTGCTCCAGAATGGAATGTTACTGTATTTGACGCCTTCAATAATTCTCTGGGTTCGGTGGGAGAACCGAAGAGGAGTGTATTTTCATTTGAGTCTCCAGTGACTTACAGCTTTAACACACCGGGTATCACTCATATGGTTGTATTCTCGAATGTCGGAGGTAATGCAGGCATGGGTGGAATGCCGATCGATGACATTGTGATGGAATCCAGTGGTGAGCCAATCCCCGAACCCGCAACCATTGCATTGTTAGGAATTGGCCTGGTTGGACTCGCAGGAGCAGCGGCAAGACGGAGACTTAGACAGAAAGCAAAGGACAGACGATAGATGATAGACGACCAATGACCAATGACTTAATGACGGTAGACGAAGGAGAAATGAGTAAATATCTTGTAAATCTTGTTTATCCCGTCTGAAAATGTGTAAAATCTGAAATTGAGAAGTTGGATTGGGAGGAAGTTATTTGAGGAGAAGACGAAAGAAGATTGAAGATTGAAGATTGTATATTGAAAAATTAAAAATCCTAATAAAAGAATGACCAATGACGGCGCGCCTAGGCGGGCTAAATGACTTAATTACTAATTACGAATAACAAATAAATAATAACGCCTGCCCGCCAGTTTGTTAGGTGGGAATAACCAATAACTTATTTCTAAATAAGAAGGAGGTGAAAAATGAAGAAATTAATAATTGTTTTGTGTCTTATGTTTTTGTGTACGGCTGTGTTTAATGCGCGTGTATATGCTGTATTTATTACAGACATAACCGAGTTTGTACAATTTGATGGAACTGACACTTTTACGGATACATTTGGTGACGATGTTGAACCGCCATCAGGGCCTATTACAAGTATTGACTATTTTGTATTTGGTACGTTTGATGGTGATGAAGAAAGCGGTGGATCGTTAGCGTTAGATAATGACGATGGCATACTGGATGAAGGTGAGATGTTTTTAAGTGTCGATGTGATTAACAGCAGTTATTTTTTTGTGTCGGGTGTTGCGGGTTCTGTAACCGGTCTGTTTGATTTTAGTGGTGGCCTTCCGTCCGGATCTTTCTTTGACATTGAAATACTCAATTTTGCCTCTGCTAGTGGTGAAATTTCCGGTGGGCCTTTAGGTGATGAGGCATGGATGGGGGTATTTCTAAATGACAGTGGTCATTTAATTGGGGAATGGGGTGATGATAGTCAGGAAGATCTGCTGGGCTCTGTAGATTTTGGTGTTGTGGATGATACAACGATAGGCCTAAAGCTTGAGATAGATAGTGTAAATAATGTAACCGCATTGTTTGATTACGGAGGCAGTGGATTCATTTCACATACCGGTTCAACAGACTTTACGACTCTCAGTTTCACTGAAGGTATTTATACAGGTGCATTTGGGGCAGGAGTAGAACCCATCCCAGAACCTGCAACAATAGCACTATTAGGAATCGGATTAGTTGGACTCGCAGGAGCAGCGGCAAGGAGAAAGCTCAAAAGAAAAAGATAGCCAGGACATATTTTTGATTTCGGATTTCAGATTGTGGAAAAAAGGCAAAACCGGGAGCAGGCAAATGACAAATAAATCCCAAATCCGAAATCAAAAATTGAGAGGTTGGATTGGGAGGAAGATACGTTAGGAGGAGGTTCAGAGGGAAAGCTAAACCATAAAATTCGAAATGCCTGCCCGACGGAGCTTTTGGCGGGTGAAGCTCGAAATACGAAACAAAACCGAAATCTAAAATTACCAAATTAAGCTTACAAAAAAATACGTTAGGAGAAAGAGAAAACAGAAGGCGGATTGAAAGAAATGAATAGGATTTCGTTTATCATGTCTTTAATAGAATGGTGATGATGATTGTGATCCACATGGTGATTATAATACCGATAGTCCATCTAAAGGATGATGTCATTTCATTGCGGTTTTGAGATATGTCGGAATGAACTTGAGCGATTTCTGTGTGGATTTGAGAGATTTCAGAACGAAACGTACTCTCAAATGAAGTTACACGTTTGTCTATTTGTTCCAGTATCCCTTCTATTTTCGCTTGTCGTTCTTCTAACTCTGGCATAATTAAGTTCCTTTTTGGAGTTTAAACTATCATATGACAAAGAAACTGTCAATTTAAAAAATTTATCCACTTTGATATAGGATTTAAGTTAATTATCGGCTGATCATGAGGTAACAATAGCAATCCTCGGCATCAGCCTGGTTGGACTCGCAGGGGGAGCGGCAAGGAGAAAGCTCAAAAGAAAAAGATAACCAGGACATATTGTTGATTGATTATTGTCGCCTGTCGCCTGAGGACGACCCTGTGGGCTAGTCACGCCGAAGGCGGATCTGCCTAAGGCACGACTTCCAGATCCAACTCGGTCGGGAAGATTGAAAAACGAAACAAATCCGAAGTGTCATTCTGGATTTACCCGCCTGAATGACGAAGTCGGGCAGGTTTCAGGATCAGAGATTTTCTTTATAACTCTGTGTTCTCTGTGGCTAAATATAATGTATGTATAGGAAATTCAAAAAAGCCCACGAAACACCCGTCCGAACGGCCGGGCCGGGCGGGCACGAAAAGACACAAAGCTTCTTTTTTCCTCACGCCAAGCCGCTAAGAACGCAAAGGGGTTTTGTTTTAGGAATATTTCTTTTTCTTAACGGCTTGGCGTGAGAACATACTTTTGTGGAATAGTAGTTGCCGAAGGCCTAATTTAATGTTTAATTTTAAGACTTAAGAAAAGGAGGAAAAATGAAAAAATTAATTATATCTTTTTGTCTTATGTTTTTGTGCATCGCCGTGTTTAATTCACGTGTATATGCAGTATTTATTTATGACATAGACAGGTTTGAACAATTTGATGGAATGGAAACTTTTATAGATGAGTTTGACGACGAATTTGAACCTCCAATAGGTCCTGATGGGGCTACTACTGACTATTTTGTAAATGGTGAATATGACCCTAATCGTGAAAGTGGAGGATTGTTGGAGATAAATAGTTCCGATGCCGCGATAGATAATACCTACAATATGTTATTTACAGATCGAAAACTAATAGGCACCGCTGTAAGCGACAACTCGTTTTTTTTCACTTCTGGTAGCGGTGGTCATATAATCGGTAAGTTTGAGTTTAATGATGGGTTTTTTAATAGAGGCGTTGGCATTACAATACGTAACTTTACTCCTGGTGGTGGGGCACCCGCAACTCCTGACTTTGCGAGTATGGGAATAGGCGGAACCCCTATGATGGACAGTATATTTGCAAGGCGGCGTGATGAGATCGGTGGTAGTCAACAAAACATTGCTATGTTGTGGCCAGAAAATAACAAAGTAACCATGAAGCTTGTGATAGATACTGAAAACTGGGTCACCGCAATGTGGGATTTAGGTTCTGATGGTATTTTTGAAGCTGCATTGACTCAAACAAACTTCACGCAGCTCACTTTCAATCCAGGCGATATTTATACGGGCGGATTTGGCGCAGTCGAACCCATTCCCGAACCCGCAACCATTGCATTGCTGGGTATTGGTCTGGCTGGATTGGGAGGAGGCTACTTTAGAAGGAGAAGACAGAGGCAAGAAGATAGAAACAAGAAACAAGCTTAAGTTAATTTGGTCAGGCTGGAAGCCTGACATCAATTAGCGAAGTAAGGAGTTATTAGAATGAGCAGAAAATGCAAAAAAACAATTTTTGCCGGTTGTTTCGTGGCAAATGTATTTACTATGTTAAAATGGCGTCTGTTCATTATGGTAGCCGTAATGGGCCTGCTTATATTAAGACCGGTAAGTGTTGAGGCCGTTTCGTATACATTTATCGACATTGCTAATACCAATAATCCAAATATAACATTTACTCATTTTCGCGATGCACCAGCTATCAATAATAGTGGTACAGCGGCTTTTGGGGTGCTCTGACTGCTAATGAGTTGCAACAGGGCATCTATGCCGGTGATGACGGAACACCCACCAACACTGTTACTACCATTGCAGATCACACTACTATCTCAGACCGCACTGGTGACACATATACTACCAAACAGAGAAATCCTGACATCAATGATAATGGCACGGTGGTGTTTGTGTCTAATGATGGATCAGCGGGACAGGGCGTTATCACTGGTAGTGGCGGGGCGACAACTACCCTCTATCCCACTTTGGATCCTTTTAATAATTTTACCAGTCATCCGGTTATCAATAATGACGGTACATCAGCATTTTATGGAGCACTTGATGCTGGCGGGGCCGGCATATTCAGAGGTAACGGTGGACCTCCTCCTGCTCCTTTTAGCACTATAGTTGATAGCAGTGGTGAATTTGGGCTGAGCATTAGACGCTCTCCGGACATGAACATCAGCGGTACGGTTGTATTTAATGCTCTTCTTGATGGGGGTGGAGAACGCATCTCTACCGGTAGCGGTGCAGGTACCAACACAATAGTAGATACCAACGTTGATCCATTCAGCTCCCTTGGCGATGCTCCGTCTATAAATGATGCTGGCACTGTTGCATTTCAGGGAGTACATAACACAATAGGCCAAGGAATTTTCATTGATGACGGTGGGCTTACCACTATAGCTGACAGTACAGGTGCGTTTTCATTCTTCGGTGGGTCCCCATCGATCAACAATAACGGTCTTGTGGCGTTTAGAGCCAATCTGGATGGTGGAGGGCATGGTATTTTCACTGGGTCTGATCTTATAGCCGATCTTGTTATTAAGACAGGAGATGCGCTCTTTGGATCAACTCTGTTAGGGCTTAATTTTGGCCATCATGGGCTGAATGATTCTGGCCAGATAGCGTTCAGGTATACTCTCGCCAATTTTACACAGGGAATTGCCATAGCCAGTGCAGTGCCGGTAGTCCCAGAACCTGCAACCATTGCACTGTTAGGAATCGGATTAGTAGGACTCGCAGGAGCAGCAGTAAGGAGAAAGCTCAAAAGGAAAGCAAAATCATAAAATTCAAAATAAGAATATTTAGGTTCAATCTTCAAGATTGAACCAGCAGTGTAATACTTTGCGTTCTTGCGCTTGTCCTCGGCGCCTGCCGGACGGGCAGGGGTGCCTTTTGTCCCCGCCTAACAAACTGGCGGGCAGGCGGGGAACTTGGCGTGAAAAAGGATTATCTTTTTAGAAAAAAAAGCAGGAGGCCAGATAATATGTTGAAGTTATTTAAGTCTAATGTGAGTAGTAAAGGAGATATATCATTGCAGGAGACGATGTCTATCTCCAGCCCACGGCCGTCAGGTATGGATGTAATGGGTTACATTCCCGGATTGCTTGTCAGCTTTTTAAGGAAAAGATACCGGCAATTAAGGCCAATAACGGACTATGGCATTTCAATAATTGCCTTGTTAATTTCCTCCCCGGTATTACTTGTAGTAGCCATAATGATAAAGCTAACCTCATCCGGGCCAGTGTTCTACAGACAGTCAAGGATGGGCAGGAATGGCTGCCTGTTCAACATAATCAAATTCAGGACGATGTACGTGGGTGCCGAATCACAGACAGGCCCAGTGTGGACTAAAGAAAATGACCCCAGAGTAACCTCCATTGGGAGATTCTTGAGAAGGACGCACATAGACGAATTGCCGCAACTCATAAATGTGCTGAAGGGTGATATGTGCCTTATAGGGCCGAGACCGGAAAGGCCATTCTTCGCCGATATATTTAAAGCTGAGATACACGGGTATACAAGGCGCTTGTCCGTAAAGCCGGGGATTACCGGCCTTGCCCAGTGCTGCCATAAATATGATGAGACAATTAATGACGTAAAGAGGAAACTCCGTTATGACATTTTATATATAAAGAGAATGTGCTGGATGCTGGATATGAAGATACTCTGGAAGACCGTTAATGTAAGCGTTTTGGGAGGAAAAACACGTTGAAAAAGAAGTTCCCACGCAGAGCCGCAAAGAAATACGGTAATGTAGGGGCGTATGGCATACGCCTTTTGCGCGGTAAAGAAAGCGGAAGGCTTCTTGCCCGACTGAGCTTTTTGGCGGGTAGCCTTCCATATTGAGTATATATGATTAATAAATTCTTAAAGTAGGCAGATTTTTAAATAACCCAAGCCAAAGCTTAGCTTAGCTTGGTCAGCTTGCTTTAATCGCGCTAAGCTCGATAACAAATAAAAATTAAAAACCATGCTGAGCGGGGAAATCAGAATATCGAATGATGAATAAAAAATACAAATTACAAATCACACTTTTTAGAAAGGAGAAAGGGGTTATGAAAATGAATAAATTGAGAAAGTTTAGGGTATTAAGCGTGTTAGGTGTTGCGATTTTGTTGTTAGTGTGGACTTCCGGAGTTTTTGCCGTTGGATTGGTACCTGCGATTCAGAGTGGCGCTGATCACATACAGACTATCCAGAACGCAGACGGCTCCTTTGGATGGACACATGGTCCTAGTTCTGCCGGTCCCGGCAGTACGAATATCACGGGTCCAATCGGTATGGGTTTAATAAGCGCATACGGTGTTACCGGTGATGCCGACCACCTGACAGGTGCAACTGATGCAGCAGATTTTTTGTTACCACAAACAGAAGGTTGGGTCGGTACTTTTAATCCATTTTTTTTGCTGAAGACTTATGATGCTACGGGTACCGTAGCTTACAAAGATAAAGCAACTGAGTTTTTTGATGAGTTGACTGCTGGAACATATACAAGAGGTACTCCCTCTATGGATTATGATACGGCAGGATATATTTCTTGGCTCGAGACGGTTAGATCTGGTAGCTCTATCAACCTGCGACCCTGGGAGTTTGCACCTCTCGCATATGCTGCACAACGTGTAGGCTCTTCGTCTCAAACTACTGCATTTATATCAGCATTGACGGATGGGATAAATACACTCGACAATACTGATCCCAATAATGTCTGGTGGGATATGCTTGGTTTAAGTGGAGGGGTTTTTGGCCTCGGACTTACAGGTACAGATTTTGATCCAACGGCCGGTTCATTTGCCTCCGCTAGCAGTACTAGCGACCTGGCAGATATACTTGCAGGTTTTCAAAATCCAAATGGCTCATGGTACTGGGGTAGTAATTTAGCTTCACCGGATAGTACAGATGAGGATAGCCAGACAACTGCTTATGCTATGCTTGCCTTAATGAGCGTAAACACATCCGGACAGTACAATGATGAAATAATCGCAGGAAGGAATTACTTTTTGGGAACTCAACTTGGAAGTGGTGGTTTCCCAAGTTATCCAACTGGAGGTGAAAATATAGAGGTGGAAGGTGAAGTTGTCTGGGCTCTTTCTGGAAGTGAACCAATCCCCGAACCCGCAACCATTGCACTACTCGGAATCGGCCTGGCTGGATTGGGAGGAAGATACATTAGGAAGAAAATCAAGGGAAAAAATAAACCATAAAATTCGAAATACGAAGCACGAAATACGAAACAAACAAGAAATCTAAAATAAGAAATATAGGTCAGGTCATTCCTAAGGCAGACTCGCTATGGCGAGCTTCCAGCCTGACATCAGTAGGCAATAGGAAGGGAAAGATACAAACAAATAACAAATGACTAACTTGCCCGACAAGCATTTTGGCGGGAGAATATCTCCGCCAAAGGCGGATGGGGAAACTCGAAACAATGAAAGGAGGATAGAGTGATGAAGAGGGTATTTTCGTTAATAATTGCATTTATGATAGTGGTTTGGTTGACGGCCTCTGTACACGCAGATATTATTCCAGCCTCGGGGTTAGAGGCAGAGGGTATGGGATCTGCTGCCTGGAACGCAACCGGCAGTGGGCCTGGGGCGGCAGCGACGGGACATGCTATCCCCAATAGCCTGGTATCCTGGACCAGTGCCGTTGCCTATTACTACATGGCTAGTAGAGATTATGATAACATTGATCTTGCGTCAAGTTTTGGATTAGAAGGTGCTGCCCCGATAAATGGTTTTACAAATTTCTCTACCGCTCTTGCCTCTAATGGATTTGTGGTCTCAGATTTAAATTTACAGTGGGGCTTATTTACGTTGGGTACTGACACTGAAGGGGTTGAATATTCTTTCGATATTCCGAACCAGACAGAAACAAGGCATTATTCCGGTGGTTCATTTTCGATGTTTCTTGGTGGTGAATTGATGGTTACATCGGCAGCAACTACCACTACATTAGTTATAGATTACAATAATGCTGCTGACCCGTTCGATGATGATATGTTTGGCTTCACTGATCCATTTAATCCCATAGATGCCTCTGGCGGCAGCTCTGCAGCCGTCCAGAACGTAGCAGCCGCATTTTTGACGGATGCTGCCAGTGGAGTGAAGATCGATTTTCTCTCCATGCAGGTAGCTGCAGTCCAATCAACGTTCAGCGGTAATGGCCGTAATGGCGCATTTTTTGAGGCACAAAATGCTGAAATTACCACAACCGTAGTCCCCGAACCCGCAACCATTGCGCTCCTCGGAATTGGCTTAGTAGGACTTGCAGGAGCAGCGGCAAGACGAAGACGTAAAAGGTCGCCTGAGGACGACCCTGTTGGCTAGCTCCAGATCCGCCTCGTGCGGGAAAGCAAAATCTTAAAATCCGAAATTCCAAATCAGAAATTGAGAAGTTGGATTGGGAGGAAGTTATTTGAGGAGAAGAATCAGGAAGAAGAAAGAGTAATTTTGACAGGCGTACACGTCCGCCTATGGCGCGAATTACAGGATTGCTATGAAGGAGAAATGAGTAAATATCTTATAAATCCCGTTTATCCTGTCAAACAAGGAGTAAAAGGTAAATGTTAATCAAAAAGATAATGATAATAAAAAGATGTTGGTTTGTATCGTTGCTTACAGGACTTATTATTTTGATGTTAGGAATCTGTCAGCAGGTGCAATCTAGTGCTATCATAGACTTTGTTGACGAGGAACTAGGGATTGCGAAAGCTCATTTTGGCTCGCATGATTTGCTGATAACATCAGGAGATCATGGACATCCGGCACACTGGTCCTGGGTTGATCCTACACCGCCATCCTCGTTAACAACCGTTACTTATTTTGTTCACAGTCATGGAGGTGTAAATGCTCTTTCTGTTGATCAAATTGCACGTATCAGCGATGCCGCTGAGGTGTGGAATACATCTGGAGCACTTGTAGCATTATCAGAAGTGGCGTCAGATTCTATTGCTGATGTGCATGTACACGGGGATGGCGCAAGTGGTTGCGGTGGCGGCGCCATCGGTTGTGCTGAGTTTACTTATTTTCTTGCTCACAATCCTTTAGGCTATACGGATGGACATCCGCAACATGAAATGGCGAGTAATCAAGGATTTACACAGGAATTGACCATGCTTAGGAGGACTGACTGGTACACTGGGTCGGATCCATCCGGCATAGGAGGTAGCGAGCTGGACTACATGAGTGTGGCAATTCAGGAATTTGGACACCATTTGGGACTTTCACATAACGATAGCACTACAGGACATCCTCTAGCCGAATTTAATATATCTCCTATGAACGGTGTGTTACAGTTCGGTGTAACACGTCGCGTTCTTCAATCATCAGATATAGATGCGATTACTCATCTATACGGAGCAGCCCAACCCATCCCAGAACCAACAACCATTGCACTTTTTGGAATTGGATTGGCTGGAATGGGAGGAAGGTACATTAGGAAGAAAATCAATGGAAAAAATAAACCATAAAATTCGAAACTTGTCCTGACGAAAGTCCGGATCTAAGAATAAAGAATAACGAATGTCTAATGACCAATGACGGTCCACCTTGGTGGACTACATGATAAATGACTATTGACCAATAACCAATAAATTATTACTAATAACACCTGCCAGACGGCCACTTGAGACGCTCCTTGGGTTAACTTCAAGGTCCGACTCCCGACTGAGTCGGATCTTGAGACAGCTAAAGGGTCGCCCCAGGAGACAGTCGGGTTTGTTTGGCGTGAATATCTAATAACTAATTACGATTTATTAAGGAGATGAAATTATGAAAAAGAGGAAAATGCGAATTGGATTTTTGTGGTTATCATCATTTGTATTGATAATGTTTTTTGCTCACGCTGCCGAGGCAATACCGCTACTGATCTCAGCAACCAAGACTGTAACTCTCGGGGGACTTACATTCGATGATGATGACCTGGTTGTCTATGATACGGACACTGAAACGGCCACGCTCTTCTTTGATGGCAGTGCATTCTTCGGACATAACGAAAACATTGATGGAGTGGCATACCTTGATGATGATTCAATTGTGCTCTCAACCAAATCATCTGCACAGATAGGCAGTCTAAGTTTTAATGATGAAGACATTGTGCGTATTGATCTTACCAGCCCGACCACGGGTACAGCCAGCCTGTACTTTGATGGCAGTGAGTACTTTGACAAAAATGAAGACATTGATGCTGTAACGGTCTTATCGAATGGTAATATCCTGTTGTCTACCAAGAACAGGGCAACGATAGGCGATTTGACATTTTATAAGGACGACCTTGTAGTCTTTGATCCAACGTCAGGTACTGCAAGCCTTTTCTTTGATGGTAGTGAATTCTTTGGTGGAGATGGATGGGATCATGATGGAAAAAATAATATTGATGCTGTTTCTGTGATAGATTCGGACACTATCGTAATTTCCACGGCAAAGAGAGCGAGGATAGGAGATTTTATTTTCAATGATGAAGACCTGATACGCATCGACCTGAGCAGTCCTACAGAGGGGATAGCCACTATGTACTTTGACGGCAGTGAGCACTTTGATGCTGCACACAGGGCAGATATTGACGCAGTTGCCATTGCATTCGTAGGAGGTGGACCAATCCCCGAACCTGCAACCATTGCGCTACTTGGAATTGGATTGGTTGGATTGGGAGGGGCAGCGGTGAGACGAAGGTTTAGACCAAGGATAAAAGATAAATGTTAGATTGCGGAATGCGGAAAGAAAAAAATCCCAAATCTGAAATCCCTGGCCCAGACCGCCTCGAAGAGCGTACACCTCGTGGAACAAATCGCACCAGGGCAGGCCGCAATCTAAAATTGATAGGATTAGGAGGAAGTTATTTGAGGAAGAGACGGAAGAAGATTGTCGCCTGTCGCCTGAGGACGACCCTGTAGGCAGCTTCAAGATCCAACCCAGTTGGGAGGACGACCCTGAACCAGCTCACAGATCCGACTCGGTCGGGATGATTGTGGATTGAATATTGAAATACAAAATAAAAAACAAATAAAGAATAACGAATGATGAATGATGAATATCAAATACCCTCGGCCAGGCAACTGGTGAGAGTTTACTAGATAAAGGATAGTTATAAATAAGTTTAATTAGATTATTTCAGGTTGTTAATCAAATTGATAGGACTAAAAGTGAGTCGTAATAATGACTAAAGGATTACACATATTGAATGTCATCATAACATCGACGTTTATTGTACTGATTTCAACGGTTACCTTTGGAACACCCATAATAAACTATGGAGAGAGCTTAGAGTATTATGCACCACATCACTTGGAACCGGATGATCCGGGTCACCCGGGAACTCCTGGTCACTACTTTGCCGAGACAGGTGATGCTCACCATTATGCCTGGTTGGATCAGATCCCGCTTACTCCTGTCATTGACGTGTTTTACGACTTTCGTCCGGTGGGGGGCTTTGCAAATGAAATAACTCCAGGACAAAAGGCCAGGGCAATTGACGCATTTGACCTCTGGAGTAGCGTAAGTAATCTAAACTTTATTCAGAATACGGTAGTGCTTGATTCTGCCATTATTAATGTGGGAACCGGAAGTCTGAGAGCTTTTGGTGAAACAAGTCGTCCAGGTGGTATTCTTGGATTGGGAGGTGGAACTTTTACTCATGATAGTACACACAGTATCACGGGAGGTGTTGCATGGATGGATTTTAAAGATTCATGGGATGAGACAATCGGGAATGGGAATCCTGGTGGTACGTTTGATTATTTTACAGTAGCGGTTCAGGAAATTGGTCATGCTCTAGGATTGGGGCATGTGGATGATCTTTCAGGGACTGACATGATGGATGGATTTTATGTAAGTGAGCAGGTTAGCCTTTCTATTAATGACATATCTCATATCACATCGGTATACGGTGCATCTGAACCCATCCCCGAACCCACAACCATTGCACTACTAGGAATTGGCCTGACTGGATTGGGAGGAGGATACCTAAGGAGGCGTTCCAGGCAGAAAAAAATAACCAGAAATAACAAATAACAAATTTCAAATAACAAACAAATCCCAAATCTGAAATCCGAAATCTAAAATTGATAGGATTGTGGGGAAGATATCTGAGGAGAAGAAGGAAAGAGAAGAATAACAAATAATGAATGTCGAATAAAGCTTGTCCGCCCGGATGAATCCGTTCGGATGGGCCCGACGTTTTGTTTGGCGTTAATAAAGAATATCGAAGTTTGAAGTCGAGCAAGATTGAACCGGCAATACCTCGCTTTCTGTCATGCTGAATTGTGGGTTGCTTTCTGGATAGCTTAGTTCCGCATCTACGTCGGAGATCCTGAACTAAGCTTCCCAAAGTGGGCATACCAGGATTCAGAGATGACATTTGGAAGCGTTCAGGGCCTTTGGTTTCATCATATATTTCTATCTTGACAAAAGCTTTTTCTAATAAAGGGAATGAAGGGGTTCACTATGAAGTTGCGTGATATCAGTTCCAACACATGATAAAACCATTAGCCAAAAAAGTTCTCTTGATAGGATGGGATGCCGCTGACTGGAAGGTGATTAATCCTCTTCTTGATGCCGGTAAGATGCCTTCCCTGGAGAAACTTATCAATGCGGGCGTGATGGGGAATCTGGCCACTCTCAATCCTCCTCTTTCTCCCATGTTGTGGACGTCCATTGCTACAGGGATGCGTCCCTTCAAGCATGGCATTCATGGGTTTATAGAACCAAACCCTGACGCCGGAGGTGTCCGCCCGGTAACTAATTCATCGCGTAAGGTCAAAGCAATCTGGAACATCCTCAATCAGAATGGCTATAAGTCAAACGTTATCGGTTGGTGGCCCTCTCACCCTGCTGAGCCGATTAAGGGTGTGATGGTCTCCAATCATTATCAGCGTGCCAGTGTCCCTGTTGATAAACCATGGCCTATTATGCCGGGCACCATACATCCTCAGAGACTGGCTAGAGAAATCGCCAACCTGCGAATCCATCCTGCAGAACTAGGGCCCGGGCAGATTCTCCCGTTTATACCAAAGGCAGCGGAGATCGACCAGAAGAAAGACCCTAGATTAGAGATGGCAGCCAAGATAATTGCGGATTGTTCCACAATACATGCCTGCGCTACTGCCGTTATGCAGTTGGAGCCCTGGGACTTTATGGCTGTTTATTATGATGCCATCGATCATTTTGGCCACGGATTTATGAAGTATCATCCTCCCAGGCAAAAGCACATCCCGGAAAAGGATTTTGAACATTATAAAGATGTAGTTGAAGGAGGATACCGTTTTCATGATATGATGCTGGGTGTACTGCTGAAACTGGCAGGAGAAGATACCACCGTAATACTTATTTCAGATCATGGTTTTCATCCTGATCATCTTCGCCCTGTACGTATTCCTATTGAACCTGCCGGCCCCGCAGCAGAGCATCGCCCATATGGCATCTTTGTCATGAAAGGGCCTGGAATCAAAAAGGACGATACCGTCTTCGGGGCAACCCTGCTGGATATTACCCCCACTATCCTGACCCTTTTCGGTCTTCCTGTGGGAGAGGACATGCAGGGTAAACCTCTTGTACAGGCTTTTGAAGAACCATCCAAAATCGAGACTACCCCGAGTTGGGAAGAAATAACAGGCGATGACGGCCGCCATCCACCTGACAGGCAGATGGACCCGGCCGAGTCACAGGAAGCAATCAAACAACTTGTTGCCCTTGGTTACATCGAAGACCCCGGGGAGGATAAAGAAAAGGCGGCTAAGAATGCGGTGCGTGAAGCACGTTACAACCTTGCCCAGGACTATATCGATGCCAACATACATACCGAGGCATTACCTATCCTTGAAGAACTCTGGAAGGCCGAGCCGGATGAAATCCGTTTTGCATCTCGTCTGGTTAATTGTTATTACGCCCTGGAAAGGATAGGGGAATGCCGCCAGACCGTAGAAACCATTCTCAAGACCCGGGAACGTCTGGCAAAAGACGCCCGTAAAAAACTAAAGGAAATGGCCGAGAAACGGAAGCAGGAGGAAGGAGAGAAAGCAAAAAAGAAAAAGAATCAGAAAAAGAAACAAAAGGAGGAGAATGATGCTGAGGAGAAAGAGCTTACCCGGGAGGAACAGCACGAGTTGAGGCGCCTGCGATCACAGGCCAGGCCGGGAAAGTTCAGTAAAGAATTTATGCTAGGCTCTCTTCTGTTTGCAGAAGGTAAACTGGATGATGCCCTTGAGTACCTGAAGCGCGCAGAAAAGGCCGAACCCCGCTTACCCAATCTGCATATTCAGATTGGAAATATTTATAACAAAATGAAGAAATGGACTTTTGCAGAACGCTCTTTCCGTAAAGCACTGGAGATAGACCCGGACAACGCACAGGCACATCTGGGATACTGCCTCAGCTTACTCCCGCGCAGAAGAAATATGGAGGCTGGTAGAGAGGCCCTTGCGGCAGTGGGCATGCTTTACCATTATCCACAGGCCCATCTTTACCTCGGCGTGGCGCTGCATCGTGTGGGTTTCACCGAACGTGCGGAGGAGGCGCTCAAGATAGCACTCTCCCAGAATCCGAATATTGTCGAGGCACATAAGCGCCTCGCGCATATCTATAAATATCGCCTGCACGACACTGAAAAGTTTGAATATCATCGTGAACAGATCCTGGAGATTCGAAAACAGCGAAGAGCACGTAGAAAAGCTCTGCGGGAGTCGTCACAAGGAAGAAAAAGAATTGTCGGGGAAAAGCAGGAATCAACTCAAGCAAGCATATCAGAAGATCATTCTATTGATTCCATGGATAGCGATGTCCCCAGGATCGAATTTCCTTCTAAAGGAGTTAAAGACTTTATCACGGTTGTTTCAGGGCTTCCACGCTCCGGTACATCCATGTTGATGCAGATGCTGGATGCGGGCGGCCATCCCTGCCTTACGGATAAAGAGCGAAAGGCTGACGATAATAATCCCCGCGGCTATTTCGAATTGGAAAAAGTCAAACAACTCCGCAAAGACAGGTCATGGCTCCCTGATGCTGAGGGAAAGGCGGTAAAGATCATAGCACAGCTTCTGCCGGCCCTACCTCCAAAATGCCAATACAGGGTTATCTTTATGGAGAGGGACATCAAGGAGATTTTGGCTTCACAACGTAAAATGCTCGAGGATCGCGGACGCAGTGGAGCAAAAGTATCTGATGAGAGTCTCGGCAAGACATTCAGACGACAGGTTAATCAGGTAAAGGAGATGCTTTCCATCCGTGAGATTCCAACCCTCTATATGCCTTACAGGTATGCTATCGAAAATCCGGCAGAGGTTACCCGGTATCTTAATGAATTTTTGAATAAGCAACTGGACGAAAAAGCCATGGCGGGAGTTATTGACAGCAAACTTTATCACCAGCGCATTAAATAACTATTCAACTTCCCCGGACAAAAAGCCTTATGCTGGTTCAGTCTTACCCGCCTGAAAGACGTAGTCGCCCGCCCGTGACGGTTCGGACTGGGACAGGTTGAATATTGTATATTGAAAAATAAAAAATAAAGAAAAGTCTGATTGGTAATTCGCCTATGTATCAAGTAAAGACCTGACACTCATGCTGATAATAACGTGGAAGAATTCACTGAGAAATTTAGTGGATTTTTACGAAACAAAGAGAGGGAGTATTTATACTTTCTATCCCTCGCTATTTCTATTCTTTATACTGATAAATTTGCGTGTTACTGGTGGGCCTTGTTTACAGCCTTTCCGGAGCTTACACGTGGTGATTACGGACATCATTACTTCAAAGTACAATTCCCTGTAGGTTTCCTGGGTGCACTTTTCGACAGTCTCTCATTTTTCCTGGTGTCCCCAAATAGCTGCAAATTGAATTCAGGGGACTTTATATGTTACTAACTCTTTCATAGTCCAAATATGATCAGTAAGACCCGCGGCATAGAAAGGAGTTCTTTCTTGCCATCTTCTCTCGTTTTGATTAATTTCAAGCCTCAATCCCTTATGAGGTTTTACAAGATGATAATAGGCAAGAGATAGGTCTAACTGATCTTTGTGATACCTAATATCCTTGGAAAAACAATAAGTTTTTCTGGTAAGCCGTTTGTTAATATGCCTTAAGGTGCCATTCACCCGTTCCACAAAAGAGACATTAACGCAATGGCTTACTTTAGAACTTTCTAATCGCTCTTTGATATCTTCATCATTACCATAAATAGCCTTGGCCTGGATATCTACTACCCGCCCCTTTCTTCTAGTCTTTACAACCTGAGCATATTTTAAAGAAGGTGGTGGTATTAACTCAGGACGTCTTGGCCTTCCCCTTCTACCAGTTGAAGGAACTTTCTTGGAAATACCGTACACCCTCAACAACGCCTCTGGATAGTGGGGTAACTGATCGCTAGTAAAAAAAGGTATATGGCCATTGGTTATATTCTTTAAACCTTGTATGAGAGCTATTGCATTCTTTAAGGTATGTTTACCAACGACAAAGAAAGGGATAGTTTTGTGTGTGGCATCAATAGATATCCATATCCATTGGTCTCCAAAGGCACCTGCTATCTCATCTAAAGGAGTAAGATTTTTCTCCTTCTTCATGACGAAAGACCAAAGTTCATCTATTTGACACTCCTCAATATGAAGGTTTTTTAAGAAGTATTTGGATACTTTCCGGCAATGTTCTGCAGCATCTTTTAACAGCCGGAGAACAGTGTCTTTATCGATACCAAATATTCGTCCAGTTGAACGAATTCCCATGCCTTCTGCTAAGGCAGTAATTACCTGGCAATACTCCTTATCAGCAACATGTGATCTGTACAGTGCTGTTCCCTGTTTAGAGGAAAAAATATGATTACATGTAGGGCACTTCATATAGGAGATTTTTCTATTCCCATATTTGCGATTAATATAAGTAGCATTTCTAATGTCATGTTGCTTACACTTTGGCTTGTTGATATCTTCTACTTTGAGACCAAGGAGACCAGGGAATGAATACCTGGAAAACACCGCCTCAAAGTTATTATAATCCTTTAGAGTAAAACCGTAAAACATAAGGGCGTCATTAATGTTTGTCAATCCTAAATATACCGATCTCATGCATTCATAACGTCGTTGTTGGAGGTCGGTATAGACAAAAAAATGTTTATGTGAGACGGATATCATTTTAATTGTTATTTTTTTTTCGTGAGACCTAAAACCTTTACGGCCTTTTCTATGGCACGTTTCTTATAATCTGTATTAAATTTGACATTAATCTTCCGGGCCAGCTTCGAACCCGATATGTTGGGGTTATTAAATTTTGTTTGAATAATCATTTTGACAATATCCTGGTTGAGCATGACCGTATTCTTTCTTTGACGTGAACTCTCTAAAAATCCTATGATTCCATGTTTTTTAAACTTTCTTAAGATCACATAAAATGCTTCCCGGGAGTAGTTAAATTGCCTGCAAATGCGAGAGACTTTTTGATTATCAACCTGGTTGGCCCTAAGCATCTCATATTTAATTTGGACATTATCTAAAGGATCAAAAAAATCGCGTTCTATGAATAGAGAATGTGTTACCCCTTCGGGGTTTTTATTAAGTGCTCCTAAATGGGCCAAAATATCTTTCTTTTTCATATCACCTCCTTAATGTGTAATATGCTGTACGCATATTTAATTAAATATACACAGAAAACGATATGGTGTCAAGGGTATTTGCAACTAATTACAGGGTTATGAGCAATATTTGCCTCACGTTGTCCTATAAAAAATATTCATAATAGCGTATAGGTATTTACACGCTATTAGGTGTATAAATGCAATCCCGAATATATACTATTGTTGTAACTCCTTATTATTGCTATTCTTTTCCTTATTTGTTAGACTCAAAAATAAACAAAGAGCTTTGGTTAAATGCCTTGCAGTTATGTGGGGACACCAGGGAATTTCCGGTTAAGCCAAGAACATACATAACGTTCTCCTGAGAGTCTATCCATTGCATTACCTCGGGGTATGAGAAATGCCCATCTCCACGAAAGACTATGATAGTATCTGCCCAGCGGGCTCTTAATTGTGTTATGATTCGTTTCACAATTGCTAACATCTGCTTACCATTTGACCGTTTGCCTGGTTTGAGTATTGTTGTTATCAGTTTACCGCTTAAACCTT